>NZ_CP018800.1:1920000-2220000 GCF_002795825.1 Mariprofundus ferrinatatus | reverse complement strand
TTCTGTTGCTGCCGGGCTGCAGTCAGGAGAAGGCGTGTGATATTGCAGCGCGTGCTGTCAACTGCGTAGCAGAGAGTGAACTGTTGGAGGATGAGAAGGTTACGGTAAGCATTGGTGTGGCCTACTCTCCTGCCGGCAAGGATCCTGCCGTTAAGCAGCTGGTCGCCAAGGCAGATCAGGCAATGTATGTCGCCAAGGCCCTGGGCGGCAATCGGGTTGAGATCGCCGAATCTGAACAGGGAGATTCCGACGGCAGCTGAGATGTTACTCAGCAAGGCGATAGACCAGTTTCTTCATGAACTGGCCGATGTCCGCCTTGCCTCAGAGCATACGGTTGCCGCATATCGCCGCGATCTTGTACGGTTTGTCGCGTTCTGTGGTGAGGATGCGTCACTCTCAGCAATCAATCGAACCCAGGTGCAGGACTGGCTGGTGGATAGCCATGCAGCGGGACTTGCCGCTTCAACGCTGGCCAGGAGGCTTTCAGCGCTCTCCAGCTTTTTCGATGCAGCCGTGCAGGCGGGCTGGTGCAGGGCCAACGTGGCGGCTGGTGTGCGTCCTCCCAAATTGCCGAAACGACTGCCGCGCACCCTGCCGCCGGAGCAGACCGCCGCCCTGATGAACCATACCGATCGCGCCAGCGAGTTACGGGATCTGGCACTGCTGGCTGTGATGTACGGCTGCGGCCTGCGTGTATCCGAAGTGGTGGGACTGAACCTTGATGATATTGATATGGATCAGTTTGAACTGCGGGTTTTCGGAAAAGGGCGTAAAGAGCGCATCGTGCCACTGCCGCAGGGCGCGGTGGAATATCTTCAGGCCTATCTAGGTGAACGTATCTCAGCCGTCGAGGAGAAGGCGGTATTTCTTAACCGTTTCGGAAGGCGTTTAACCGTGCGCAGCGTGCAGCGCATGCTTAAAGACAGGGCACTGGAGAATGGCGCTGATATTTCGGTAACGCCGCACCGGCTGCGCCACTCATTTGCCACACACCTTCTCGCCAGCGGTGTTGATCTGCGCGCCATACAGGAGTTGCTCGGCCACGCATCGCTTGCCACTACCGAGCGCTATACCCATCTCGATATCGCCAAACTCACCGAGGTTTATGACGAAGCCCATCCCAGAGCCAGACGCAAAGGTTAAGCCGAACAATAATTTGTTGCCCACATCACAGCGGAATCATCATCCTGCCTGTTAATCTGTATCTGCTTCTCCAGTTTGGCATATTGATGGAGGCAAGTATGGCTGCTTCTCTATACAGACTATTCAATTTTGAGGAACTTGAACGACTTAGGATCAGGGAGGGTGGTGTTTCGTTTAAGCTGAAGGGGATCGCACGGATTATCACCATTCGGGCTCACTGGGATATTCTTACGACCCGGCCTCAGCACAGAACATATAAAATACAAGCCAATTTTGCACTCAAGACCCCGGCAATGTCACACGCCTATATCCCTGAGAAAATAACGGCCAATGATGAGAATCAGGCGATTCTTGAGTATGTAGCACGTATGCTGGAGTACTATCGTGAGGCGACCATCCAGCGGCACCACAGGCCTGGCGTATCGTGGTTGCGTCCTCTGCCGGGTGGCTGGCTGTAAAGTTAAACTCCGGAAATGAGCGGAAGCATGCCGAGATTGGCTTCGGGCATTGGATAACTCTCCAGTTCATCAATGGATACCCATGCATGTTCTGATTCGGCATTCAGGGTTCCCGGTTCACCGCAAATGCAGCTGAATAGGAGAAAATGGAGAATCCTGTCAGGATATTCAAAGTGGTGCATGCCGAGCAGCTTCCAGTTGTCCCCCGACAGCCCCGTCTCCTCCTGAAGCTCGCGCATGGCAGCCTCTTTTGGCTTCTCTCCGACCTCAATCTTGCCGCCTGGGAATGACCAGAGGGCTCCGCAGTGCTGACTGGCGCTACGCTTGAGAAGCAGTACGTTCCCTTCGCGATCAAAGGGAGCGATCAGTGCGATATTGCGGGTTCTCAGGTCCGGTACTCTGCGTTAATGGTGATATATTCGTGGGTCAGATCTCCAGTCCAGACGGTTGCTTGCGCATCGCCCATGCCGAGGTCGAGCGAGATGGTGAACTCATCCTGACTGAATACCGCCATACCCTGCTCATCGCTGTAATCCGGATGCAGGTTGCCCTTCTCGAACATCAGCACATCATCGGCCGAGAGGGTGATGCGGTTGGTGTCGATGGCTATGCCCGAATTACCTACTGCGGAGAGTATGCGTCCCCAGTTGGCATCACTGCCTGCAAAAGCGGTTTTTACAAGTGGAGATACAGCAACTGCTCGACCGACAGTACGGGCATCCGCCTCGCACGCTGCGCCGGAAACCTCAATGGTGACAAACTTTGAGACACCCTCACCATCACGAACGATCTGCGTGGCAAGTTCGATGCAGAGTTCAGTCAGCGCATGCTCGAAGAGGGATGTGTCTGCAAGCGGTGCATGACCGAGCCCTATGCCGGAGGAGAGCAGATACAGGGTGTCGTTGGTTGAAGTGTCGCCATCCACCGAGATGCAATTGAACGAGCGGTCGGCGGCACGTTTGAGCATAGGGCCAAGTTCGGCCGCTTTGATCGGTGCATCGGTGGCAACAAAAGCGAGCATCGTTGCCATGTTCGGATGGATCATACCGCTGCCTTTGGCAATGCCTGTCAGCGTATAACGGTTGCCCTCGATCTCTATCTCAGCCGAGGACCACTTGGCGAAGGTGTCGGTGGTGCGGATGGCATGTGCTGCGGCCTCCCAGTTATCCGCAGCAAGAGAGTCAGAGGCTTCATGCATCTTCTCCTGAATACGTTCGATTGGGAACGGAGTGCCGATGACGCCGGTCGAGGCGGAGAGTACGCTGTCAGAAACGACGCCTGCAGCCTCGGCACCGGTCTCAATAAGCTGGCGTGCCCAGACCGTTTCCATTTCACCAAGCCCTGCATTGGCATTGCCTGCATTGGCTACAATGGCACGTACATTTTCACTGTTTGATGCGAGGGTCTTCTCGCCGCTGCGAACGCAGGCAGCGCGGAAGCGGTTTTTTGTAAAAACGCCGGCCGCGTGACAGGCGCACTCGGCGACAATCAGTGTCACATCCTGGCGCTTTCCACGCAGTGCAGGCGACTTCACGCCGCATGAGGCAGTGCCGACTTTGAAGCCGGGAACAGGCAGCGGATGCTTCTGGTTCGGTGGGTTTACAGACATGATGTATGGGCCTCGATCGTAATCCTAATCTTGTGCAGCTTTCCCATTCGGTCGGCGATTAATTCCGCCTGCCGTGGCACTGCTTGTATTTTTTTCCGGAACCGCACGGACATGGATCATTACGACCAACCTTGGGGTGCTCTCGTTTGTAGGTGTGGTGATCTTCATCCGTTTCGTCAGCACCGTGGCTGTAATTGACCTTGGATGGGTCCTCGCGTGCAGGTTCTTCCACGATGGGTGCCTGCTGCTCTACCTGTACACTGTGCAGGGCGACCATGGTCTGTTCGCGCACTTTATCGAGCATGCCTTCGAACAGTTCGAATGATTCGCGCTTGTACTCCTGAATCGGCTGCTTCTGGGCGTAACCGCGAAGGCCGACACTCTGGCGCAGGTGGTCCATCGCCAGCAGGTGCTCTTTCCAGTGGTGATCTAGAATGTTTAGCACGAGGTACTTCTCGAAGCCGCGCATCTGCTCAGCCCCTGTGATTGCCTCCTTGGCAGCCATATGCGCCTGCAGCGCTTCCTTGATTTTGACAGCCATATCGTCTGCAGTATCAACATCATCACTGGCCAGCCATGCCTGAGGGTCGCTCTCCACAGTCAGCCGCTCCATCAGCGCATCTTTCAGCTCATCCATGTGCCACGCTTCAGGATGGCCATCGAGGAACTCGGCAGCAAGGTGAGCTGCAAGGTCCGCCTGCATGTCGTCAATGACATCGGCGACATCATCGGCTCTAAGCAACTCACGGCGCTGCGAATAAACCACATCGCGCTGCTGGTTCATTACATCATCGTACTCAAGCAGCTGCTTGCGAATATCAAAGTTGCGACCCTCAACCTTCTTCTGTGAGTTCTCAATAGCCTTGGTGACCCATGGATGTTCGATCGCTTCGCCCTGTTCGAAGCCCATCTTGGTCAGCATCGACTGCATCTTTTCTCCACCGAAGATGCGCATCAGGTCATCTTCAAGGGAGAGGTAGAAGCGGGTTACACCCGGATCGCCCTGACGACCGGAACGGCCTCGCAGCTGGTTGTCGATGCGACGGGATTCATGACGCTCGGTACCGAGAATATGCAGGCCTCCAAGCTCTACTACCTCAACATGTTCTGCCTGACATGCTTCACGAATCTCCTTCGCTTTGGTCTTGCGGTCGGCCTCCGAGAGGCCCTGTGGGAGCTGGGAGATGAGCATGTCGGGATTGCCGCCGAGCATGATGTCGGTACCGCGGCCGGCCATGTTGGTGGCGATGGTAACCGCATTCTTGCGACCGGCCTGGGCAACGATCTCCGCCTCGCGTTCATGGTGCTTGGCGTTGAGAACCTCATGTTTGATGCCTTTCTTTTTCAGCAGCTCGGAGAGGTATTCGGATTTTTCGATCGAGGTGGTGCCGACCAGTAGCGGGGCCCCCTCTTTGTGCACGGTTTCAATATCGCTGACGATCGCGTTGAACTTGTCCTCGGTATCGCGATAGATCACATCGGCGACATCGTTACGGATCATATCCTTGTTGGTCGGTACGATGACCACTTCCAGGCTGTAGATTTTCTGGAACTCTTCCGCTTCCGTATCTGCCGTGCCGGTCATGCCGGCCAGCTTGTCATACATGCGGAAGTAGTTCTGGAAGGTGATTGAAGCCAGTGTCTGGTTTTCAGGCTGAACCGTTACCCCCTCCTTGGCCTCCAAAGCCTGATGCAGGCCATCGGAGTAGCGGCGCCCCGGCATCATGCGGCCGGTGAACTCGTCGATGATGATCACCTCATCGCTACGCACAATATAATCCTTTTCGCGGGCAAACAGGTGGTTGGCGCGCAGTGCCTGTGTGGCGGCATGCATCAGATTGACGTTTTCAGGATCATAGAGGTTGCCGTTGATCAGCAGTCCCGCGTTGCGGAAGAGTTCCTCGACATGATCGTTGCCGATCTCGGTATAGGAGATGGCGCGATCTTTTTCATCCTTTTCGTAATCCTCTTCGTTAAGCTGCTTGATCAGGCCGTCCGCCTGCTTGTAGAGCTCGGTCGCCTGCTCGGCAGGGCCGGAGATGATCAGCGGCGTACGTGCCTCATCAATCAGGATCGAGTCCACTTCATCGACGATCGCGTAGTGGTGGCCACGCTGTACCAGCTCCTCGGCGGAGAATGCCATGTTGTCGCGCAGGTAATCGAAACCGAATTCGTTGTTGGTGCCGTAGGTGATATCGGAAGCGTAAGCCTGCTGGCGCTCTTCATTGCTGATGCCATGCACGATAACGCCGGTGGAGAGGCCCAGGAATCCATAGAGTTTGCCCATGTTTTCCGCATCGCGTCTTGCCAGGTAGTCATTCACGGTAATGACATGCGCGCCCTTGCCGGGCAGTGCATTGAGATAAACAGGCAGGGTTGCGGTCAGGGTTTTACCTTCACCGGTCTTCATTTCGGCAATCTTGCCCTGATGCAGGATGATGCCGCCGATCAACTGTACATCGAAATGGCGCATGCCGAGGGCTCGCACTGATGCTTCGCGTACCACGGCAAAGGCTTCGAAAAGAAGGTCATCAACGGTTGCACCATCTGCAATACGCTGACGGAACTCAACAGTTTTTCCGGCCAGCTCTTCATCGGAGAGTGCCTGCATGTCGGCTTCCAGCGCGTTAATCTGTTCGGCCATGGGCCATAGTTCTTTCAGTAAACGGTCGTTGCGGCTACCGAACAGTTTGGTCAGGACATTAAACATGATGGTGTGTTCTCCGGTTTGATCTCAAAGCTGTCGACGCCGGCAGGCGTCATTGGATGCGCAGCATAGCATCGTAAGCCGCAAAGACGAAGCGAATCAGGGAATAAAACGGTTATTTCGTGGCGAGGCTCAGGTATCG
Source organism: Mariprofundus ferrinatatus (assembly GCF_002795825.1). Taxonomy (NCBI): domain Bacteria; kingdom Pseudomonadati; phylum Pseudomonadota; class Candidatius Mariprofundia; order Mariprofundales; family Mariprofundaceae; genus Mariprofundus; species Mariprofundus ferrinatatus. The sequence goes on along the minus strand of NZ_CP018800.1, from coordinate 2,213,941 downwards.
GCGAATCCTGTCGACACCTTCACGGATATCTTCAAGTCCCGTGGCATAGGAGAAGCGCACATGTTGATCCGACCGGTAACTGCCAAAATCCTCGCCCGGAGTGATCGCCACGCCGGCTTTTTCAAGCATCTGCCAGCAGAAACTGCGCGAGTCATCGGTGAGCCTGCTGACATTGGCGTAAATGTAAAATGCCCCCTGCGGTTCCACCACAATATCGAATCCGAGCTTTGGCAGCTCACTTAAAAGATAGCTGCGCCGTTCATCATAGGCCCTGCGCATGACTTCAATTTCATCACTGGCCGCAAGGGCCCTGATCGCCGCATATTGCGAAAGGGTGGGAGCGGCAATAAAGATATTCTGCATCACCCGGCGGCAGGCATCGATCAGGCTGTCAGGCACGATGACCCAGCCGATGCGCCAGCCGGTCATGGCCCAGCGTTTGGAGAAGCCGTTGACGATAATGGCGTCATCACTGAACTCCAGGGCACAGCGCGCTTTGGCGCCATAGGTGAGGCCATGGTATATCTCATCGGAAATCAGGTATCCGCCCAGCCTGCGGCAACTGTCAGCTACTTTTTTCAACTCCCCATCATCGATCAGTGTTCCGGTAGGGTTGGATGGATTGATCACCACGGCGGCGCGTGTTCCCGCTTTCCAGTGATGCTCGATCAGTCCGGCTGAGAGGTGGTAGCGCGTTTCGGGGCTAACCGGGATGTTGAGAGGCTCGCCCCCTGCAAGGCGAATAAAGTTGCGCTGGCAGGGGTAGCCGGGGTCGGAGAGAAGCACTGATTCACCCGCCTCAAGCAGGGTCGCATAGATCAGGCTGAATGCACCGGATGTGCCTGGGGTGATCAGAATGCGTTCGGGGGCAACGGCAACACCGTATTCGCCCAGATACCACTGCGACAACGCCTTTTGCAGTTTAGGGTTTCCGGTGGACGGGGTATAATAGTTGTCTCCGCTATCGAGGGCGGCTTTCGCAGCTTCGATGACTGAAGGGGGGGTTGGGAAATCGGGTTCGCCGATCTCCATATGGATAATCTTCTGCCCTTCGGCCTCCAGCTCCTTGGCGCGCTCGAGCAGCTGCATTACACGGAACGGTTCAATCTGATCAATTCTTCGCATGCCGGCAGCTTAAACGATGGATTCAGGTTTGTCCTGACGGCACTGAATAGCATAGAGTCGCAGCATGAGTGAGCGATACGATCTGATAGTTGTCGGCGCCGGGATTTCCGGTCTGGCGATGGCATTTGAAGCGAAGATGGCCGGGCAGAAGGTGCTGGTACTGGAGAAGAGCGAGCGGGCCGGCGGCTGCTTTGATTCGGCCACGGTTGCGGGTGAAAAGCCTTTCTGGCTGGAGATGGGGACGCACACCTGCTTCAACTCCTACGGACGGTTATTGAAAATTTTCGACAAACTGGGACTGATGGATCAGCTCAGCGCACGTGAGAAGCAGAGCTACAAGATGCTGGCCGATGAGCAGCTGGTTTCAATTCCTTCTCGGCTGAAATTCCTTGAACTGTTTGCCAACGCATGGCGCATCTTTTCGGCCACGAAGGATGGCAAATCAGTGGCTGACTACTATCGCGCCATTGTCGGGCCGAAAAACTATCAAAATGTATTCCGCCACGCCTTTAACGCCGTGATCTGCCAGCAGGCTGACGAGGTGCCTGCCGACATGCTTTTCCGTAAACGGCCCCGCGATAAAAGTGTGATGCGCAGCTACACCTTCCCTGAAGGGCTGAGCCGTATTATCAGCGAACTGGAGAAGCGCGTGCAGTGCAGGACAGGGGTAAAGATCGAGGAGATCACTTTTGACAAGAATCATGGATTTGCCGTTGCACTAGCCGATACAACCCTGCATGCCGAGCGACTGGCGATTGCAACGCCGGTTCTGGCAGCCTCTCGTCTGTTGCAGGGGGCTTTTCCTGATGTTGCAGAGCAGCTTGGCTGGGTGAATGAGGTGGAGATCGAGTCGGTCGGCATCGTCATCAACAGGAATGATCTGGAGCTGGATCCGGTCGCAGGCATTATTGCAGTCGATGGTGATTTCTATTCCGCTGTTTCCCGCGACTATATTGCAGATGCTGAATTGCGAGGCTTTGCATTTCATTTCAAGCCGGGGATGCTGGACGATGAGGCGAAGGTTGAGCGTATCTGCAAGCTTCTGAATGTGAAAAGAAGAAAGCTGGTGGCGGTTTTCCATAAAACCAACCGGCTGCCGGCACCCGATATGGGGCATCACACACTGATGGCTAAGGTGGATGAGCTGCTGGATGGGAAACCGCTGGCGCTGGTTGGCAATTACTTTGAAGGGGTAGCGGTTGAGGACTGCCTTGCCCGGGTGGAGAGCGAATTTAGTCGTCTGTCCGGCCAGATATGAACCTCAGGCCTGTTTTATTCGCATTGCCCCTGCTGCTTATGTCCGGTTGCGGCAGTGAAAAAACCGATATTCTCTTTGAGTGCCCTTCACCGGATGGGGGCGAAATCGCCACAATCTATCTGGTTTCAGATGGGGTGCAGGATGTGAACCGGGAAACGAAGCTCAACGTTCGCCCTGCCTCAGAGTCATTTAACAGTAGCATGTTCAGCTTTTCCATGCGCCATGGCTTTGACGCGATCATCCGCTGGCAAGGTGATGATCAGCTTGAGCTTGTATATCCGCAACATGCCATGCTGACGCACCAGGAGCAGGTGATCTTCGGTACCAGCCAGACCTTCAATCCGGATGCGCGCATTCGCGTAAGTTACAGCGAGCAGCCCTCAACCCACGGTTATTTCGTGGTCGAAAAGCGCTGCTTTAGCGGATCATTTGAGTAGATAATCCCCTCTCAACACCCTGCTCAACGCAGTTTAAGATCTGCCGGATGTTGGCTGAAAGGTCGCTGATGCCTAGCCATTGCGTCGCTGATTCCAGGCCATCACCATGCAGCACCAGAATTTCGCTGGGTTCAACTTTTTCAGTCGCCATCTGATACATCTTGGCAAGACCAAAACCCACCCTGCTTCTGGCGATAATGGCCAGTTTTCCGCGGTGTTGTCGATGCCTGCCGAGACGCATCCTTTTTCCTGCGGCGCATATGGTGTGATACCTCAACAGGGAGGCGGATGCACCCTCACTCAGGATCGCCAGTCGCACTTTGTCTTTGGTGTCATATTTATCCAGAAGCAGCTCATCTACGAAGCTCTCTAACTCATGGGCCGTCACGGGACCATGAAAGATGGCGAGAATAAAGTTACGACCTGCATGAAGCGTGATGTGAATGCCCATATATTTCCGCCCTGTTAATGATGATGAAGCAGAGAACTGCATCACCTTATTCATAGCAGACATTCACAATTTAGCTATACAGGCTTCTCCTGGTGAAGCGTGATTACTCCTGCCAGACCAGTACCGGTTTTCTTGCTGCCTGGGTCTCATCGAGCCTGCGGCGGAACGGTTTGACCGGCGCATCGTGCAGCATTTCTGTTTCACCGGCTTCACACTGATCCGCAATCTCCAGCATTGCATCGCAGAAGGCATCAAGCGTCTCGCGGGACTCGGTTTCGGTCGGTTCGATCAGCATCGCCCCATGTACGATCAGCGGGAAGTAGACGGTCATCGGATGGAAGCCGAGATCGATCAGCCGTTTGGCAATGTCGAGCGTTTTTACGCCGTGACTGTTCTGATATTCGTCGGTGAGCAGGCACTCATGCTTGCAGAGCCCTTCAAACGGTACGTGGTAGCGCTCTTTCAGACGGTGCAGCACATAGTTGGCGTTCAGCACCGCATCTTCGGCAATCTTGTGCAGATGCTCGCGGCCAAAGGCTGAGATATAGGCATTGGCGCGCAGCATGACTCCGATCTGGCCTGCAGAGCCAAGTACCGGGCCAATCGATTGTTGATCATGGTGAATCAGCTTGTACTGACTACCCTGTTTCTCTATGCGGGGAACTGGCAGGTAGGGGGCCAGTGTTTCATTCACAACGACAGGGCCACCACCCGGGCCGCCACCGCCATGCGGAGTAGAGAAGGTTTTATGCACATTGATATGCAGGCAGTCGATGCCCATATCCCCGGGGCGGGCCACGCCGACCAGCGCATTGAGATTGGCGCCATCGCCATAAACGAGGCCGCCGGCATCGTGCACCAGTTGGCAAATCTCCCTGATATCCGATTCAAAAGCACCGGCTGTATTCGGGTTGGTCATCATCAGCGCAGCAGTATCGCCATCCAGATGCGCTTTCAGTTCATCCAGATCGATGCGGCCGTCAGCCCCCGATTTCAGTTCAACCGTTTGCATGCCGCAGAGTGCTGCGGAAGCAGGGTTGGTACCGTGGGCTGAGTCGGGAACCAGTACCTTGCGGCGATTTGATTCTCCGCGAGCATCGAGGCAGGCGCGGATCATCATCAGGCCAACCAGTTCGCCATGTGCTCCGGCAGCAGGCTGCAGGGTGACATGCGGAAGTCCGGATATTTCCCCCAGCCACTGCTGCAGCTCATAGAGCAGTTCCAGCGCACCCTGAACGCTCTCTTCCGGCTGATCCGGATGAATATGGGCGAGTCCCGGCAGACGAACCACTTGCTCGTTGACACGCGGATTGTACTTCATTGTACAGGAGCCGAGCGGATAGAAGCCTGTTTCGATGCCGTGGTTCCACTGTGAAAGGCGAACGAAATGGCGCACCGTTTCCGGCTCCGACAGGCCCGGAATATTGGTTGGTCTCTTGCGTGCAAAGGCGGCGAGTTCAGGGGAGATGTCGCCATCCACACCCGGCATATTGAGAGCTTCGGGTGCATCGTGGGCATGCTCGAAGAGCAGCGGCTCTTCATGCTGGATTCCGCAGGTTCCGGAGTACTTGTAGTCAGGATTGATCATTTGGCCACCTCCAGCGCTGCGATAAAGTCTGCGATATCGGACTCCTCCACCATCTCGGTGGTGGCAACCAGCAGGTGGTTTGCCCCGGCTCCCGGCTCGATCTGCTCAAGTGGAATGCCGGCAAAGATATCCTCAGAACGGGCAGTTGCGAGGAAGCGGTCGCGTGCCGCCTGATCGCTGAAGCTCAGTACGGTTTCGTTGTAACGGGCGTCGAGGGGAGCTGTAACGTGTGCAGGCAGCTTTGTCACCAGCATCTGCAGGGCAGCGGCAGAGTGTCGGGCCACCTTTTCCAGCCCTGCCTCTCCCATCAGCGTCATATAGGTGGCGGCGGCAGTGCACATCAGTCCCTGATTGGAGCAGATGTTGCTGGTCGCCTTTTCGCGGCGGATATGCTGTTCACGGGTGGAGAGGGTGAGCACGAAACCGCGCTTGCCGTTCACATCCGTAGTCAGACCGCAGACGCGTCCCGGCATCTGTCGCAGGTGTTTCTGCTTGCAGGCGAAGAGCCCGAGGTGCGGTCCGCCGAACCCCATCGGGATACCGAGCGCCTGGCCGGAACCAACCGCAATATCTGCCCCCATGGCGCCGGGCGATTCGATCAGCGCGAAGGCGGAAATATCAGAAAAGGCGACCACCATCAGACACTTGGCTGCGTCGCAGGCAGCACGCAATGGTGCCAGGTCATAAACCGAGCCATAGAAGTCCGGGTACTGGACGATTACACAGGCGGTAGTCTCATCAATGGCGGCAATCACCTTGCTGAGATCGGTGCCGAAGCCGCCCATGTCTACTTCAGTATATTCGCCCTCAAGGCGAGAAAGGTAATTTGCTGTAACGCTGCGGTAGCGTGGGTTCACCGATCCCGCCATCACCACGCGGGATTTACGGGTGACCCGGCGCGCCATCAATGCGGCTTCGGCCGTAGCTGTGGCCGCTTCGTACATCGAGGCATTTGAGACATCCATGCCGGTCAGGCGAGCGATCATGGTCTGGAACTCGAAGAGCGCCTGCAGTGTGCCCTGCGAAATTTCCGGCTGGTATGGGGTGTAGGCGGTGAGGAACTCGCCGCGCGAGATCACATAGTCGACCACGGCAGGAACGAAGTGGTGGTAGGTGCCACCGCCCAGAAAATATCGGCTGTTGGTGGCGTTGCGGTTTTTTTCGGAAGCCCTGGTGAACTTGCGTACGATGGCCGCTTCAGAGAGCGCCGGCTCTAGTCCAAGGCTGCCTCTCTCTAGCTGGAACTCAGCAGGGATATCGGCAAAAAGGTCGCGAATGGATGAAGCGCCCATCGCCTCGAGCATGGCTGATCTGTCGGTGTCCGTGTGCGGTAAAAATCTCATGATATTCTCGGTTTATCCATTGAATTAAAATCAAAAAAGCCCGGAAGCCATCTGGCCATCCGAGCCTTTTTCATCAAAGCGATTGATAATTACTCTTCCAGGAAGGTGTTGTACTCGTCGTCACTCATCAGTTCGATGGTGTCACCGCTCATCCTTACCCTGGCAATCCAGCCGGCACCGTAAGCGTCGCTGTTCACCTTTTCGGGCTCACTTTCCAGATCTTCATTGACCTCGACCACTTCACCGGCAGCAGGTGCATAGACATCGGAAACGGCCTTGACTGACTCAACCACGGCATAGGCTTCGCCTGCATCGATAGTGCGGCCAATTTCTGGCAGCTCCACGAATACGATATCGCCAAGTGCTTCCTGCGCATGGTCGGTGATACCGAAGGTGGCGATATCGCCTTCGATACGCACCCACTCGTGATCTTTGGTATATTTCAAATCAGCAGGAATTGTCATGACCTCTCCTCAACCCGGTTAGTGTCGGCTAAATTTAGCGTCGTACGTTGCTGCGCACAAATGGTAAAGTGGTGCGCTCGGCTTCCACCTTATTGCCGCGAATTTCGATGGCAAGCGCAGCCGTCTCGGCATGCTCGGGTTTCACATAAGCGAGAGCAACCCCTCCCGCCATAGGACTAAACATACCGGAAGTCACTTCGCCGGTGTCCACGCCATCGGCAAATACGCGATAGTGCTCGCGAGGAATGCCTCGTCCGGTCAGCTTCAGTGCGATCAGGCGCTGCCTTGGCCCTTCTGCCTTGCGTGCCTCAACAGCTGATTTGCCGATAAAGTCACCCTTGTCGAGTTTGGTGATCCACATCAGTTTCGCTTCCACCGGCGTCACCTGGTCTGATATCTCATGGCCGTAGAGCGCATATCCCATCTCGGTGCGCAGCATGTCGCGGGCAGCAAGGCCGATTGGTTCGGCACCGTTTGCCAGCAGCTGTTTCCACACATCCACGGCGATATGGTTCGGGATATAGATCTCGAAACCGTCTTCACCGGTATAGCCGGTGCGGGAGACAATTGCATCAGCACCACCGATCACAACCTGCGCAAACCTGTAATAACCGATGTTCTCAAGGTCACCATCAACCAGCGGCTGCAGGGCTTTCTGCGCCGCAGCACCCTGCAGCGCCAGCAGCGTGGTCTCGTCGGACTCGTCGCTCACCGTCACATCGAAGCGCTTTGCCTCACCTTGAAGGTGGGCTACATCCTTGTGGCGGTTGGCGGCATTGATACAGAGGTAGTATTCGGTGTCTGAAATCCTGTAGGTGGTGATATCGTCGATGAATGTGCCGGCATTATTGAGCAGGGCAGAGTAGTGCACCTGCCCGTCGGCCAGTTTCGATACATCGTTGGTGGTGACATGCTGCAGGAAAGCGAGAGCCTCTGCCCCCGATACGCGTACCTGCCCCATATGGGTGATATCAAAAATGCCTGCACCACCTTCACGTACGAAGGTATACTCTTTAAGGGCGCCGCTCTTGTACTGCACCGGCATCTCAAAGCCAGCGAAGGGGACCATCTTGCCGCCCATGGCAACGTGCTCCGAGAAGAGCGGTGTTTTTGCAAGTTCTGACATCTACTCGTCTCCCAGATGTGCCTTGAAGGCTTGAATGGTATTGGCCAGCAACATGGTAATGGTCATCGGTCCGACACCGCCCGGTACGGGGGTAATCCAGCCCGCCCGCTTGCTCGCCGTCGCAAATTCGACATCACCGGTCAGCGAGCCGTCCTCGATTCTGTGGATGCCGACATCAACAACAATGGCACCCTCCCTGATCCACTCGCCCTTGATCAGCCCGCGCTTGCCGGCCGCAGCAATGATGATTTCGGCTCGCTCAATATGCTGCTGCAGGTTTCGGGTGAATCGGTGGCAGACGGTGACGGTTGCGCCGGCCAGCAGCAGCTCAAGCGCCATCGGGCGACCGACGATATTGGATGCGCCGACAATCACACACTCCTTTCCGTGCAGATCGATGCCGGTCTCGGCAAGCAGTTTCATGCAGCCGTAGGGTGTGCAGGATCGAAGCGCGGGCTGTCGAGCCGCGAGGCGACCGACGTTATAGGGGTGAAAGCCGTCAACATCCTTGCCCGGATCGATCGCTTCGATGATCGTCTCAGGGTTGATATGGGCGGGAACCGGGAGCTGCACAAGAATGCCATCAACCTTCGGATCATGGTTCAGTTCAGAGATGAGGCCGAGCAGATGTTGCTGTGTGGTGTCGGCAGGAAGCTCGTGTGAAAAGGAGCGGATTCCCGCCTTTTCGCAGCCCAGTTTCTTGTTTTTAACATAGACGTGGGAGGCCGGGTCATTGCCGACAATGATTACAGCGAGTCCGGGCGCGCGGCCATGCTTTTTTGTCAGTAGAGAAGCCTCTTCACCGAGTTCACCGCGCATGCGGTCGGAAAGAGCCTTGCCGTCGAGGATGTTTGCATTTGAAGTGCTCATAAGGATGCGCATTGTTGCAGTTAGCTCCGCTTCAGACAATCATAAGCTGCATGAATGTATTGGATAAAAATGGCCTGCGTATCGGCATCGACCTTGGCGGCAGCAAGATTGAGTTGATTGCCATGGATCGTGATGGGAATGAGCTGCTCCGCTTTCGCCGCGCCACTCCGGCCAAAGACTATATGGCGACCGTTAAAACAGTCGCAGAGATGGTTGGCGAAGCGGACAGGGAACTGGCGGCGGCGGCCAGTATCGGTATCGGCACACCGGGGGCGATTTCCCTGAAAACCGGTCTGATGAAGAACTGCAACTCCACCTGCCTGAATGGACAGATGCTGAAAGAGGATATTGAGGCGGAGCTTCGCAGGGAGGTGCGCATGAGCAATGATGCCAACTGTTTTGCCCTCTCTGAGGCGGTTGATGGCGCAGCTGCCGGTGCAGGTGTTGTGTTCGGCGTCATTCTCGGCACCGGGGTTGGCGGAGGCATTGTCGTCAACGGCCATGTGCTGAGTGGCATCAACAGCATTGCAGGAGAGTGGGGGCATAATCCGCTGCCATCCCCATTCGGCAGCGAACTCACCGGGCATGGCTGTTACTGCGGCCGCAAAGGGTGCATCGAGACCTGGCTTTCCGGCCCGGCCATGGCGGATGATCATCTGCGCTCAGGCGGGGGCCTGATGAGGCCGGATGAGATTGCTGCCGGAGTCGAGCAGGGCGACCCTCTCTGCAGATTTACGCTGGAGCGCTACTGTGACCGTCTGGCGCGTGCGCTGGCGGGCGTGATCAATATCCTCGATCCCGACGTGATTGTGCTTGGCGGCGGCCTCTCCAACATCAAAATGCTTTATGATCAGGTGCCTAAGCTGTGGGGCCGATATATCTTCTCCGATGAGGTAACCACGCAGCTGCTGCCGCCGAAACATGGTGATTCGTCCGGTGTGCGTGGCGCTGCATGGCTCTGGGGCCACGAGTAATGCCGGGCATGAATCCATGAAAATTATGCATGCAGGGTTGATTGTTGCTGAGCTTGAGCGGTCGGCAAGCTTTTACGAGGGCATTCTGGGGCTGAAGCGGATAGAGCGCCCCGATCTCGGGTTCGACGGGCTGTGGTATGGTCTGGATGGCGGGCAGCAGATTCACCTGATGCTGCTGGATAATCCCTATGCCGGATGTGACAAGTCTGAACATGGTGGTCGCGACAACCATCTTGCGATGCAGGTCGATAATTTCACTGAGATCGAAGGCCGGCTTAGTGCGGCGGGAGTCACATACACATTAAGCAGGTCGGGCAGGCAGGCGCTCTTCTGCCGCGATCCGGACGGCAACACCATCGAACTGACCGCCTGAGTTCAGGAGTTAACAGGCTGTTTCCTAAGAACGTAGATAATAACATCCCCGTAAAATGGGACTTTGCCGCGCATCTTTTCCGGCAGTGATCGGGTGAACCATGGGCGCACCAGCTCTTGAAGCCAGAGGGCAACACCTCTGTCCCTGTTCTGCTGCACAGTTTGTATGTCGATGATTTCCAGGCCGGCCTTTTTAGCCGCCCCATGCATAAAGACCATATCTACCGGCTGCAGATGCCCTGATGCTTTGCTCTCCATGTCCATTGGGTTGAAATATTTCGGGTAGCCTTTCCATATTGTGACAATTCGTGAGCGAAAACTGTCCGTATTCGGTGTGCTGATAACCATGATACCATCATCTTTAGTGCACCGTGCCATCTCGCGAAGAAGCTGGGAGCCGTTTTCTACGTGCTCGATACCTTCGATGCTTACCATGAGATCGAATGTGTTGTTGGCAATGGGCAGGAAATCGTTGGCATTGGCGAGGGCACGGGAAGTGGAAGGGCCATAATATGGGCGGACATCTTCTATATCAAAGGCGAAGACTTCAGCGCCCTCTTCATGCAACCGTTTTGAGAAGAGGCCTGCTCCACATGGCAAGTCACATGTCCGCCTGTTTGTTAATGAGGGGAGGTGCTTCCTGATCACACGCATTACGGTGTCATGGGTTCCCACAGCGGCAGCATGAGCCGGCCAGGAGGTTGCTTCTGTCTGTTCGGTGATTAAATCCATTTCAGTCACTCTTATAATACTGGTTTCTTAATTGTTTGTTTAGTTGTGCATCGCCTCAAAGAAGACACGGTCGATATTTCTGTTCCATGCGCCGTTGTACAGGTTGAGCCAGAATTCAGCCTGTGTCTGTCCTGCCGCAATGGCAGTTTCCAGCGGCTTCAGGAATATAGTTTCGTTTTCCCCTGAGCTGTTCAGGGCATTTAGCCGTTCAAGGCCGCCCCGGCTGATCTCCAGCATCTGTTGGCACAGCTGCAATGCGGTTGTCTCCCGGAACGGGGTGGCCAGCGCGGTTTTCGGAACCTCGCTCCGCAGCTTTACCACCTCGCCATGGCTCCAGTCGGCGATCATCTCCCACGCTTCTGTTTGCGACTGTTCATCGTAGAGCAGGCCCTTCCAGAGTGCCGGCAGTGAACAGATCCACGGCCATGGCCCGGCATCGGCACCGCGCATCTCCATGTACTGTTTAAGGCGCACATCGGGAAAGAGGGTGGAGATATGCAGTTCCCAGTCCGCCATGGTCGGATATTCGCCGGGCAGCTGGGAAAGGTTGCCGTTCAGAAAGTCGCGGAAACTGGCGCCGGCACAATCTATATATGTACGATTCCGGATCACGAAGTACATCGGTGCATCCAGTGCCCACTCCGTATATGCGGCAAACCCAAAGTCCTCTTCAAAGGCGCAGGCGGGGATGCCGGTACGATTCGGGTCGGTGTCGAGCCAGCATGCGGCACGGCGCGAGAGGAACCCGGATGGTTTGCCGCCTTCAAAAGGGCTTGCTGCATAGAGGGCGGTAACCAGTGGCTGCAGGCAGAGGGAGATGCGCATCTTGCGCGCCATGTCCGCCTCCGATCCGAAATCGAGGTTGGCCTGCACCGTGGCGGTGCGCAGCATCATGTCGAGTCCGCCACTACCCACCTTCGGCATGTAGTTGCGCATCACCCTGTAGCGGGCCTTGGGCATCCACGGGATATCGGCCTGCTGCCATTTCGGCTGGAAGCCGACGGCGAGAAAGCCGATGCGCAGTTCGTCGGTGATCGCCTTCAGAATCCTGTGATAACCGGTGGTCTCCTCACAGGTCTGATGAATCGTGGCGAGGGGAGCTCCAGAGAGTTCAAGCTGCCCACCCGGCTCAAGCGTGATCGAAGCCAGTCCTTTTTTCAGGGCGATGATGTTCCCGCTCTCTTCAACTGGCTGCCAGTTCTGTTCTGAAAGCAGCTTCAGCAGGCTGTTGATGCTGCGTTCACCCTCGTAGGGGATGGGCTTAAGCGTATCCATGCAGAAGCCGACCTTCTCGTGCTCAGTGCCGATACGCCACTGATCGCGAGGTTTGTTGCCATCGGCAAACCAGTTGGCAAGGTCGGATATGGTAAGGCGCGATGTCATGGTTGCAGATTAACCTATTATTTATATAGAGGCGATTGGATTTGTGGGTGTGGAAGCATGGCCGAATGTCTGATTACGAATTCGACGACGCTTTGATGTATTTCCTGAGTGGGGCAAGCTGCTCTTCGTAGTGCTTCCAGCGAGCGACGGATTTCTGGTGAATGGGCTGTCGAACCTGGAACAGACTTGCAGTATTCACTGATCCTGTGGCTTTATGCGTGGCCAGGCAATCAGGATGCCATTCGAGGCCACAGTATTCCAGTATGCGCCGCAATTCTGCCTCGGTATTGCTGACCAGGTTTTCGTAGCTGGTCTCAAACATTACTCCTTGCGGCAGCACGTTTCTCCAGTGCTGCATGAGCTTCTGATAGCGGGCATATTGACGCCCCAACTCATCGAGGTTGAAGGAGTAGTGTACATTGTCAAAGTTCGCCTGAAACATGGAGAGACAGGAGGCCATGGGCTCACGTTGTATATGGATGATGTGTGCATTGGGGAGAGCTTTGGCAATTGCTCCGATAAAGAGATAGTTGCCCAGAGATTTGTCTACGGCCGTTCCTTCGACTTGATATTCGTTCCTGATTCGGCGGATGTATTCTCTGCCTACTCCAAGCAGGGCTTCGTCATCCAATGTCTTCAGGTTTTCGATGACCAGTTGATTGCTTCTCAAGCGCATGCGACCGGCGATGGATTGACCCAGGGCATCGATTTCGCCGGCATCGGTAAGCATAGGATGGCGGGAGAGGGCCCGTTCAAGCAGTGTGGATCCACAGCGTGGCATGCCAACAATGAAGATGGGAGATGCGCTGCTGCAGTTCTCGGAAGTCTCATGCAAAAAGCGGGGCGCGGGGAATGCCTCGATAGCAGCCTGGTGGATGCTCTCCTGATCCTGCTCGTTGTATCCTGTATGGTTCCTGTGAATTCGGTTGCCTTCACTCCAGTAGTCAAAGGCTTCAGGATAGTGACCTTCCTTGTCTTCAGCATCACCAAGTGCAAAGGCGGGTAAAATGCGATGGCTGCTTTCCGGGGGAGCTTGCCGATAGATCTCGCGCATTTTGGCCAGGTCATCCTCCATTCCCTGATATGGCCCGGTTTTTATGAGAAGGAACAAAGCATCAATAAAGCCTGGCTTTATGGCCAAAGCCTTCTTCAGCAAGGCCCTGGCCTCTTCGTTCCGGTTTTGCTTGATGAGGATGGTTGCAATCTCGTAAGGGATTCTTGGATCAGTCGGCGCTGTCGTTTGCGCCTTCTCAAGCAGTGAAACTGCAACATCGGGCTTCCCGAATTCATTATACAGCCCAGAGGCTTTGATAGCTGTATCTGCATCTTTCGAGTTGGTTCTGGCAACCGCCTGCCCTAAGAGTTTCATGGCCTGCTGGTATTCTCCAAGGTCGATAAGCAGGTCACCAAAAACAGCATGGCCGTTCATTCTCTCGAATAGATCCGGTGCCTTCTCCATGATCCGGGGGAAAATCGCAGCGGTCTCTTCCTTTCTGTCACATAGAGACATGCTGCTGGCAAGATTGGCCAGGCAATCGAAGCGTTTTGGCATGGCGGCGCAAGCCGGTTCCAGCCATTTGCATGAAGTGGGGTAATCCTCCTGAAAAGCGGCAATCATGCCACGCGCATACATGATCTCAGGAAAGTTTTTAAAAATATCGTCAGCCTTGTCGCACAGGGTTGCTGCAGCCAGGATTTTTCCGTCGTTAATATGCAGCAGCGCCTGTTGGGCGATCTGGTTCAGTTGGCGCCTCTTATTGTTGGAAATCTTTCTGGATGAAGCCTTCGTTTTCATGTTACCTGGTCCTTTACGAATTTCATGAGAGGAGCGAGCTGTTCTTCGTAGTGTTTCCAGCGGGCAATCGATTTCTTGTGAATGGGCTGGCGCACCTGAATGAGACTGGCTGTGGCTACTGTACCCTTTGCTTCGTGGGTGGCAAGGCAGGCGGGATCCCACTCGAGGTTGCAGAAGGCAAGAATGCGTCGCAGCTCAGGCTCGGGATCGCTCACAAGACTCTCGTAACTTGTCTCCAGCATAACATGTTCCGGAAGTGCCTGGCGCCAGTGCTGAATCATAGCGTCATACCATTGATAGCGCTGGCCCATCTCCTCGAGATCGTAGCTGTATGGCTGGGAGCTGCCAAAATCCTCCTTGAACATGGAGAGGCATGCCGCCAAGGGGTTTCGCTTTATATGGATAATGCGCGCGCCTGGCATGGCCACTGCGATCAGTCCGGCATACATATAATAGTTCAGTGCTTTGCAAACCGCCCTGCCTGCAATGCGGTGCTCCTCTTGCAGTCGCCGCTGGATCTCGAAGCCCACTTCGCGGAGGAGGGTGTTGTCAGATGAGAGCATCATCTCCAGAGGCTGCTGATCGCGCACCTTGCGCTTGCGGCCGACAATGGCCTGTTCGATCACATCGATCTCTCCGATACTGCTCAGGTCGTGATGATGGATAAGCGCCCGCTCCAGCAGGGTGGAGCCGCTACGAGGAGTGCCAACGATAAAAACGGGTGACGTCCCGGATGTTGAGATGCCGGCATCGGGGGTGGGGGTAAAGCGTGAGGCGGGGAATGCGGCAATGATAGCGTCATGCATCGACTTAACGCTGCTGGCCTCATATGTGAAGGTTTTGCGACGCTGCGCGTTGGCCTCCTGCCAGAGCCCAAAAGCCTGCTCGTAATCCCCATGTGATTCAGCTGCGTTGCCAAGGGTATAAGCTGCTGTAACATGAAGCTGGCTGCCGGCCTCACTCTGGTCATAGACCTGTCTGATTAATGCCAGGGTGGCGTCATTTCCCTCTTTGCTGCTGTTTGCCAGCAGGGAGAGTGCATTGATATGCTGAGGGTTGCGCTCTATTACCTGTTTCAGAAAATTCCGACCCGACTCAATGTTGCCCTGGCCAATCAGGTAAATGGCCGTATCAAATAGAATGTCAATATTATCAGGTGACAGCTGCCGGGCTTTTTCCATGAGATCTATGGAGTTTTCGGTTTCACCTAGATCGTTGTAGATGTCAGCAAGTTTCTTGTACATGCGGAGATGCTTGGGGTTGATGCTCAAGCCATGTTCGAGAACCTTGATGGCCAGACGATACTCACCTGCTGCAGCCAGTGCGGTAGCATAGCCGAGATGGACTTCACCCTGACGCGGCAGTTCCTGTACGACTTTTGGGTAAATCTCCAGAGCCTGCTCTTCCTGGCCGCAAAGAATCAGGCATCCGGCGTAATTGGCCTGAATCTCGATTTGCTTCGGTGCGGCTTCAGCGGCACTGGAAAGCCACTTCAGGGCGGAAGTGTTGTCTCCCTTCAGCAGAGAGATCAAACCACGAACATTCATGATTTCAGGATGGTCTTTGTATATCTTGTCTGCCTGATTGCAAAGTTGATCTGCTGCGGCGTAGTGCTTTCCCTGAAGTCGGGACTTCGCTTGATCGGCAAGCGAGACGAGTTGGCGCCTTTTGTTGTTGGAAAGTTTTGCCGCCTTCATGTGCTGCTTCCTCTCAATTCCGGGCCATGATGATTCGTTCTCGCATGTTGCGATGACGTGCTGATGAGGAGCGGCATGCCCATTGCAGGGGGTAACAGCATAGGGCGATCACTGTGTAAGGTGTTTTTTGAGCGGGGCCAGTTGCGCTTCATAATGCTTCCAGCGGGCGATCGACTTCTGATGGATCGGCTTGCGCACCTGGAAAACACTTGCAGTACTGACTGAGCCGCCCGCCTTGTGTGTCTGCAGGCAGGCGTCATTCCACTCGACATTGCAGAATTCAAGAACACGATGCAACTCAGATTCGGTGTTGCTGACAAGCTCTTCATAGTGAACTTCCAGCATGACCCCCGATGGAAGCACGTCGCGCCAGTGCTGCATGGCTTTCAGGTAGCGGTTGTAGTGACGCCCCAGTTCATCAAGATCAAAGGAGTAGTTGACGCCTGCGGTGAAGTGGGCCTGAAACATGGAGAGGCAGGAGGCCATCGGATCTCTGGCAAGGTGAATAATACGCGCATTCGGAAGTGCCTTGGTGATTGCGCCAATAAGGCCAAAATTGCCCAATGACTTGTCGATTGCACGCCCGTCAATATTGTGCTCTTCAGCGAGACGCCGGGCATACTCTGTGCCGACTTCGAGAAATCCGGCGTCATCCAGGCTTTCCAGTCTCTCCATGATGAGGCCGGTTGATGGTTTGCGCATGCGTCCGGCGATGGATTGCTGCAGGGCACCTATCTCGCCGGCATCCGTCAGGTCAGGATGAAGGGAGAGTGCCCGCTCCAGAAGCGAGGAGCCGCAACGGGGCATGCCAACAATAAATATCGGAGCGGCATCGCTGGCACCTTTGCATGCTGCATGCGTGAACCGCTCAGCTGAAAATGGGGCGATGGCAGCCTTGAACAGCCTCTCCTGCTCGGCATCATGATAGGCGACCTGAGCCCGGCGCATCCGGTTACCTTCACTCCAGTAGTTGAATGCTGCGCTGTACTCTCCACTCCTGTCAGCTTCATCTCCAAGGGCATAGGCTCCGATGAGGCGGTCATTACTGTCAGGTTCTGCCTGCTCGTAGATTGTTTGCAGACGGGTAATATCTGCCTGGCGCTCCTCGTACTCCCCGCTCGCCACCAGTAACGACAGGGCCCCTATATGGCCCGGGTGGATCCGCAATGTCTCGCGCAATAGCGCGCGGGCCTCGTCATGTCTGTTCCATTGCATAAGCAACAGGGCCATCTGAAACGGTATCGAGTAATTTTCAGGATGTGACGACCTTGCCTTTTCAAGCAGTGAGATGGCCTTGTCGCTATTGCGGCGTACATGGCAAATATGGGCAGCCTTTTTGATCAACTCCAGATCCCCCGACTGGATTCGTTTGATGGCCTCATCGAAGAACTGCATCGCCCGGTTGTACTCCCCGAGCTCCGAGAGTGCTATGGCATAGGCGCCATAGCCATTGGCTTTCTCAAACAGCTGCGGGTCGTTCTCAAGAATATGGGCATACAGCGGAACTGCCTCCTCTTCTCTGTTGGAGAAAAGAAGCGCATTCGCGAGATTAACCATCAGGCTGAGGTTTTTCGGCATGGCCTTGCTGGCCTGTTCAAGCCAGGTGCTGGCCGATGGGTAATCTCCCTGCATGGCAGCGCTCATGCCGCGCACATAGACTATCTCCGGAAAGTTCTCGAACAGGCTGTCGGCTTTGTCGCAGATGTTTAGTGCAGCAGCAAACTTGCCTTTGGATGCATAGGCCCATGCCTGTTCGGCAAATTCATTCAGCCGGCGCTTCTTGTTGTTGGAGAGTTTTTGTGTCATGCAGACTCCTTTGGCAACGAACCATAGCGATGTACTCCTGCCTGTTGCAATCGTTGCCTTGCTTTCCGTGGGTTGATTTTACAGGTCAAATGCCGGCATGTGTCATTTTAACACACACCAGATGTGTCTTGTTGACCCAGTGATGCGGGTCACGCAAAGTTCGCATCGTCCACCCGTGGGGACGAGTGCTGAAGCGCTTGGAACGAGGGGCGGGTAATGATTTGCACTGGCTCCACGGAGTCAAATAACTTTTACGAGGATATTAAACATGAAGAAGATGCTTCTTTCTGCTGCTGCCTTCGCTGTTGTTGCTGTTTCTGCTGTTGCAGTTGCTCCAACCACTTCTGAAGCAATTCCGGCGTTTGCACGCCAGACCGGCGCTGCCTGCTTGGCATGCCACCACCTGAGCTTCCCTGCTCTTAACGCTTTCGGTGCTGCTTTTAAAGCTGGCGCTCTGACTGACGTTGGCGAACAGGCTCTGGTTGAAGACGATCACCTGTCAATCACCTCTTCTGTGAACATGACTCTGGTTCTGCGTCCAAACTTCACTTCTGTTAGCACCGCTGCTGGTACTACCAAGACTGCTGCAATCACTGCTGACCAGGTAGTTATCGTAGGTGGCCGTGTTGGCACCAATACCGGTACTTTCGTTGAGATCGCATTCGGCGGCCCAACTGCTACTGGCGGCTTCGGCAACTTCAAGCTGACCCACTCTGTAGATATGGCTGGCGGTAAAGCTGGTGTCTCTATCTTCAACTCTGGCTTCGGCGAGACTTATGCTTACGAAGTAGGTTCTACTTTCGGTCAGCACGGCGGTATGCTGAGCGGTAAAGGCCTGTCTGCTAACAACAACCTGAGCATCGGCACCGGTGGTGCTGGTTTCTTCTACGGCAACGAGCTGGTTCATGCTAACCTGTCTCTGGTCACTACCAGTTCTGCTCTGGGCGTAACCAACAGCTGGAAGCTGGCTCCTGTTGCACGTCTGTTCCTGACTCCTGAAGTTGCCGGCATGCGCGCTGGTATCGGTTTCGGCATCAACTCAGGCAAGACCGGTAACGCTAACACTCTGAACGCACTGGTTGGCGCTCCTGTAGGCACTAATGCTGACATGAAGAAGTGGTTCATCGACGGTCAGCTGCAGGGCGAGATCGGCGACATCGGCATCGGTTTCTATGCTGACTACGCTCACGCTGCTGCATCTACTGCAACAAACGTAAACGTTTACAACACTTCAACTTCTGCTATGAAGGGTTACTCTGCACGTATCGAAGTTAAGCCTACCCACAACATCATCGTTGGTGGTGGTATTGGCCAGCTGAAGAACGCTGCGTCTAAGACTGCTCAGTGGCAGGTTGCTGCAGAGTACGAGATCTACCAGAACTTCGTAGTTGCTCTGATCTACAACAACAGCAAGACCACTCCTACCGGTGGTGTTGGTGCTACTACCAAGACTACTGTACTGGACATCGAAGCACTGCTGTAATAGCGGCTTCCTTACCAGGAAATGTCTTAGAGAGGAGGGCTTCGGCCCTCCTCTTTTTTTTGCGCGAAAAAACTGCGAGACGCCATGCTTGACCTAATGCTTGTCAGGGGATGGAATCGCGCTCCATGAAAAATATCATTCGCCCCCTTCTTTTAATCGCTCTGCTTATCTCCCTGACTGGCTGTGACAGCATGCCCAAACTGTTCTGGAGTACTGATGAAGGCACTGGCCGGCCCGATTACAGATCGGGTGGTGATGTTCCTCTCGATGTGCCCCCGGTGCTGACCGAAACAGCCAGTTCGGATACAAGCCAGATGCCGGATGGCTACAGTCAGGCCGTCGCAGGTAAGGCGGTAGCAGTTCATGCACGACAATACAATGCAGATGCCCGTCACCTCTTCTCAGCCGTAGAGAAGGCTATGCTTTCATTGAATATTCCCGTTACATCCTCTGATCTTCAGGGCGGCGTTGTAATTTCGGAGTGGATTAAAAAGGTGCTGGAAAGTCCCGGTTTGTTGGCTGGTCTGACTGGGGATTCCTCACCGCGCGCAACGCGACACCGGTATATTGTCCGAGTCTTCCGCCTTGAGGGTGAACAACAGAAGAGCAGGCTTGAAGTGCGAACGCTTCATCAGGAGTACAGGGGTCACTGGGTCAACTCCAGAAACCATGATACGGACGATGTGAATCTGTTCGGAGAGATTGAGCGTCAGTTGGCTCTTTTGTAGGGCTTAATTCTCTGCCGGTAGCATGGGTCGGATGGACTGCCTGTTTTGATCAGGCAAACTGAGCTTGACCCAGGGCCGGTGAATGGATGGAATCCGCCTATGAAACATACCGTTCACTACCTTCTTCTGTTAATCACGATCATCTCGTTATCAGCCTGCAGCAGCGTGCCCAAGATGTTCTGGGATAGCGATGACAATGGCGGCTCAGGTGAGGCTTTCCGTGCGCCGCTTAATCTCCCCCCTGAACTAACAGGAGAACTTAATCTTCCGGCAGTGGATGAAAAGGCGACTCTGACTGCTGCGGCAGCCCCGCTGCCTGAAAAGTATGATGTGATCGTTGCGAAAGCAGGTAAAAAGGTAGCCCTGAATGCCCGGCTTTACGATGTTACGGCAGGCCAGCTTCTCTCATCTGCCTTGGATGCAATGACTCAGATGAACCTTCCGGTTAATTCAGTTGACTCGCCAAGCGGCATCATTACCACTGACTGGGTCAGAAAGGGCGATTCAGCACTTTCCGATTCAATTCTCGGGTCAATTGGAATGAGCAGAATCAATGTTGTTCGTTATCGCTTTATTGTGCGTGTATTCCGCCTTAACGAGGGTGGCATTCATCGCAGCCGGGTCGAAGTGCATCTGCTTACGCAGGCATACCAGAATGGCCATTGGCTGAATAAACGAAGCCTCTCAGACAGGAGTGATGAATTGTTTGCCGCTATCGAGGAGCAGGTGGCGAGAATTCCGCCTGCCAGAGAAGCGCCTGCTGAAGCGGCCAGGAGTATTGAACCATGATGAATCCGATGCGAATTGCTTTGATCGCCTCACTTGCCTTGGCGCTCTCTGCCTGCGGTGGAATGCCGAAGCTGTTTTGGGAGGCCGATGGCGGCCAGGGTGCTCAGCAGGATTCAGATCTGCAGGGTGAAGCTTCACATGCGCAAACGGCAGCATCTCCGGAATCTCGTTCCGGCTATGTGATGCCTGTGGCCGGAGTGGTGGGGAGTAAGGCTGGAGCTATGCCTGAGGCCTATAAGGGTATGCTGGCCGGAAGGGCTGTTACCCTGGATGCGCGTACTTTCAATGCACAGCCCGGCAGGGTGCTTTCATCTGTAGTGGATGCTATGTTCTCGCTGAATATTCCGGTTGATGTTGTCGATTCACCCAACGGCATTATCACCTCGGACTGGGTTCGCGAGGGTGAAAATGATCCGACCTTCCAGCCCTCTATAATAGGGTTTACCCGTCATAGCTTTGTGGTGCGCGTGGTTGCGGAAAGTGAAGGCAGTAGCATGCTGGAAGTACATACCATTGGTCAGGAGTATGTAAGCAGCCAGTGGGAGGATCGGCCATTAAAACGCAAGGTGTCTGAGGAGCTGTTTTCCGCTGTCGATGAACTGCTGAAGCGTTAATTCACTCCCTGTTTCAGCCCCAATTGGGACAATACAGTTTCACTTAAAGATTATACGGCAATGAGTTCAGCCAGTGCTCTGCCCGGATCGGGCTGGCGCATCAGTGACTCCCCAACAAGGAAGCCGTAAACAGCGTTATCATTCATCAGCCGGATATCTTCCGGTGTGAAGATGCCGGACTCGGTAATCACCGTTCTCTCATCGTCGATCTCTGCAAGCAGCGAGAGGGTCGTATCAAGGCTTGTTTCGAAGGTGTGCAGGTTGCGGTTATTGATGCCGATCAGCTGCGTATCGAGTTTAAGGGCCCGTTCAAGCTCCTCCGCATTATGCACCTCAGGCAATACAGACAGTCCCAGCTCATTGGCGCATGCAGTCAGTTCAGCAGCCAGCGTATCATCAACCATGGCAAGGATGACAAGGATTGCATCTGCGCCCATCGCACGCGCCTCTGCGATCTGATAGGTATCGAGCATGAAATCCTTGCGCAGGATCGGGAGGCCGACAGCAGCGCGAATCATGCGGACATATTCATCCGCACCCTGAAAATATTTCACATCGGTGAGCACCGACAGGCAGGTTGCCCCGCCGCTTTCGTAGCTTCTGGCAATAGAAACCGGATCGAAATCGGCGCGGATAATCCCCTTGGAGGGGCTCGCCTTCTTCACTTCGGCAATGACGGCGTTCTCTCTGGCTGCAGTCCGGTTATGCAGTGCAGCGGCAAAATCGAGCGGGGTCTTCGCCTTGCCCTGCAGCAGCAGCTCCGCTTCGGAGAGGCTCTGCTTGCATGTCGCTACCCAGCCGCGTTTATATTCGGCAATCTCATTAAGGATCGAGCTCATGCCGCGCTCCGGGTGAACGCAACAAGTTTGTTGAGTGTTGCAGTGACGCGACCTGAATCAATGGCGTCTGCGGCCATGCTGATGCCGTCACCGATTCCGTTTACCTTGCCTGCCACCCAGAGGGCAGCAGCAGCATTAAGCAGTACGATATCGCGACCGGCGCCTTTCTGGCCTGCAAAGATATGTTTCAGGATCTCGGCATTGGTGGCTGCATCGTCACCTGCAAGTGCGGCAGGTGTGGCATAGGGCATGCCGAAGGCGGCGGGATCGATCTCGAAGCGGATCGGCTCCTCACCCGCCTCGATAAGGATCGCATCGGTAATGTCGGTCGTGGTGATCTCATCGAGTCCATCGCGGCCATGCACAACCAGCGCCCGCTTGCTGCCCAGCTGGCCAAGTGCGCCGGCCACCAGTTCCAGTTTGTCGGCGCCGTAAACGCCCAGAACCTGATACTCGGCACCGGCCGGGTTGGTCAGGGGCCCGAGAAGGTTGAAGATGGTGCGTACGCCGAGCTCACGCCGTACAGGCCCTGCATGTTTCATGGCCGGATGCAGCTGCTGGGCGAAGAGAAAGCCGATGCCGGTTTCATCGATGCATTCGGCCACCTTTTCTGGGGTAATGTTCAGGTTGACGCCAAGCGCTTCCAGCACATCCGCCGCACCGGATTTGGAGGACATGGCACGGTTGCCATGCTTGGCAACCGGCACACCGCAGGCTGCGACAACCATCGATACGGCGGTGGAGATGTTGAATGTTTTGGCACCATCGCCGCCCGTGCCACAGGTATCAACCAGTCCGGTCGCGTTCGGTGTGATCTTAGTGGAGGCGGCACGCATCGCTTTCGCAGCTCCGGCCACGACCTCGGGCGTTTCACCGCGGATGGAGAGTCCCATCAATACTGCAGCAATCTGAGCTGGCGAGGCAGCGCCGGCCATGATCTCGGTAAACACCAGTTCGGCAAGCCTGCCGCAGATCTTTTCACCGCTCTGCAGCTGGCTGATCATTCGTGCCACGCCTTCACTCATTGCATTCTCCAGGCTGTTGCCCTCTGCGCCAGAGGCATCATGCCTTCACCGCAAGAAAGTTCTTCAGCATCGTATGCCCATGCTCTGTGAGGATGGACTCCGGATGAAACTGCACGCCGAAAGTAGGGTGATCGCGGTGGCGCAACCCCATCAGCTCCCCCTCTTTTGTCCAGGCCGTTTTAACCAGGCAGTCGGGCAGAGGCTCCGGCACGATCAGCGAGTGGTAGCGGGTGGCAATAAACGGTGATGGCACGCCCTTGAATATCCCCTCGCCGTCATGTTCGATCGGGCTTGTTTTGCCGTGCATCAGTCTTGGCGCACGAATCACCCGGCCGCCGAACACGGCGGAAATCGACTGGTGGCCGAGGCAGACGCCGAGAATCGGGATGGTGCCTGAGAAGCGGCGGATTACATCCATGGAGATGCCTGCATCATATGGGGTGCAGGGGCCCGGTGAGACCAGGATATGGTCAGGGTTCAGTTCCGAGATCTGATCTGGTGTGATCTTGTCGTTGCGGTAAACCTGCGGGGTTTCACCCAGTTCACCCAGATACTGCACCAGATTGAAGGTGAACGAATCGTAGTTGTCGATAACGAGAATCATGAATCCTTCCTCTGAGCCTCTGCCAGTGCGACGGCACGGAACATCGCGGTTGCCTTGTTCACGCACTCAATATGTTCGCGTTCGGGTACCGAGTCGGCCACGATGCCTGCGCCTGCCTGAATATGGACCTCGCCACCGTGGATTACCGCGGTGCGGATCGCGATGGCGGTATCCAGACGCTCCCCGCCAAAGCCGATGTAGCCGACCGTGCCGGCGTAGGGGCCTCGTGCCACAGGCTCCAGTTCATGGATTATCTCCATGGCGCGCACCTTGGGGGCGCCGGATACCGTGCCGGCAGGGAATGTGGCCGCCAGCAGGTCGAGACTGTCGGCATCACTGCGTATCTTCCCCTCAACCTGCGAAACAATATGCATCACATGGCTATAGCGTTCGATGGTCATCGATTCGGTCAGTGAAACCGAGCCGTATTCGCAGACGCGCCCCAGATCATTGCGGCCCAGATCCACCAGCATGACATGTTCGGCAAGCTCTTTGGCATCGGCGAGCAGGTCGGCCTCCAGCGCTTTGTCCTCAGCAACTGTTTTGCCGCGCGGGCGGGTGCCTGCGATCGGGCGTACCACCGCCTTCTCCATTTCTCGCCGCACCAGAATCTCAGGTGATGAACCGACAAGAATCGTTTCGCCAACAGAGAGGTAGAAGAGGTAGGGCGACGGATTGATGTGGCGTACCGCGCGGTAGATATCAAACGGCGCACACTTCAGCGGCTTGCTGAAGCGTTGTGAGAGCACTACCTGAAAGATATCACCGGCGAGGATATATTCGCGCGCCTTGCTGACAGCTGCCTCAAAATCAGCCTGAGTAGTCTGCGGTGTTGGAGGTTCGGAGCGCGAGGTGTCGGCATCGAGCTTCAGTACATGCGCCATCTCTCCCTCGTAAAGGCTTGCCTCCATGCGGTCCAGGACACTCTCGGCCTCGTCCGCTTCATCTTCGGGGAGACGCACGCAGCAGGTCAGGGTGCCTTTGAGATTGTCGAATACCATGAACCGGTCCACCAGCAGGTAGGCGGACTCGGGGGCGCCAACAGGATCGGGAAGGTCGGCAGGAATATTCTCAAAATGGGACACCAGCTGATAACCGAAATAGCCGACGGCACCACCGGCAAATGGCAGATCATCCTCGGGGATAAATTGCTGGCTTAAGACGGCGTCGTGCAGCCAGTCGAGAATGCCGCCCTGAAATATCTCTTCACTGCCGTCGCGGTATCTCAGATGGGTGGTATCGCCATTGGCGGTGGCCCGGCAGGCGGGATTGATGCCGAGGATGCTGTAACGGCCCCACTGCTCGCCCCCTTCAGCCGACTCAAACAGAAAACAGTCGCCGCGATCCACAAGCCGGGAAAAGACTCCGGGAGGGGTCAGGCAGTCTGCGGAAAGGGTGCGCAGGAACAGGCGAACGGGTGTACTCATGTTGACAAGCCTACCTTGCTGTGGCGAAATGCGCCGCCTTCGCAAAAGATCGCTGAAGGAATGGGGCCATAGCTCAGCTGGGAGAGCGCCACACTGGCAGTGTGGAGGTCAGCGGTTCGATCCCGCTTGGCTCCACCATATTGAAAACCGGGCACGTTGTGTCCGGTTTTTTTATGCCCTGAATTTGCGGGCGCGGGAGCAGGCAGAATCTTCATTGCCGCGAAGGTTATATTTTCTGCAATCACCGGGCTACCCCAATTCGCAGTTCGGTGCGCTCTGCGGCTGCTTCGATTTCCATTGCATAAAAGGCGTTTATCGATTCGAATCGCTATTACGTCGAAGGTGGAGGCTGGCAGGAGAGCGAATGAGTTTTGATGCAGGATTGACGGATACGCTGATCAAGCTGTTTGCAGCATGGATGCTGATTGCCGGAGCCGCCTACTGGGCCAACCGCGAGGGGTTCGGCCTCTCCCGGCGCATGCTGATTGCGTCGGGTCGCGGCCTGCTGCAGCTACTGGCTCTGGCCTTCGTATTGCACTGGGTCTTCGATATCCAGTCGCATCTGGCACAGGCGGCGCTGATAGCGGGCTTTTGCATCATGGGCGGACATAACAGCGCCTCGCATTACGATGGCGCATTGGGCACATGGCTGGCGTGCGCAGCCGGGCTTGCCTGCGCATGCCTGCTGACGCTGCCTTGGCTGGCGCTTTCCGGAGCCATATCCAGTGAGACGCGTACGCTGGTTCCCTTGGGGAGCATGGTTGCGGCAAATGGCATGAACGCAATCTCGATCATGATTGAACGGTTGAAGTCGGGCAGCCAGATCGGCGATGGTGTGAAAACCGCAATGATCCCGACGATCGATACCCTGCGCGTGGTGGGGCTTGTGCACATGCCGGGTATTTTTGTCGGTATGCTGCTGGCCGGTGCTGCTGCATTCGATGCTGCAGTTGCCCAGCTGACCGTGCTTTACATGGTCGTCACCTCGAGCTTTGCCGCCTGCCTTGTCAGTTTTCTGCTGATGAATCACCTGAACAAGGCGAAGGCAGGGCAGTAACAACGCTGTTGCGACAGGCGAAAAAACAGCACTGCTTCATCTTGAAATAGATCACTGTTCCTGCGACTCTCTGCCTTATGAGAAGGGAGAGGGGATCCGTACCCGTTAAGACATTGCAGGTGATTTTCAGATGCGGCTGAAGCGGATCGAACTGGCCGGCTTTAAATCGTTTGTCGATCCGACCAGGATCGATCTGGATCTCGGCATTACCGCCATTGTCGGGCCTAACGGTTGCGGCAAATCCAACATCGTTGACGCACTGCGCTGGGTGCTGGGTGAACACTCAGCCAAACATCTGCGCGGCGGTGTGATGGATGACCTGATCTTCCAGGGCTCCGATACCCGTTCGCCCGTGGCCGTTTGCGATGTGGAACTCACCTTTGCCATTGAAAGGGGGGCTCTGGCGACGCCTTACCATGAACTCGAAGAGATCACCATTCGCCGCCGCCTGACCCGCGAGGGCGGCTCCGACGCCTTTATCAACGGCAAGATGGTGCGCATGAAGGATGTTGTCGATCTCTTCCTTGATACCGGCATCTCGACGCGCGCTTACGCCATCGTAGAGCAGGGCTCGATAGCCCGTATGGTGACCGCGAAGCCCGAGGAGCGGCGTGTCATTTTTGAAGAGGCGGCCGGCGTAATGAAATATCGCTCCCGTCGCAAAGAGGCCGAGCGCCGCATGAAGGATACGCAGCAGAACCTTGACCGTGTGCTTGATCTGCTGGAAGAGGTACGAACCCAGTGCCGCAGCCTCAAGCAGCAGGCAGGACGCGCCGAACGTTTCAAGAAGCTGCAGGAGGAGTTCACGCATCTGCAGTCGGTCAGCCTGGGGCTGCGTTACCGTCATTTGAGAGCCGGGTTTGAGGAGACCGAGAAGCGGCTTGCGAAGGCGAGAACGGCGGAAGCAGAAGCATCAAAACTGTTGGCCGCGACAGAGAAGGCGGTCTCCGAAGCACGCGAGAAGGTGATTGGGCATGAGAGCGAGGCGCAGGCGTCGCAGGACCAGCTCAGGGTTGCCGAACGCCGTCGCTCTGACCTGCAGCAGCAGGCCGAACGCGTGGCGGGTGACCGGCGTCTGCTGAGCGAAAGAAAGAGCGCGCTGACCGGACGAATTGATGAGGCAAACCAGTACCTCAGCCGTATTGGTGAAGAGCTTGCAGGGGCAGAGCAGCGTTTGAGCGAACAGGATGACTCTGAACTGCAGTCGCTGAAAACATTGGCTGAGAAAGGTGTCGAGCAGGCACAGCTGCATTTCCAGCAGCAGGGAGTACAGCGCGATGCCAGGCTCTCCGAGTTTGAGCGGCTCAGGCACAGTGGCGAGCAGGCAAAACAGCAGCGGGATAAGGCCGCGGCAGCACTGCTCAGGCTGAGCGAGAGGGAAGAGCGGTTTGCTTCCCAGCTCGCCGAGATAGAGCTGCAGATCGGCAGCAACACGGAAGCGGTGAAGGAGTCAGAGAGGCTCCTGGCCAGCAGTGAGCAGCTCTACCGCAACGCCGAGCAGCAGCTTGTTACGGCCCAGAGCGAGTTGGATCGCAGTCGCAGTGACCGTGAAGCAGCAGCCCGGGAGCTGGCTGAACAGGAAGCTGTCGTGCGCGAACTTAAAGGCACCGTGCAGGAGTTGCGCGGACGCACAAAAAACCAGGATGTTTCCGATGAGCTGCGCGACGGATTGAGGGCGCAGGGCGCTGTATGGGTCGATGAGTCGCTGAATGTGCCCGAAGGCCTTGAAGCCGCCGTGGCTGCAGCACTGCGCGGCCGCTCTGCCGATGCGCGTATTCCGGTCAATCCTGATCTCACCAGCTGGAAAGGGCTGTTCGGTCGCGTCGCGGAGGCACCTGTAGCCCTGTTTGCCGGCAACAGCTCGAAAGCAAAGCCGGCGGTATCAGAGTCGCTGGCAACCGCGATCGGCCTGGATGCGGGGCATACGCTCTATGACCTTTTTGCGCCGATTGCGCTGGTGGAAGACATCACCGAGGCCTTCGGCAGCAGTGAGAGTTGCGTAAGTCGTGATGGCTGGCGTCTGGAACCGGAGGGTTGGCTGGTTCCGCCGGCGGGAAACCGTACGGCAAACCGACTGGCCACGCAGCGGAAACTGCGTGATGCCGAAAGCAAACTTGATCGGGCTGAAGCACGCCTTGTCTCCGTATCCGAAACCTTTGCCAATGCGGAAAGCCGCCTGGAGCTGCAGCAGAAGAGCTGGCAGCAGGCGCATGTTGAGGTTACCCGGGCCGAAGGCGACTGGCACAAGTCCCAGTCCGGACTCTCGCACGCCAAAGCGGAGCAGATTTCACTCAATGAACGGCGGCAGCGACTGCAATCCGATATTCATGAGGCGAGCGGTGAGCGCGAACACTGGCAACAGCAGCTGGATCAGGCTGGCGGTGTTGATCAGGAGGAGCTGGAGAAGGCCCGTCACAGGCTGAGCGAGCAGAACGATGCTGTTGCCCGGGCCGAGCAGGCGCTGAACCAGGCGCGAACGGGACTGTCGCAGGCTGAACAGTCACTCGCCCTCTTCGCACAGGCACAGGATAATATTCACCGGGAGTGCACACGGCTTCAGCAGGAGCAGTCGCGCCTGAACAGTCAGGTGGAAACCGATAGTGAGCGTCTTCGTCAGGCCGAGGCTGAGTTGTCGAGAGTGCGTGCGGACAGTGACCTCGATCAGCACCTTGCCTCCGCAGCAGCAGAGGTTGAGAAGATGCACCAGGCGATGAACGCTATCCGGCAGCGAGGCCATGAACTGCAACAGGCTCAGCATGAGTGCGAGAGAGCGGAACGTCAGGCACGCCAGCAGCTGCATCTGGCTTCCGGGCAGCGTCAGTCGGTCGAACTTTCCGAGGCGCAGGATGCGACCCGCTTACAGGACCTGGAAGGGGAGATTGAGAGCCGCTGCCAGGTCTCTGCAGCGACACTGCTCAAGCGGATTGATGCCATGGAAGGGATCGATGATGCCGAGGCGATTATTGAACGCACCCATGAACTGGGCGACAGGCTGGAGCGTTTCGGGCCGGTGAATCTTCTGGCCATCGATGAGTTTGAACAGGCGAGCGAACGTGAACTGTTCCTCTCTGAACAGGCGGCGGATCTGGAGTCGAGCCTGACGACACTCTCCGATACGATTTCCCGTATCGACCGCACGACAAAGCAGCGTTTTCGTGAAGTGTTTGATCAGACCAATGCCTACTTCAAGCAGACCTTCCCGCAGCTCTTCGGTGGCGGACGGGCAGAGTTGCGTCTGGACTCCGACGATGTGCTGACAGCGGGTGTTGAGGTGATTGCACAGCCGCCGGGCAAGCGGCTGCAGGATGTTACGCTTCTCTCAGGCGGGGAGAAGGCGCTGACGGCCGTGGCGCTGGTATTCTCGATTTTCAAGATCAAGCCGGCACCGTTCTGCGTGCTTGATGAGGTAGATGCACCGCTTGATGATGCCAATGTCGGGCGTTTCGGCGAGATGGTGCGCGAGCTCTCCGACCGCGTTCAGTTCCTCTCCATTTCGCATAACAAGATCACCATGCAGCAGGCCGACCGCCTGATCGGCGTCTCAATGCCCGAGCCTGGTGTATCCAAGATTGTCGCTGTCGATATGGCTTCCGTGCCTCACTAGGCGTTGCCCGGATCGGGGAGCGATTCCCGTTTCTTGGAAATTCAACCTCAGGAGAAGAGTTCGGGCATAATCTGTCTGGTGCGGGCCATCTCTCTCTCGATCAGTCGATAGGTCTCCTCATTATTGAGCGGTATTTGAAGTTCAGATGCAATAAAGCGATCGTTGATGGCTGCATAGGTGCAGCCCTGAGGCGTCCAGATAAGCCTGCCCATATTCTCCTCTCCAGCTGCAGTGAAATGCCGGAGTATGATGTGTGCCAGACTTACCGCGACCATGCCGTGGCGCAGCCCTATAGGGATTGCAGAGGCCGGCAGGCTGGAGGCGTGGTGATGGTATGAGATATACTGTCGTACCTGTTTCGGCAGCCGCCAGTGCAGGGCAAGCGAAATGCCGGCATCGATATGGGTGTATCCGAGTATTTTATGCTCTGCCCAGAGCGTCTCCTCCCCTGACGCGATCGCTTTTTTCAGTGCCGCCAGTTTGTCATCGCTCTCAATATAGAGAATGGCAAGCTTGCCGATATCGTGGAGCATGCCCATCAGGCTTGCATCATGGAGGGAAAGGCGGTGACACGGCGCGACCAGGATGCGGGTGAGCGATGAGATGACCTGGCTGTGCATCCATATTTGGTGAACCTGAAATCGATTCTCTTCACCTTTTTCGAGCTTCGGCGCAACTGTCTGGAAGATGATATTGCTTGTCGCATCGAGGCCCAGTCGCGCAATCGCCAGAGGCATATTTGTGATCTCGGGGCTGGCCGGGCTCCTGTAGGCTGATGAGTTGCATACCATGAGAACCTTGGCGGAGAGTACCGGATCCTTGGCGATGCACGCCCCCAATTCCGTGGCCGAGGCTTCAGGTTTATCCAGAATCTGCTGGATCTGATGCCAGATCTCAGGCATGGGTGGAATGTCGTGAATCTTTGCGCGCAGACGATTCAGGGTATTGCCATGCAGGCCTGGAGGCGAGATCAGATCATAGACATCTGCCGGGGGATTGGCGGTGGCGCGAAGGCTCCTGAGAATGGCGGCGATAGAGGCATCAGCATCCGCCTGTCCGGCGGTGCCCTGATCCGGCGCTGCTTCTTTGGCAGCGGAGGGCAAACGCTTGTTTCTGGTGCCGGCAGAAAGGAGTCGTGAAAAAAAGTCGCCAAGCAGTGGCATGATGGTCTCCGGTAAGTCGATAGTGAGGTTCAATGCGACAAGCAAAAGATGCGCCATTAAGTTGCCTGCACTTGACCGCCACTCTAGCCTGCGCCGCCTGATGAAAACCGAGACGAAAAAAATCGAAAGCCTGGACACGCTGTTTATCAGGACCTACGGCTGCCAGATGAACGAGTACGACTCCGGGCGCATGGCCGACATGATGAAGCAGGCCTATGGCCTGAGGCTGGTCCCTACGCCCGATCAGGCCGATGTCATCCTGATGAACACCTGCTCGGTACGCGAAAAGGCGGAGGAGAAGGTCTACTCCGAACTCGGCCGTTACAAGAAGCTGAAGGAGAAGCGCCCCGACATGATTATCGGTGTCGGCGGCTGTGTCGGTCAGCAGGAGGGTGAACGCATCCAGCAGAGGGCACCCTATGTCGATGTGGTCTTCGGTCCGCAGACCTATCACCGTCTTCCTGAGATGATCAAGGAGATCCGTCGTGACCGCGTCTGCCTGACCGAGATCGATATGCCGGAGATCGAAAAGTTTGACCATCTGCCGAAAGCGGAGAGCCACGGTGTCTCAGGATATGTCACGATCATGGAGGGGTGCGACAAGTTCTGCACCTTCTGCGTGGTTCCCTATACGCGAGGCCCCGAAATATCGCGCCCGGTGGATGATATCATCGAGGAGTGCAGGCAGCTGCTGGACGGCGGAGCGGTGGAGATCAATCTGCTCGGCCAGAATGTGAACGCCTACCGTGGTGACGGACCGGATGGCGAGGAGTGGGATTTCACCATGCTGCTCTACGCTGTAGCCGAGCTTGACGGGCTGAAGCGACTGCGTTTTACAACCAGCCATCCGATGGAGATGACCAGCGAACTGTGTGTCGCTTTTGCCGAGATTCCGCAGCTGATGCCGTACCTGCACCTGCCGGTGCAGAGCGGATCGGATCGCATGCTGAAAATGATGCATCGCGGCCATGACCGTGAAACCTATTTCCGCATTATCGAGGAGCTTCGCAGTCACTGCCCCGATATCGCGCTCTCCTCCGATTTCATTGTCGGTTATCCGGGCGAAAGCGAAGAGGATTTCGAGGCGACACTCGATCTGGTGCGCAGGGTGGTGTTTGATTCCGCTTACTGTTTCAAATATTCACCGCGTCCCGGCACGCCGGCCGCAAAGTCCGAGGACAGTGTATCCGAGGATGTGAAGGATATCCGGCTGCAGCGGCTGCTGGCGCTGATGCGTGAGCAGGCCAGAGAGGGGATGCAGCGCCAGGTCGGCAAAATCATTGATGTGCTGGTCGAGAAAGAGGGGCGCAATCCCGGTGATATGGCAGGGCGCACGCCCGACTTCCGGATTGTCCACTTCAAGGGGCAGATGCGGCAGATCGGCCAGATCATGCCGATGCGGATCATCGAGGCCTACGGCCAGTCGCTGCGCGGAGAGTTGATCATCACCGATGGTTAGAGGCATGATTACCCTGCTATGACAATTTCCCTGCGCCTTGAGGCGCCAGATTCACTCTCCCTGCAGAGCCTGTGCGGCGCAGGTAACCGCATTCTGAACAGGGTGGAGCAGTTCTATCAGGTCCGTTTCCACGGCCAGCCCGGCGAGTGGGAGATCGACGGCGCGCGTGCCGGGGCCGCGCGTGATGCCATGCTGCGCCTTGCCGCCTGTGCCGCATCCCGTCCGGGGGAACTCAGCGATGTCGATATCGAAGGGGCGCTGAAGGACGATGCCGGAAATGCTCCCGAGACAGCAGGGCAGGGGCTGCTGATTGCAGGGCGCCGCCATGTCGGCGGCAAAACCCCGAATCAGAGAAGTTATCTCAAATCAATCCAGAAACATACGCTGACGCTTGCAGTCGGTCCGGCCGGATCGGGCAAAACCTATCTGGCGGTGGCCGCCGCCGTGGCCGCACTCAACAGCAATCGTGTCGAACGCATCATTCTGACCCGCCCGGCCGTTGAGGCGGGTGAGCGGCTCGGCTTTTTGCCAGGCGACCTGCAGCAGAAGGTCGACCCCTATCTCAGGCCGCTATTCGATGCGCTGGCCGACATGCTGGGTGTCGAGAAGATGAATGCGATGCTCGAGCAGGGACGCATCGAGGTGGCGCCGCTTGCCTATATGCGCGGCCGTACCCTCAACGATGCTTTTATCATTCTCGATGAGGCGCAGAATACCACCCGCGAGCAGATGAAGATGTTCCTCACCCGACTCGGCTTCGGTTCGATGATGGTGGTCACCGGCGACGTCACCCAGATCGACCTGCCGAAGCATCAGCAGAGCGGACTGCTGCATGCCCTGCAGGTGCTGGAGCATGTCAAAGATATCGGCATCTGCCGAATGAGCGGACGCGATGTGGTGCGTCACCAGCTGGTTGAGCAGATCGTCAACGCCTATGAAGGGCTGGAGAAGAGAGAGAAGTGATCGAGATCGTCGTAGATGAAGAGATCGAAGCGCGTTTCACTCCGCCTGCCCGGATTGAAGAGGCGGTAGCCGCCGCATGCCGGGCGGCCGGTTTTCAGGGTTCTGAGCCGGAGCTCTGCATCCGCTTTGCCACAGACGATGCTGTGAAGGCGCTGAATGAAGCATGGCGGAAGAGGGAGGGGGTTACCGATGTGCTCTCCTTTCCGATGCAGGAAGGTCCGGATTTCGATCTCGGTGAGTCGCTTGGCGATATCGCTCTTGCCGTTCCTTTTATTGCAACTGAGGCTGCGCGACTCGGCCTGCCGGAGCAGGATCATGCCCTGCATCTGATTGTACATGCCACACTGCACCTGCTCGGCTTTGATCATATCAATGATGATGATGCCGACACGATGCAGGCGATTGAGAGAGAAGCGATGAACAGGCTTGGCCTGCACGACCCCTACCCGTTTGACGTTGAAGAAAACCCGGAGAAGTTATGAGTTCCACCCAGCAGAAATGGCTGCACAAAATAAGAGAGACCCTGATTGAACAGCTGCGACCGGGACGCGATGAAGGTGAGCTGCTTGCCGTACTCGGGCGTGCCGAGGCGGTGCAGTCGGACGAGCTTCGCAGCATGCTTGAGCAGGTGGTTGCTTTCAGCGATACCCGTGTGCGAGAGGTGATGGTGCCGCGCTCTGATATTCACGCCGTCACCGTGGAGGCGTCGCTTAGCGAGGTGGAGAGCTGTCTGGTCGAGCATGGTGTTACCCGCCTGCCGGTCATGGCGGCGGATATCGACCATGTACTCGGCGTGGTCCAGATACAGGATGTGCTGGCGGCCAGGGTTCGTGGCGAGAGCCCTGCACTGACAGAGATACTGCGCCCCTGCCTGCGTGTGCTGGAGATGGAGCAGGTCTCAGGCCTTCTGGAAGAGATGCGCGATCAATCCTGCCATATCGCCATGGTGCTTGATGAGTACGGCGGCACGGCAGGGCTGGTGACGCTTTCCGACCTGCTGGATGAGATTGTCGGCGAGATCGGGGAAGAGGGTGATGATGAGGATACCGAGTGCCAGTCTCTGCCCGATGGCAGCTACCTGGTTCTGGCCCTGATGCATGTCGAGGATCTCGGCAAGGAGCTCGGAGTTCAGTTGCCGCAGGGGGATTACGATACCGTCGGTGGCTGGCTGACCTCCAGGCTGGCACGAATTCCGAAGGTCGGAGAGGTGGTCAGGCTGGATGGTTTTCAGGTGCATGTTCTGGAGGCTGAGCCGCGACGCATCATCAAGGTTCGCATGATGCGTCTGCAGGATATCAAGCAAGTCGCTGCCGGTGACTGACCGGAAACTGCGCATGCTGCTGGCACTGGCCCTGGGCGGGCTGATGCCATTTGCCTTTTCACCCTACGATTATGCCTGGCTGGCCATTCCTGCGCTGGCTGGATTTCTCTGGCTGATCTGCCAGGGCATGCCGTTTCGGATCGGTTATGCGTTCGGTTTCGGCTGGTTCGGTCTCGGCGCCTGGTGGCTGGCACCAACCCTTCACACGTATGGTCACCTTCCATGGGTGGTGGCCGGCTTCTGCGTTATTCTGGTCGGCGCTGTCATGGCGCTGCTGCCTGCACTCTGGGCATGGATTACGGCAAAGTCGGGCGGAAGGTCACACTGGATTATGGTCACCTTTCCCATCGCTGCCGTAGGAGAAGAGTGGCTTCGTGGCCATATCTTCACTGGCCTGCCATGGACCGCGCTCGGCAACCTGATGCTCGATACGCCGGCGATCGGCTGGGCGTCATGGTTCGGTGTATACGGTCTTGCACTGATTCCCTCTTTTCTTGCCGCTTCACTGCTGCTGGTTGTTACCCATGAGGAGAAACGGTGGGGCGCTGCAGGCGTTGTACTGGTTGCGCTGCTGATGCTTGCAGCCCCCGAGCCGTTTGAAAGCAGTGACAGGGTACAGCATCGTGCCGGCCTGATTCAGGGGAATATTCCTCAGGACAAGAAGTGGGATGCTTCGTTTCTGAATGAGACGATGAACCGTTATGCCGATCTCTCCGCTAAAGTAGCGGATGAGAGCGATGTTATCATCTGGCCTGAGGCGGCCATACCCTTCTTTCTCGAGCGGGCGCCGCAGTGGAACCTCTGGCTCAGTGACCGCATCAACTGGTGGCGTACGCCTCTACTCTTCGGCGGGCTGAAGCTGACCGGCAAGGATACGGCCAATAACGGCCTCTTCGCCGAGGATCCGGCCCTCGACTACCGTGAATTTGCAGGCAAGCAGCATCTGGTTCCATTCGGCGAATATGTGCCGTCGTGGGTGCCGTTTCTGCGCACGCTGGTGCCGGAGATCGCCAATTTCGAGCCTGCCGAGGATTCCGGCGTGGTTGAACTGCGGGGCATCCGATACGGTGCCCTGATCTGCTACGAATCGCTCTTTCCTGAACAGTCACGCCAGCGTGTGAATGCCGGCGCCGGGGTTCTGGTCAATGTCACCAACGATGCATGGTATGGCACCTCACCCGCGGCATGGCAGCATTTTCAGGCGGCGCGCATGCGTGCGGTGGAGACAGGACGCTATGTGCTGCGTGTGGCCAATACCGGTGTTACAGCCATCATCGGGCCTGACGGCAGGGTGATGAAGAGTCTTCCATGGTGGAGCGAATCGGCACTGACAGGCGAGTTCTCCTCTTCCGATGCGATCACGCCCTATGTGAAGCGGGGTGATGCTCCTTTGCTGATCCTTCTGGTTTTGATAGTAATTCCTCTGTTTGTGAGGAAGGAGAGCATATGAGCAGGCAGCAGGTTTGTGTATTGGGAGCAGGCTCGTGGGGAACGGCGCTGGCGCTGGTGCTGGCGCGAAGCGGGGCGCGCGATGTATGGCTGGTTGCCAGGGATGAGGCACAGGTGGCCGAAATTGCCGCGATTCGTGAAAACAGCCGTTACCTGCCGGGCATCCATCTGCCCGACAATATCCGTATTACGGCCGATATGGCGCATGCCATTGCAGGTATTGATGCCTGTGTCTATGCCCTGCCCTGCATCGCAGTCGATGATTACCTTCCGCAGCTCGCCGAAGGCGATTTCCCTGTTATTGCCGCCTGCAAGGGGCTGCATCCCGAGACGCTTACCCGAAGCGATGAGATGCTGGCAAAATATATCGCCAAAGATCGCATAGCCCTGCTGTCCGGCCCCTCATTTGCACTTGAGGTGGCGAAGGGTCAGCCGACAGCGATCACCATGGCGGCTGAGAATCTGGAGCTGGCCGCTGCAGCTGCTGCCTTTTTTGACGATACCAATTTCCGCATCTATCTCAGCGATGATCTGATCGGCGTCGCCATGGGCGGTGCGCTGAAGAACGTCATCGCCATTGCCGCAGGCATGGCGGACGGACTCGGTTTCGGCCACAACTCGGTTGCAGCCGCGGTGACCCGTGGCCTGGCCGAGATGGCCCGCCTTACCGTCGCCTGTGGCGGAGAGACCGAGACGCTGATGGGGCTCTCCGGCCTCGGGGACCTGGTGCTGACCTGCACCGGCGAGCTGTCGCGTAATCGTCAGTTCGGTATCGCCATAGCCAGAGGCCAGAGCTGTGAGGCGGCGATTGAGCAGGTCGGTCAGGTGGTCGAAGGTGTGCGTACAGCCCGGGCTGCAAACCAGCTGGCCCTGAAGCTGAATGTCGAGTTGCCGCTGATGCAGAGCGTGCACCGCGTAGTGAGCGGCGAGCTCGGTATCCATGATGCCGTGGCAGCGCTGATGGCGAGGCCGGAGCGACCTGAATAGATGGCGGATGAGGATGAACTGTTTGCCGAAGCGATGGGCAGGGTTCAGCCGCTTGCCGCTTCAAAAAAGATTGAGCCGGAATCCCTGAAGTCGGGAAGAAAGAGGCCGCGGCTCAAGCCTGTCCGCACGGCAAAACTGGTGATCTCCCCTGCATCCCACGCCCCCGCCACAACCGATGATCCCTGGCAGCTCGTTGCCGATGGCGTATCCCGGGAGCGACTGAGGCGGCTGGCTTCGGGGCATCTGCCGGTCGAGTTTACGCTTGATCTGCACGGCGTAACACGCGATGAGGCGCTGCTGCTGCTGGCGGGATCGCTCGAAGCGATGCTGACAGAGGGCAGGCGGGTGGCCCGCATTATTCACGGGCGAGGCCTGCACTCGCAGGGCAAACCGGTCCTGAAAGAGGCGGTTTACCGCTGGTTGCGTGAGGGCCCCCTGGCACATGCGGTGCTGGCGGCGGTGGCGGAGCCGGGCAGCGGCGGTGGCGCCTGCCTTCTGCTGTTGCGCAAGGTGGCGCATAAGTGATCCGTGGCAACAGCTCCGGAATGTAAAAAGTGCTGTGCGAATGCGTTGCTGTTGCTATAGTAGCTGCATGATGATGCGATACCTCCTCCTGCCTGTTTCACTCTTTCTGATGCTCTCTTCCAGCGCTCTGGCTGAAGAGCATGATGTTCCGCCCCCGCCGGACTCCAGTGCGGCTGAGAGTACGCCTCCTGCTGAAAATACGGGCCTGCAGGAGAGCGCTCCGAACCTGCAGGACGAGCTGGCGGCGCCTGACAGTGATGTGGCTGTCGATGTGCGCTCCTATCAGCGAAACGATGGCGCAACCATCACCGAGTATGCGGTGCACGGGCGCGTATATAAGATCAAGGTGCAGCCTGCCGGCGATCTTCCTGCCTACTATCTCTATGATCCGAACGGTGATGGCAACTTCGAGCAGCGCCTTCCCGGTGGCGGCAAGCGGCTCTCTGTGCCGAACTGGGTGTTGAAAGAGTTCTGATCCGTGCGGGCTGATATCCCGTCCCTTATTCTGATTACAGACTGTAACCGCTTTCCGGAAGATCACCTCCTTGAGGCGGTGGAGCCGGCGCTAAAGGGCGGTGTTGATGCCGTTCTGCTGCGGGAAAAGGGGCTCAGCTCCGCAAAGCTGCTGGCGCTGGCATCAGGACTGCGTGCAGCAACTGCGGCACACGGGGCAAGGCTCTACATCCATACGCAGGCCGATATTGCCGGCGCAGTGGGAGCCGACGGCGTCCATGTGGCGAGCGGCGATATCGGAAATATCCCGGCCATCCGGCGCTGGCTGAACGATCCGCAGAAAACCGTCTCCGCCTCCTGCCACAATGAACAGGAGTTGAAGCTGGCCGGGGATAACGGCGCTGATTTCATCTTGCTGTCGCCGGTCTTCCCTACACTGAGCCATCCGGATGCGCCGCATCTCGGGGTGAAGCGCTTCAATGCGCTGGCAGCGCAGAGCACCTTACCGGTGGTCGCACTCGGCGGCATCGACACAGGCAATTGCCTCGAACTGAAAGGGCACAGCATGGCAGTTATCGGTGCCATTCTTGCAGCAGGGGATCCGGCCGCTGCGGCCCGCACGCTCACAGCCGCTGCCCGGGAGGAGTAAACCATGAAACAGCTGATTCTGATCCGCCATGCCAAATCGAGCTGGGATGATCTGGCAGCCCGCGATTTCGATCGCGACCTGAGCGGCAGGGGCCTGCGCGATGCACCAGAGATGGGGCGCAGGCTTGCCGAACGCGGCCTTGTTCCGGATGCGCTGGTGATCAGCGCATCGCGCCGGACAAGGGCGACGGCAGCGCTGCTGGTCGAACCGCTGGGGCTGCCTGATGAGGCGATCGAGGCGAGAAACGAGCTCTACCTGGCAAGCCCCGACACCATGCTGAAGCTGATCCGGCACACCCCCGACCATATCGGACGACTGGCAATGCTGGCGCACAATCCGGGCATTACCGAGCTCGCCAACCGGCTGTCGGAGTCCCGGATCGATAACATTCCCACCTGCGGGGTGGCCATCTTTGAACTGCCGGTTGATTCGTGGCGCGATGCGGGACGCGGAGGGCGTCTTCTCGATTTCGATTATCCGAAACGGCAGCAGCGATAAGGAGAACAGACCCCTCTGTAATGACCTGAAAAACAGAGGGATGCAGTTTTCCGGCGCTTCCCTAGAATTCCGCGCATGAGCCTTGGCGATCGAATCAAAACATTTACCCCTGCACTGCTGCTGGTGCTGGCAGGCTTCGTCGTGGCCTACCAGTTTGTTGATCCCGCTCCGCCAACCACGCTGACCCTCTCGGCTGGCAGCAAGGGGGGCGCCTATTATGCCCATGGCGAGGCCTATCGTGATTACCTGAAACAGCACGGTATCACCGTCACGCTGCTGGAGTCGGGCGGCTCGCTGGAGAACCTGGCGCGCCTGAAGGCGGGCAAGGCGGACCTGGCGTTTGTGCAGAGCGGTATCGCCACCGATGCGGATCAAGGCATAGAGTCGCTCGGCAGCATCTATTATGAGCCGCTCTGGCTGTTTCTCCGCAACGGTGTGCAGATCGCATCTCTTGGAGAGTTGAAAGGCAAATCGATTGCCATCGGCGGCGATGGCAGCGGTACGCAGGTGCTGGCGCAACAGCTGCTCGCGGCCAACGGTATCGATGCAGCCAATGCTAAACTCATGGCAAGCGGCGGGGATGCTGCGGCCGATGCGCTGCTGGCTGGCCGGATTGATGCACTCTTCCTGGTTGCATCGGAAAAGGCCGATACGGTGCAAAGGCTTAACGGCAGCCCTTCCGTGCAGCTGTTCAGCTTCGAGCGCGCCGAGGCCTACACCCGCCGTTTTGAAACCCTTTCGGCGCTGACACTACCCGAGGGGTCACTTGATCTGGCGGCCGACCTGCCATCTGACGATCTCCTGCTCCTTGCCGCCACAGCAACGCTGCTGGTCAATGCCGATCTGCACCCGGCACTGCAGGATCTGCTGCTGCAGGCGGCGGCCGGGATACACGGCGGCCGCACCCTCTTCTCTGCGGCCGGCGACTTCCCTAGCCCGCGCTACTCCGGCATGCCCTTAAGCCGCGAGGCGGAACGCTTTTACAAGTCAGGCCCCTCATTCCTGCAGCGCTATCTGCCGTTCTGGGCGGCCACGCTGGTGGATCGCCTGAAGGTGATGCTGCTCCCCTTTATCGCACTCCTGTTGCCGCTGTTCAAGGTGATGCCGCCGCTCTACCGCTGGCGGGTACGCTCGCGCATCTACCGCTGGTATGAGGAGCTTAACCGCATTGATGAAGCGCTCGGCAACGGCTTCGACCAGGCACTGCTTGACGATCTCGACCGCATCGATCGCGAGATCAGGAAGGTGCATGTGCCGCTCTCCTACTCCGATGAGCTCTATAACCTGCGCATGCATCTCTCGCTGATCCGCAAGTCGGTCAAGCGGGCAAAAGGATAATTGATGACCAAACCACAGATTGAACTGCTGGCTCCGGCCGGAACCATTCGCAATATGCGTTACGCTTACGCCTTTGGTGCTGATGCCGTCTATGCCGGCCAGCCGCGCTATTCACTGCGTGTGCGCAACAACGACTTCCAGCTGGAGAACCTGAAAACCGGTATCGACGAGGCGCATGCCCTGGGCAGGAAGTTCTTTGTCGCCAGCAATCTGCTGCCGCACAACAGCAAGCTCAAACGTTATCTCGAGCACATGCAGCCGGTGATCGATATGGCACCGGATGCGCTGATTATGGCCGATCCGGGGCTGATGATGATGGTGCGCGAGAAGTGGCCTGAGATGCCGATCCATCTCTCCGTGCAGGCCAACACCATGAACTGGGCGGCGGTCAAATTCTGGCAGTCGGTCGGTGTGAAAAGAGTGATCCTCTCGCGGGAACTGTCACTGGATGAGGTGGAGGAGATCCGCCAGCGCTGCCCCGATATCGAGCTTGAGGTGTTCGTGCACGGCGCACTCTGTATCGCCTATTCGGGAAGATGCCTTCTCTCCGGTTATTTCAACCACCGCGATGCCAATCAGGGTACATGCACCAACGCCTGCCGCTGGGAGTACGGCATGGAGGGGGCCAAAGAGGATATCAGCGGCGATGTGATTCCGATCAAGGCGCTGGACGGCATGATGTCGCCACCGGAGCCGTTCGCAGAGACCGGTCATGTGGCGCGCCACCCGCTGGCAGATCAAGTCTACACACTCACCGAGCCGAACCGCCCCGATGACCAGATGCCGGTGTTCGAGGATGAGCACGGCACCTATATTATGAACTCGAAGGACCTTCGGGCCGTGCAGCATGTCGAGCGGCTGGTGAAGATTGGAATAGACTCTTTGAAGATCGAGGGGCGCACCAAGAGCCACTACTACGTGGCGCGTACGGCACAGGTCTATCGCAAGGCGATTGATGATGCGATTGCAGGGCGGCCGTTCGACGAGTCACTGATGTTCCAGCTCGATGCGCTGGCGAACCGGGGCTATACCGACGGCTTCTATTCGCGCAAGCGCGCATCCTCGACACAGAACTACGAGACCGGCAGCTCAACCTGGCTCACCCAGCGTTTTGTCGGCGAAGTGGTCGGCTATGACGAGGAGAAAAAACTTGCCGAGGTGATCGTGAAGAATAAATTTTCGGTCGGGGACTCGATCGAATTGATCAATCCCGGTGGCAACCACACTTTTGTCGTCGAATCGATCAACGATGCCCGCTACGGCAACCCGATGGATGTCGCTCCCGGCAGCGGCCACCAGGTGAAGATTCCGGTGCCTGTAAAACCGGATGAGCACGCACTGCTGGCGGTCAACATTCCCGCATAAGCAGCTGGATGATCCGGTCTGGGCCTGCTATTATGGGTGATAATATTGTTTGCTTGTATAGCTTATGCACAGCCATACAAGCAAAGATCTCCGGAGTATCTGGCTGCCCGAAAAATTGTGAGGAGGCTTAATGTGGCGAGAAAATCGGCAATTTTCAGCTCTTCTACTCTGCTTCTTTGCTTTTTTTTACTCTGCTCCGATGCTTTGGCAGATGAAGCTTCCGAATTTTCTGTCTCCTCCAATATCGGCATAACATCTGACTACACCAGTCGTGGCCTGCGAATGAGTTGGGGAGAGCCTGCCATTCAGCTGGGGGTCGATCTTCTGCATCAAAGCGGATGGTATGTATCCGCCTGGGGTTCACAGGTGTCGGATGACTACTACGCCAATGGCACTCTGGAACTTGATCTGTACCTT
Source organism: Mariprofundus ferrinatatus (assembly GCF_002795825.1). NCBI lineage: Bacteria > Pseudomonadati > Pseudomonadota > Candidatius Mariprofundia > Mariprofundales > Mariprofundaceae > Mariprofundus > Mariprofundus ferrinatatus. The sequence goes on along the minus strand of NZ_CP018800.1, from coordinate 2,171,763 downwards.
GGACATGGCGGCAGCCTTACCGATTTGATCGCTTATGACTTTGGTGTCGGGGCATACTTCTACCCTGGCGCAAACTACAGTCATGCGGCTCCGAAGGGGGCCTATCCGGACAAGCGTTATGACACGGTGGAGGCGTACCTCGGTTTTACATACGACTGGCTCACCCTGAAGTATTCAGTCTGCATCACGGACTATTTTGGCTACGATGAGCGCACGGCGCCGGTAGCGACATGGAACAGCGGCATTGTCGGGGGAGTGCATGCGGGCAATGGCACCAGGGGCTCAAGCTACCTGGAGGCAAATGCCGATTTCGATCTCGGATCCGCATTTACTTTGGGATTGCACGCGGGGCTGCAGTTGGTCACCAACAGCAGTAACCTTAGTTACAGCGACTACAGGGTCAGCCTTGCTAGAGAGGTCACTTCAGGATGGTCCGTTTCAGTTGCTGTAACCACGACACAGGGTGCAGAGATATACAACAACTTCCTCTCCGTGGCAGGCAACGGCAGGGTGAAGAATATCGGTGGTACCCATTGGCAGGCCTACCTTAACAAGGCATTCTGACCCGGAGATGAAGACTTTCCCACGCTCCAGCAATATCTATGTGGCACTGTTCGCGGGGATTGCGTGCACCCTGATCGGCACCATCGGCATTCGTCTTGCCCATGATCCTGTATGGATTCGAATCTTCGACAATCTCCACTGGACAGCGAGCACTTCAGCCGCGGCGGTTGTAGCCTGGCTGGTATTCAAGCGCGCCGAACCCGATGATGCCAAAGGGTTATTCTGGATAGCGCTCGGATTGAGTGGCTATGCGGTCGGGCAGATATTCTGGGATATTCAGGCGGCAACCGGATATACCAATTTTCCCGCTCCGTCGGATATCTTCTATCTCCTGCTGGGGCCGCTTGTCGCGGTCGGCCTGTTTCGTGAAATCGCCAGTTACACCACTCCAGCGCAAAGAAAAACGATCTGGCTTGATACAGCCACCCTTACCGTGGTCCTGCTGACGCTGGTGTTGGCACTCTACCTGCCCAAGCGCGGCGAAACCGACTGGCTCTCCATGCTGGTGCTGGTTGCCTACCCGACCACGCTGCTGACTGCAGCGATTACCGCGCTGACCATGCTCCCGACGCTGCGCCTGAGAATTAATACAAGCCTGCTGCTGTTTATCTCCGGGCTTGTTGCAACCGGCATGAGCTGGATGCACTGGAACTTCCTGGCCCTCGATGGCATTGCTATTGACGGCAGCTGGTTTAATCCCTCGTTCTCTGCAGCAGTGCTGCTGATAGCTGTCGCTCTGGCCCGCTGGAAGGTTGAGGTCAACCCTGCCCCCGAGTGGGATCGGGTATGCGAGTCGGCGTTGCGCCTGCTGCCGCTAATAACGGTGGTGATAGCCTCGGTTTCGGTTGTTTTGTCGCATACGCTTGCTGACCTTCCCTATTTTGTGCAGGTGGTTGCTGATACAGGGGCGGTTGTTGTCGTTGTTCTGTCGATGATAAGACAGGGCACACTGATGAAAGAGCGGGATGAGCTCGTGGCGCTCCAAAAGGCTCTTATCGAGAGCCAGGGTCAGCTGGTGAAGGAGCAGGGACAGCTCAAGACGCTTCTCTCAACGATCCCTGACCTGGTCTGGCTGAAGGATGCGGACGGGGTTTACCTCAGCTGCAACCGGAGCTTCGAAAAGCTTTATGGCTGTTCCGAACATGAGATCGTAGGCAAAAGCGACTACGATTTTGTCAGCAGCGAACAGGCTGATTCTTTCCGCCAGCATGATCTGGCAGCGATGGAGACGAAAGGAAGTCGCATCAACGAGGAGTGGCTCACCTTTGCGGATGACAGCTATCGCGGCCTGTTCGAGACCATCAAGACCCCCATGTATGACAACCACGGCAGCCTTATCGGGGTGCTCGGCATTGCCAGGAATATCACCGAGCGAAAACAGGCGCAGGATGAGATTCTGGCCCAGCAGCAGGAGTTGTCCAGATTGTCACAGGCGCTGCAGCAGGCGGGAGAGTGCATCATCATCACCTCGCCCGATGCGGAGATTGAGTATGTGAATCCCGCTTTCAGTGAAATCACCGGCTACACCTATGATGAGGTGATGGGCAGAAAAACTTCACTGCTCAAAAGCAACCAGCAGGATGCATCCTTTTATCGTGAGTTGTGGCAGACGATCACCGCAGGGCGCAAGTGGGAGGGGAATCTGATCAATCGTCGCAAGGATGGCAGCTTCTTCCCTGCCATGATATCGATCGCCCCGGTATTCAATGATGAGCGGGAGATTGCCCACTATGTTGCCATTATCAAGGATGTCACCGAACTCAAGCAGCTGGAGCAGCAGTTGGTTCAGATCCAGAAGATGGAAGCGGTTGGCACACTGGTGGGCGGCATCGCCCATGATTTCAATAACATGCTGGCTGCGGTGCAGGGCAACCTCTATGTCGCCAAGAAGGCAATCGATGATAAGCTGACCATCGCCGAAAAGCTGGAGAATATTGAGACACTTGTTGGCCATGCTGCCGGGGTTGTCCGGCAGCTTCTCTCCTTTGCCAAGAGGGATATCACTGAAGCCGAGGTGATCAATCTGAATCGCCTGATCGAGGAGGGTTTCAGCCTGGCCCGCAGCACGATTCCCGAGAATATTCAGCACAAGCTGCAGATTTGTGAGGAGCAGCTAAACATCGAGGTCGATCCCGTGCAGCTGCAGCAGGTGATGATCAACCTGTCCAACAATGCACGGGATGCACTTGAGGGGGCGGATCAGCCGCTGATCGAGTGGCGTCTTGAGCACTATGTGGCGGATGAACCATTTATGAACATTCATCCGGACATCAACTCCCGAGAGTTGGCAAAAATCTCGGTCAGCGATAATGGATCCGGTATTGAGAGAGAAAGGCTGGGTTCGATCTTCGATCCGTTTTATACCACCAAGGAGGAGGGCAAGGGGACAGGCCTGGGTCTGGCGATATCTTTCTCCACCGTGCAGAGATTTGGTGGAGTGATCGAAGTTGATAGTATGCCGGGCAGGGGCACTACGTTTGAGGTCTACCTCCCTCTTTCGCAATCGTCACAGATTGAGCCCGCAGCGGAAACGGAACCCGTCTTGGCCTCCGGCAATCAGGAGGGAATCCTGCTTGTTGATGATGAGGAGCATGTGCGAAGCACAACTGCGGAGGTGTTGCGCGATCTTGGCTACCGGGTGTTTGAGGCAGGTGATGGCGAACAGGCGCTTGCGCTCTATCAAGAGCACGCCGATGAGATCGATCTGCTTCTCTCTGATGTTATTATGCCAAAGATGGGCGGCCCTGAGCTGGTGGAGGCAATTCGCAGGATCGATCCGGAGATTCCGGTTATTCTCGCCTCGGGCTATGATCAGGATAATAGCGCCTCCAGAAAGAGGGTGATAGAGAACTGCCGCTTTTTGACCAAACCCTATTCGTTCGAGAGGCTGGGGAACTATATTCAACAAATGCTCTCCTGAACCTGTTGTCGGCCGGACGGCAAAGCCGAGATCATCTGCTATTCGCTCTCTGGCGGAGGTCATATGGTCGAATATCTCCAATCTACAGTGCATGGCGCGTTACCACCGCTGCATGAATGAGGGGCTCTATGTCGGGGTAAAGGAGCAGGATCGCGAGGCCTTTTTCGCTGCGATCCCGTTGCTTGTAAAACCGGATGAGCACGCACTGCTGGCGGTCAGTATTCCCGCCTGACAGGCCTCCTGCCCGCTGGCCGATTTTCAGCTAAGGGTGTTGATTTTTAAGGCGACCCTCGACAGAGGAAGAAAGCTACTCACGATTAAATCGAACTGTGTGCTGGGTGCCGATCGCTTTGATGCGATTCGCGCCTCCATTATGTTGCATCTTGAGGGAACTGAAGGGTGGGCGCTGGTGATTGACCATTCAGAAAGTTTTCCCGACAAGCTCGATTACCGCCAGGTCAATGCGCTGACTGAAAAGTCAAAGGTGTTCGACTCTTTGATGCTTAGAAATTTCATCGTTGTGGTTCATCCGAAGCACTACGGATTCGGCCGCATGTGGGAGATTATGGCCTCGAATAAGATGCGCTGTAATACCCGGGCTTTCAAGTCGATTGAAGAGGCAGCCCTGTTTCTGGAGAACAGCTGATCATGCAGTGGTGAGCAGGAGCGGGGCAGTCAGATGTTCCGGGTCAGAAAATGCAGGGCAGCCACCACTGCTGTGGCCAGAACTACAAGAACAGTTTCCAGCAGGCCCATAACCTTCACCTCCATGGCTAACTTCAGCTTCGTTCGCGATGCCGATATTGCAATCAGATCATGGACAGTTTATCGGGCAGCCGCATGAATACTTTAGCCACAGAGAGCGGATAATCTGCTATGCTCTCTCCATCGGAGGACATATGGTCGAATATCTCCAGCGCATGGCGCGATACAACCGGTGGATGAATGAGAGGCTCTTTGCCAGGGTTAAGGAGCTGCCCGCCGATGCGATTGCTGAGGATCGCGATGCCTTTTTCGGATCGATCCTCGGCACCCTCAACCATATCCTGATTGCAGACATTCTCTGGCTGCACCGCTTCGCCGCAAGCTCCGGTTGCCGCGATGCGCTGGCGCATCCGCTCACCGAGTACCCCACGCCGGCAAGGCTTAACGAGATTCTTTTCGATGACTTCGCCGAGCTGACCGAGAACCGCCGCAGCCTCGACGGGCTGATCCTCGAATTTTCCGAAACATGGACGGACAGGCTGCTGAATGAGCCGGTCCGCTACCGCACGATGAAGGGGGAGAAGCAGGAGCGTGCTTTGGGTGATCTGTTGCAGCACCTCTTCAACCACCAGACCCACCACCGCGGCCAGGCCACGACCCTGCTCTTTCAGGCAGGTATCGACCCCGGCCCAACAGATCTACTCTTCATGATGATGGAAGAGAGCTGAGCTTAACCGCTCATTTCTTCGACGAGCTCTGCACGGGGAACGCTAAGGGGCTCGAATTTCACTATTACCGATGCTATTGGCCATTACACGACTGTTGAAAACCGGCCAATCAATATCGTTCGAAAAGACGATGAATTGACCTCAGAAATTGAATTTCTGGACTTCAGGGTCCAAAGCACCATAGTTCAACGCCTTATGAAGATACAGGTTTCAAAATCCATCGTTTGGCTATGGCTACTAATCCCATCGCCTGCGATTTCTATTGTCTGATTTTTACCTGATTTAAAACATTACAGAGCAATCGCGGAAGTTAGTCGCGTTTTGCTCAGGTCTCTCCTCATTCACTACAAGATTACTTCTGCTTTGCTCCTTAATAGGGAGTAAAAAATGAACGCAATTATTCGTTCAATATCAAATATAAAAGCATTAAATTCACACATAATGTATGGCCTGTTGTTGGCTATCGGGGCTGCGCTTGGCTTTTCTGTAAAGGCTATATTCATCAAGCTTGCATACAACTATGAAGCAGATGCAATTACATTGTTAATGTTTCGTATGGCTTTTGCTTTACCGTTCTTTGTCGTAATTGCGATAGCCGAAGAACGTAAGGCAAGTGTTCCTTTAGGAGCACGGAACACGCTGGTTATATGCATGTTGGGAATGATTGGTTACTACTTTTCCAGCTTACTCGATTTTATTGGGCTTCAATATGTTTCAGCTGGGTTAGAGCGATTGATATTGTTCATATATCCCACCTTCGTCGTGATCATTTCTTCAATCTTTTTTAATAAGAAGATCGGCAAAGAAGCTACCATTGCATTGTTCCTTTGTTACATCGGCATTGCATTTGCAGTGTTTCATGATCTTCATTTCACTGGCGAGCATGTCTTGTTCGGGTGTTTGTTGATACTTGGGGCAACATTGACTTATTCACTATTCTTAGTCGGAAGTGGAGAGATAATTCCAAAGGTAGGAGCCAAACGTTTCACTGCATATGCAATGATAGTGTCATGTGTTGCTGTGATTATTCAGTTTGCATTGATGCGGGACGCCAGCTACTTAGACCAGCCTCTTACTGTATATGGATACGGCTTTATGTTGGCAGTGGTCTCTACTGTCATTCCGGCATTCCTGCTGGCTGAAGCTATTCATCGCATAGGCGCCAGCAGCACCTCCATCATAGGTGCCCTTGGCCCGGTTGCGACAATAATCATGGCAGCATTGATATTAAACGAACCTGTATCAGTAATGCAGATAATAGGGGCCCTCTTTGTTGTGGGAGGGGTCATAACTTTGGGAATGAAGAGGCATTGAATAGATGACTTCGCGTAAGCTCCTTGGCAACTGGTTATCCCATGGCTGCCTTTTGCGTGGCTGGGGTGGAGTGACGGTTCGGATTAGTACTCGTCTATCCTGAGTTCCGGTTCAATTTCATTGTTATCCTCATTAAACTCATCAATGGAGTGGGTGGCATCGGCTTCAATGGTGAAGCTGTAGAGCGCATGGTTGTACTGCGGCGTGAAGTCAAAGCGGACGCTCTCTTTGGCCTCCCCGCACCCCTTGCTTCTGCATGGCGGCAGTGAGTGGATGCTTTTGGAGCCGAGCTGCACCACCTTATCAACCCCCTGCGCCTGCACCCGCATCTCTGCCTTAACCGAGAAGATGCCCGTATCGCACTGGCCTCTGTTCACGACGATAACAGGGACGCTGAATGGCAGTGTGACCGTGATGCCTCCGGAGCTGTTGAGAACGGCGCCACCCTGAATGCCGGATCCGTAGAGCGCTTCGATATCCGGCAGCGGGGCGCCTTCACACGTCGGCTGCTGAAAACTTGCCGAGCTGAGGGTCTGGGGTGATATCGCAGTCGTGGCCTGCACAGGCCTGGTTCTTAGCTCCGGCTTCCTGACGCTGCGTGTATCATGCTGAACAACCCTGCTCCGGGCAGGGGCGGTGGCCTGAACCCCTGCAGCCCCTGCACTGCCGCCTTGAACCGTGAACTCCCTGCTCAGCTCCGGTGGAACCGCTGCGCGTGAGTGGGTGGTGGTCACAATCCTGAAATAGACCTTGTGCGATCCCGCGGTCGCTCTCCAGCTGAATCGCATGTTGCGGCTGCGATCAGCCCTCAGCTCTCCGAGCTCTTTTTTGAACAGCTGTTTGCCATCAATGCCGCCAACCACGGCAAAGCCGGTGGCGGCCTCTCTGCCTGCCCTGACCGTGACCTGAAAGGTGGCCCGCTCTCCTGCTACCGGCGATTGCGGCCGCAGGGTGATATCGGAGGCCCACTGGATATCCTGCGCGAAAACGGGAAAGGCGAAGAGGGGGAGTAGTGAGAGAAAGAGAGAAGCAGTGATCGGTTTTGAGCGATTAAGCATGGCGGCATCCTCGATGTTTGTTGCTTCCCATCCCTGCTATAGTATAGATGATAAATGAAAAAATGGCGGTAGCCGGGTCGCCGTTGCTTAGTCCGCGTCCTCTTCCTGTTCGGGATCGATCTGGCGCAGTTTCCGCTGCCTTGTTTTGGAGGGGGCAATGCGGCTGGCATTTTTTCCCTTTCGCCGTTTCTCCACATAGCCGGTCTGCTTTTTATGGTGGCGCGCCTCGCTCTGGATTTTCAGATAATTTTTATAGTGATCGCTGCGCAGTTCCCCGCTTTTCAGGGCCGCCAGAATCGCACAGCCGGGTTCGCTGTGATGGGTGCAGTTGGAGAAGCGGCAGCTCTGCGTAAGCTCGATAATATCGGCAAAGCTCTCCTCAATACCCTCCTTCACCTCGGAGATGGCCAGTTCGCGCATGCCTGGCATATCCACCACCAGGCCTCCCTGCCTGAGCAGAATCAGGTGGCGGCGTACGGTGGTATGGCGACCCTGCCCCGACTCACTCACCTCCTGAGTGGCAAAGGTCTCCTCGCCAATAAGCCGGTTCATCAGCGTGCTTTTGCCGACACCGGAGGAGCCGAGCAGGCAGTAGGTTTTCTCAGCTTCGATAAAGCGACGCACCCGATCCAGCCCCTCGCCCGTGCTGTTGCTGATGCAGAGGATCTCGATCCCGATGCCGGCAGCGCGGATATTATCGATCAGCTGCTGCAGCGCATCAGCTGCGATCAGGTCGGTTTTGGTGAACAGCAGTACCGGCCTGATATGCGCTTCGTGAATCATCACCAGGAAGCGTTCGAGCTTGGCGACATGGAAATCGTAATTGCAGGCCATGACGATAAAGGCGACATCGATATTGGATGCCAGAATCTGGAACTCTTCATCGTAGCCGACGGTCTTGCGCTTGAGCAGGGTTCTGCGCGGCAGGATACTGTGAATGGAGAGGAACTGACTGGCCGGATCATCGCTCTCGCTGCCGTGATGATCGAGGCATACCCAGTCGCCCACGCAGGGGAACCTGGCCGCGGATTCGGCCGCGTAAAAGAACTTGCCCAGCAGTTCGGCGGAGAGCTCGCGCGCTCCGTCATGCACCACGATACGGCCGCGATCGATGGCCACCACGCGGGCGATACTCTGCCCGCTGCCGCACAGCTTTTGCGCGTGCTCCTCAAACCAGCAATCCAAACCAAGCTCACTTAATCCCATTCGCGATAACCATGCCCTCTATGGCGTGGAGACTAGGTAGATGTGCATATTTGTAAAAGTATTGAGCGGAACCGGGCGATTTGCGGCCTCGCTGCGCTATCCCTGCTGTTTTTAGTGGTGAAGGATTGGCCTGCCGGGGCTAGAGTCGGGCAATGGAAGTAATCATGGCTGAAGAGGGCATTTGTCAGATCTACCCCGTCCTGATCGGGCTGATGGGTTGCGGTAAAAGCAGCATCGGCAAGCTGCTGGCTGCTGAGCTTGGAATCACCTTTCTCGATCTGGATCATTATATCGTTGAAAAGGCGGGCAGAACGATCCCCGAGATCTTCGCTGAAGTTGGCGAGGAGGGTTTCCGCGATCTTGAGACGAAGGCGCTCAGAGAGGTGCTGGGAACGCCTGTAGTGCTTGCCAGCGGCGGCGGCGTGGTGATGCGTGCGGAGAACAGGGCGATGCTTGCAGCGCATGCGCCGGTGATCTGGCTGAAATCGTCGCTCCACTTCCTGGCTGGCCGTATCCAGGGCGATGAGAACCGGCCGCTGACTGCCGGCCGCGATGCCCTGACGGTGCTGCAGCAGCTGGCGGAGATCCGCTATCCCTATTACACGCAGTGCGCCGACTACATCCTCCACCGCGGCGAGATGAACAAGGCGCAATCACTGCATGCGGTGATCGAGTATCTGCGGCAGTGGAAGTTCGAACACAGCGAGGGCTTCGCCAATGCTCCCCGGCACGATGCGGCAGCCCTGCTTGCGCAAGACGATACGACTATTCTGGACGAGTAACTGTCAGCCTTGATCAGGGCCTGATACGGCAGAGCCGCGCCTCCGGCGTTTTCCCCCTGATGCCATCGCAGCGAAAACGGCGTCGAGTTGCTATAATAGGATGATGCCCGGCAGGCATTGCTGCTCTCTGCTGCCGGTGAATGTGAGGATCCTATGCAAACCAGACTTGAACAACTGCGCCGCATGACAACCGTTGTCGCCGATACCGGCGACATCGAGGCGATACGCAAGTGGCGTCCCGTCGATGCCACCACCAATCCATCCCTTCTGCTCAAGGCGGTAAGTCAGCCGGAGTACGAACATTTTATTGACGATGCGCTTGCCTGGGCCGGGAAGCAGGGGAGTGATCCGTCGCGGCTGATCGAGGATGCCGGCGATATGCTGGCTGTCATGGTCGGCCGAGAGGTGCTTGAGATCATCCCCGGGCGGATCTCCACCGAGGTGGATGCACGCCTCTCCTTCGACAGCGAGGCGACGGTTGCCCGCGTTCACAGGCTGATCGATCTCTATGCCGGCCACGGTGTCGGGGTCGAGCGTATCCTGATCAAGATTGCCTCGACCTGGGAGGGGATACGCGCCGCAGAACGGCTGCAGCGCGATGGCATCAACTGCAACCTGACGCTGCTCTTCTCGATGGCACAGGCGCGCGCCTGCGCCGATGCCGGCGTCTTCCTGATCTCCCCCTTTGTCGGCCGGATTCTCGACTGGTACAAGGCGAAAGAGGGGCATGATTTCGCGGCCGCGGAGGATCCCGGAGTACACTCCGTGCAGCGTATCTACCGCTATTACAAGCGCTGCGGTTATCCGACCGAGGTGATGGGGGCCAGCTTCCGCAATATCGGCGAGATTCTGGAGCTGGCCGGCTGTGACCGGCTGACGATCAGCCCGGCACTGATGCAGGAGCTGGAGGCATCGGATGAGCATGTGGAGCGCAGGCTGTTCGACGATGGCGCGCGCCTTGAACGCGAGCCACCGCTGAAGGAGTCCGAGATGCGCTGGCAGCTCAATGAGGATGCCATGGCCAGCGAAAAGCTGGGCGAGGGGATTCGCAGTTTCACGGCCGATCAACTCAGGCTGGAGAAGTTGCTTTCAGCCAGGGTCTGACAGGCCTTCACTGACGCCCCTGCGATACCCGACGGTCTGCGGCGTCTCGCTGATTTTCAGGTTGCCCGTGCAGGCGTATTGCATGCAAAGTTGCAGCCATGCCATTGAACTACCACATGCCGCTCTACCGGCCGCCGAGCGAGGGGGATAACCTGATTATCCAGGTTACACTCGGCTGCAGCTTCAACCGCTGCAGCTTCTGCTCGATGTACCGCGAAAAGGCTTACCAGCAGCGGCCACTGGCGGATCTGGTTGCCGATATCGACAGGGCGGCGCGAAGCTGGCCGGATGCGCGCCGCGTCTTCCTGGCCGACGGCGATGCCCTGGGTCTGCCGACCGCTCAGCTGTCGGCCGTTCTGGATGCGCTGCATGAGCGGCTGCCGAACCTTGCCCGCATCTCCTGTTACGCCACCCCTGCCAATATCCTGCAGAAGAGTGATGCGGAGCTGGCGCAGCTCAGGGAGCAGGGGCTGACGCTTCTCTATCTCGGCATCGAATCGGGTTCAGACAGCATACTCAGGAGGATCACCAAGGGGGCCAGCAGCCGCGGAATCGCCAGGGCGATGCAGCGGGCAGATGAGGCGGGACTGAAGGTGTCGGCCACGGTGATTCTGGGGCTTGGCGGCAAGCGTCGTGCAGATGAGCATATTGACGGCACCATCGCGCTTCTCAACGCAGCACCCGTCACCTACCTCTCCACGCTGCAGCTCTATCTCGATGCGGGGATTTCAGGCGAATTCATGGAAAAGTTTGCTGCAGAGGGGGGTGAGCCGTTCGAGATGCCGGACGACCGATCGATGCTGGAGGAGCAGCTGCGGCTGCTTGCGGGCCTGAATCCGCCAAAGCCGCTGATCTTCCGTTCCAATCATGCATCCAATGCGCTGGCGCTGGCCGGGAACCTGCCGCGTGACCGCGCGCGACTGCTGGCGCAGGTCGAGGGTGCGCTGCACGGCGAGGTAGGGCTCAGGCCGAGCTATCTGCGCGGGATGTAGTGCGCCTGAGCCTGTCGATGATCCCGAACGGGGTGTGGACGTCGGCGAGGTTATTCATGCGCGGCGTGGACTCCATCTGGCCGGGGATTGGCATCTGGCTCTGGTAGGCGGTGGTGATCGCCTCGAAACCGAGCACGATGGAGCCTGAACCATCCCTGTTCTCGAACTTCTGCAGATTCTCGATCTCGCCGATAGCAAGGTAGTGCGCCTGTTTTTTGCGGATGCCGGATAGGATAATGATGCGGCGATCAGTGATGCCGTAGAAGGTCTTTTCGCGAAGTTTTGCATCGTAGTAGAAACGTCCGGCGATCAGGTAGAGGCCGATGGCGACAAACGGCAGGCCGATCAGCGCCATCAGCAGCGGCGCATCGCTTACCAGCACCTGATACTCCCAGATAATGGAAAATCCGCCCCATATCAGGCTGAAGGGGATCATGAAGGCATCGGAGGGGTGCAGGAGAAACCCCTGCCGGGGCTGCGCGCTCCAGAGCCGCTGCTCCCCATCCTCCAGTTCGCCACCGATAACGGCTTTGTGATCATACATCGTGCAAATATCCATCCATTGAAGAAAATTCTCAATGCTGGAAATGGTCCATCGGCGCATAAGGAAACAGCGGAAACGGTACAGGGCTAACAGTTTTGTGAATTTTCTGCGATACTGCGCCGCGGTCGGCGGCAGCCGCACCAGATAGAGTGGGATTCGGGGGCCTGACAGTCATGGCTATGAAGTACAATACAGACGATCTGCGCATCAGCGGCATGAGTGAAATTGCAGCGCCTAAACAGGTGCACGCCGAGCATGCGATCACCGAAACGGCTGCCCGCACCACCCATGATACCCGTGTCTCTATCCATGAGATTCTGCATGGCGAAGATGACCGCCTGCTGGTGGTTGTCGGCCCATGCTCCATCCACAATCCCGATGCCGCGCTCGAATATGCCAGGCATATCAAGCGTATGCGGGGGGAGCTGGGCAAGGATCTGCTGATCGTGATGCGCGTCTACTTCGAGAAGCCGCGCACCACCGTCGGCTGGAAGGGGCTGATCAACGATCCCAACCTTGATGGCTCTTTCGAGATCAATAAGGGCATCCGCCTTGCCCGTAAGCTGCTGCTTGATGTCAACGAGATGGGGGTCCCTGCCGGCACCGAATTCCTCGATCTGATCACGCCGCAGTATATTGCAGACCTGGTCAGCTGGGGCGCCATCGGCGCACGCACCACCGAATCACAGGGTCATCGTGAGCTGGCCAGCGGCCTCTCATGTCCGGTCGGTTTCAAGAACAGCACCGAGGGCGGCTTCCAGATCGCTATCGATGCCATTCATGCCGCCAAACATCCGCATGTATTCATCTCGCTGACCAAGGAGGGTACATCTGCGATCTTCTCGACCGCCGGCAATGACGACTGCCATATCATCCTGCGCGGTGGCAAAGAGCCGAACTACGATGCGGCGAGTGTTGCGCGCGCCGTCAGTGAACTGCAGGCGGCCAAACTCTCCTGTAGCCTGATGGTCGACTGCAGCCACGCCAACAGCCGTAAACAGTTCAAGCGCCAGATAGAGGTGGGTGAGGATCTTGCCAGCCAGATTGCAGCCGGCAACCGCTGCATCTCAGGCGTGATGATCGAGAGCCATCTTCATGAGGGGCGCCAGGATGTTAATCCGGGCGAGAAGCCCGATTTCGGCATCAGCATCACCGATGCCTGCCTTGGCTGGGAAGATACCGAGGCGCTGCTCAACACGCTGGCCGAAGCGGTGCGTAAACGTCGCGAGGTTGCTACCGACTAAACCGCGATAACCGGAAAAATAAAAAAGCGCGGCAACTGCCGCGCTTTTTTTATGATGCAGGGGAAATTCCCTACGATCTTGAATCCCGCTTCTGCGCCTCGTTAACACGCAGGGTACGGCCGGCGTAGTCGGTATCGTTGAGATGATCGATTGCCGCTTTGGCTGCACCGCTCTCCATCTCGACAAAGGCGTAGCCCTTGAAACGGCGGCTTCTGCGATCCTTGACCAGCCGGATATCCTCCACCTTGCCGAACGGGGCGAAGATGTTGCCGATCTCCTCCTTGCCGACATTGAAAGGCAGGTTGCCGACATAGATGTTGCTGGTGCCGCTATCCCTCTTGCTGCCTTCGCCCTTCTCTGACGGGTAGAGCGCGACCAGCAGGCCCCCGAAGATGGTGCCGAGCGTCAGGCCGCTGGCGAACAGGGAAGAGGGGTGTATGCTATCAAGGCCGACCAGCTGGATGGCGTAACTGCCGACCACGGAAACGGCGATGGCCGCCGCAAACAGTTTTGCAAAACATGAAACACTCATTCATTGACTCCATATCTGATTCGAACAAAAAATCAGCGCGAACACTGCCAACAAAGTTTCACAAACGCACGTACGGGCAAACGATTATCCATAAAAGATGGCGGATGTACGCAGGCATCTCATTCGCTAGCATGCCGCGATGAGCAGAAAAGTGATTCCGATCCAGGTTGAGGGCGAGGCACAGCCGATGGCCGGCAAGCCGAAATGGCTCAAGGTTCGCGCGCCGATGTCCAAAGAGTACAAATCAATTGCCGAGATGATGCGCAAGCTGAAACTCAATACGGTATGCGAGGAGGCATCCTGCCCCAATATCGGCGGCTGCTGGAAGCAGGGTTCAGCCACCTTCATGATCCTGGGGCGCGTCTGTACCCGCACCTGCGCCTTCTGCGATGTGGCAACAGGCAGGCCCGACCCGGTCGATGCCGACGAGCCGGTGAATCTGGCGAAAGCTGTGGCGGAGATCGGCCTTAAACATGTGGTGATCACCTCGGTGGATCGCGACGACCTCAGGGATGGCGGTGCCGGCCACTATGCTGAAGTGATCCGCGAGCTGAAAGCGCGCCAGCCCGATGTGACGATCGAGATTCTCACCCCCGATTTCCAACGCAAGCCGGAGAGCTGCCTGAACACGATCATCGAAGCGGGTCCGGATATCTTCAATCATAATCTGGAGACCGTACCGCGCCTCTACCGCTCGGTGCGTCCCGGGGCACGCTACTTTACATCCCTGCGTCTGCTGCAGCGCGCCAAGGAGCTTGATCCGGGCGTGGTGACCAAGTCCGGCATCATGGTTGGTCTGGGTGAGGAGCGCGACGAGGTGCTGCAGGTACTCGACGATATGCGCGAGGCGAATATCGATATTCTCACCATTGGCCAGTATCTCAGGCCGAGCGCCAAACATCATCCTGTGATGAAGTACTGGTCGCCCGAAGAGTTCGACGAGCTCAAATACCTCGCCGAGAAGAAGGGTTTCGGCATGGTCGCGTCAGGGCCGCTGGTGCGTTCATCCTTCCACGCCGACGAGGTGTTCCGGGCGCTGAAGCTCAAAAGCAAACGCAATTGATCCCCTGAGAAAATAGGCTTCTGGCAAGCAGCGCAAAGCGAGGCTAGGTTTCGAGCTCGATTTTTCGGGAGGGCGATTGCCGTGACCTTTCAGGACCTGATCCTAACACTTCAACAATACTGGGCTTCCAAAGGGTGTGTCGTACAGCAGCCCTATGACAGTTCGATGGGCGCCGGAACCTTTCATCCGGCCACATTCCTGCGTGTGCTCGATGATAATGCGTGGAGCACCGCTTATGTGCAGCCGTGCCGTCGCCCGACCGACGGGCGTTATGGCGAGAACCCCAACCGCATGCAGCACTACTACCAGTTCCAGGTGATTCTCAAGCCTGCCCCTGAAAACATACTCGAGCTCTACCTCGACTCTCTGCGCACCATCGGCATCGATCCCGAGGTGCATGATGTCCGTTTCGTTGAGGATGACTGGGAGTCGCCCACGCTGGGCGCCTGGGGCCTTGGCTGGGAGGTTTGGCTTAACGGTATGGAGATCACCCAGTTCACCTACTTCCAGCAGGTGGGCAGTGTCGAGCTGACCAAAACGCCGGGCGAGATCACCTACGGCCTGGAGCGCCTTGCGATGTATCTGCAGGGGGTTGAGAATGTATTCGACCTGGCATGGGTAACCACCGAAGATGGCAAAACCGTCACCTACGGCGAGGTATTTCACCGCAACGAGGTGGAGTTCTCCACCTACAACTTCGATGTCGCAGATGCCTCCTGGCTGCATGAACAGTTCGATCGCGCCGAGGGTGAGTGCAAGCGTCTGGCTGATCACAATCTGGTGCTTCCCGCCTATGAAGAGGTGATGAAGGCATCGCACGCCTTTAACCTGCTTGATGCGCGTGGCGCAATCTCTGTTGCCGAGCGGCAACGTTTTATCGGCCGCGTACGGGGACTTGCTAGAACCGTGGCGCGTGCCTACGCGGGGGTGGACGCATGAGCCTGAAACCTTTGCTGATCGAGATTGGAACCGAAGAGATCCCTGCAGGCGTTGCGCCGCGCATGGGTGCCGCCCTGAAAGAGGCGGTCGAAAAACTTTTGGCGGACGCCAATGTGGCTGTCGATACGCTCCAGCTTGGCGTGACACCGCGTCGTCTGCTGCTGCATGTGGCAGCATGCCCTGTCATGCAGGAGGATCGCGAAGAGGTGGTCTGGGGACCACCCGAACATGTTGCCTACAAGGATGGTGAGCCGACCGGGGCAGCGATCGGTTTTGCCAAAAAATCAGGTATGTCGCTGGATGATTTCGAGCTGGCCGACAAAGGCGATGGCAAGGCACGTTACATGAAGGCGGTTCGCAGTGTTGCGGGTCGCCCTGTGGCCGCGATTATCGCTGAGGCGATGCCTGCGATCCTGCGCAAGCTGCCGAGCCCGAAACAGATGAAGTGGAACGATGGCGAACATCGCGATGATGCCTTTATCCGTCCGATCCGCTGGATCGCAGCCAGAATTGGCGGCGAGGTGATCGATTTCTCCTTCGCCGGTGTTACATCCGGCAAGATCAGCCGCGGCCATCGTGTCCACGGCAGCTCCGGTGAGATCGATGTGAATGATCCTTTTGCATGGCTTGAGTCACAATCTGTTGTCGCGGATCGTGCCAAGCGCCTGACCGATATCTCCAGTCAGCTGAATAAAGCTGCCGATGCAGCAGGCGTCGAACTTGTCGAGGATGCCGATCTGCTTGAGGAGGTCGCCGACCTGACCGAGTGGCCGCATGTGATTACAGGCCGCTATGATGAGGACTTCCTGCGCCTGCCTGAAGAGGTGAGCCGTATCGAACTTAAGCATCACCAGCGCTGCTTCTCCACGCGGGATGCGGATGGAAAGATGAGTAATGTCTTCTTTGCGGTAGCCAATATCGCTTCCAAAGACCCATCTGCAGTGGCTACGGGCAACGAGCGCGTGGTGAATGCGCGCCTTGCCGATGCCGCCTTCTATTTTGACCGCGATCCGAAAGAGACATTGGATGCGCGTGTTGAGAGGCTCTCCGAGATCGTTTTCCAGGATGGTCTAGGCATGGTTGGTGACCAGGTGCGCCGTATGCGCGGTTTTGTGCTCGACAACGCCACCGCCCTGGGTGTGGATGCCAACAGTGCACAGCGCGCCGCCTATCTCTGCAAATCGGACCTTACCACGGGACTGGTCGGCGAGTTTCCGGAGCTGCAGGGGTATATGGGCGGCATCTATGCCCGCATGGATGGCGAGAGTGCCGAGGTGGCGGAAGCGATCGCGTTTCATTATGCACCGGCAGGTGCCGATGATGATCTGTCGCCAAACACCATTTCACGCGCACTGGCGATTGCCGAGCGGGCAGACAAACTGCTCGGTTATTTCCATATCGGCCGTATCCCGACCGCCAGCGCCGATCCGTTCGGCCTGCGCCGAGCCGCCATTGGCCTGATCCGGCTGCTGGCAGATGATGGAATCGCAGTAGACCTCACCCTTTCAAAGGTGCTCGATGAGGCTGCCAAACAGTGGAACCAGCAGCGTGTAACGATCCATATCACCAAGGAGACCAAATCGGCAGTGGCCGAATTTGTGCGTGAGCGCTGGCTTGGCATGACTGGCAGCGGCTACTCAAGACAGGCTCTGGAGGCGGCACTGCATGCTGCCGTTGAACTGCCGTTCCACCAGAGCGTTGCCGTGGCACAACTGCTGACCGGCTTTGCCGACTCCGAGGCGGGCCAGGCTGCGGCTGCGGCCAACAAACGCATTGCCAATATCCTCAAGAAGGCGGGAGCGGTTTCTCTTGAAATCGATAGATCGCTGCTCATCGAGGTGGCCGAGCAGAATCTGTACGACAAGTTGTGCGAGGCGGAGCAGGAGTTCCCCGAAGTACCTGAGCACCAGCTCAATGTGCTGGCCGATCTGCGTGAAGCGGTGGACGGTTTCTTTGATGATGTGATGGTGATGGCCGAGGAGGAGAAGCTGCGCGCCAACCGTCTGGCGCTGCTGGCCCGGCTGCGGGGACTCTTCCTGCGGCTGGCGGATATCTCCCGCCTCTGATGGCGGTTCAGGACGCCGGTTGAGATGAACAGCTTCAGCTGGTGGCGACGGGGCGATCTCGACGGCTTTTTCGGCCTCTTCGTCGACAACCTGATCCAGCTGATCCTGATCTCCGTGCTCTGCACGCAGCTGCTCGCTTTTCCGGCCGAGCTTCTGTACGGGAACATTCTGCCCGGCGTTGCCGTAAGCCTGCTGATCGGCAATCTCTTCTACGCATGGCAGGCTCGAAACCTGAGCCTTGCCACCGGCAAACCGGCAACCGCGCTTCCCTATGGCGTCAACACCGTCTCACTCTTCGCCTATGTGCTCTTCGTGATGCTGCCGGTGGTGAAAAGCACAGGTGATGCCCGGCTTGCCTGGCAGATGGGACTCGCCGCCTGTCTCGGTTCGGGGTTGATCGAACTGGCCGGAGCTTGGATCGGAGCGCGGGTGAAAAAGGTGACGCCGCGTGCGGCCCTTCTGGCTACGCTGGCCGGTATCGCCATCACCTTTATCTCGATGGATTTCGCCTTCCGCATCTTTGCCGATCCGCTGATCGGTTTCGCTCCGCTGGCGCTGATCTTTATGCAGTATATCGGTCGCATGCCGCTGCCGCGCGGCATTCCAGCAGGGTTTGCTGCGGTTATTGTCGGAACCGTTCTGGCCTGGGGGCTGGGGCGTATGGATGCATCCGCACTTTCTGCGGCCATGACGATCTCGCTGCAGCTGCCAACACCACAACTCTTCGAGCTGCTTACGGCGTTCACATCACCTGAACTGATCGGTTCTATCGCCGTGATCCTGCCGATGGGGCTGTTCAACCTGATCGGGTCGCTGCAGAACCTCGAGAGCGCCGAGGCGGCAGGCGACAGCTACGCCGTGAAGCCGTCACTGGCTGCCAATGGTATCGGTACTATTGCTGCAGCCTGTTTCGGCAGCTGTTTTCCCACCACCATCTATATCGGCCACCCGGCCTGGAAGGATATGGGAGCCGGAGCCGGTTACTCGGTTGCCAACGGCATTGTCATAACGCTGCTCTGTACGCTTGGTCTTGTCGGTTTCGCGGCTTCCCTGATTCCGATCGAGGCGGGGGCGGCGATCCTGCTCTGGATCGGCATTATCATTGCCGCACAGGCGTTCCGCGATACGCCGCACCACCATGCCGCAGCGGTGGTTGTCGGTCTGATCCCGGCCATCGCCGCGTGGGGGCTGCTGATGCTGGAGAGCGGGCTGCGTGCTGCCGGTACCACCATTGGCGCAGTGGGGATCGATGCACTGGCCATGCAGTTCCCCGTTGCCGGCATGATTGCGCTGGAGCGCGGCTTTATCTTCACCTCAATGTTGCTGGCTGCGATGACTGCCGCACTGCTGGATGGCAGGTACAGGGTTGCCGCCAACTGGGCCTTTGCCGCGGCCATCTTCAGTGCCACAGGCATCATCCATGGCTATGAGGTGACCGGCTCTGCGATCGTGAACAGTTATGGCCCTGCCGGAAACTGGCCGTTTGTGATCGGATATATGCTGATCGGCGGCTTCTTCCGGCTGCAGTCACTGAAAAGGGAGGCTGCCTGAAATGAAGCAGTGCACTGACCCGCCATCTGAAACGAATGACTATCAGCTTGAGCAGCTGCGGCTGCTCAGTGACAGCCTGAAACGATGGAGCGGCTGCGGCCTGCTTGATGATGATTCCGATCCTGCAGTTGCTGCCCGCAGGGTCTACTTCGCACCATACGCACTGCTTTCACACGGAACCGGGGAGGATCCGGTCATCAACTACGCCAACCATACTGCCCAACAACTGTTCGAGATGGATTGGCATGAGTTTACGCAGCTGCCATCAAGGCTGTCGGCAGAAGCGGGTGTGCAGGCTGAGCGAAATGCGCTGTTGAAAAGGGTCACGGAGAACGGCTATATCGACGACTACTCCGGTGTGCGGATTGCCAGCAGCGGCCGGCGCTTCCGTATTCAGGATGCCACGGTCTGGAACCTGATCGACAAGGGTGGCAACTACCGCGGTCAGGCGGCAATGTTTACCCTCTGGCATTACCTCGGGTAGGGTAACTGCCGGACCATTCTAGGGTGAGAAGTGGTAATAGTTTTTTCTGAGATGCATTTGATCCGATGAGTAGGAAAAGTTCGTTCAACTTTGGCACTTTAATTGCTCTATCTATTTGAATTAGGTAAATGTTTGTTCGCAGATTCCAGTTTTATTGCTGGATGAAGTTGGAACCACAAGTTTCTTCCGGAAACTGGCGAAGGATGGGCATATGCAAGCGGTAATACTGGCTGGAGGACTCGGGACGCGGATCAGTGAGGAGACTCACTTGAGGCCAAAACCGATGGTGGATGTTGGAAGCAAACCGATTCTTTGGCATATTATGAAGAGTTACAGTGCATATGGGATCAACGATTTCATTATCTGCCTTGGCTACAAGGGTTATCTAATCAAGGAGTATTTTGCCAACTACTTCCTGCACATGTCAGATGTCACCTTTGATATGCAAAATAACTCTATGCAGGTTCATCAGAATATGGCTGAGCCGTGGCGGGTAACGCTGGTTGATACCGGTGAGAATACACAGACGGGTGGCCGTATGCGACGAGTCGCTGACCATTTGAAGCCAGATCAGCCCTTCTGTTTCACCTATGGCGATGGTTTGTGTGATGTTGATATCAGAAAACTGATCGACTTCCATAATGCGCAAGGCTTACTGGCTACGGTGACAGCAGTGCAGCCACCCGGACGCTTTGGCTCACTGGAGATCTCTGGTGATCGCATCAACCACTTTAATGAGAAGCCAAAGGGTGATGGTGGCTGGATTAATGGGGGCTATTTTGTGCTGTCGCCGGAAGTGCTTAAGCTGATAAAAGGTGACGCAACGGTCTGGGAGAAGGAGCCACTGCAGCGCCTCTCTGAACAGGGTCAGCTTTCAGCCTATCGCCATGCAGGGTTCTGGCAGCCGATGGATACCCTGCGCGATAAGGTACGGCTTGAAGGACTATGGGAGAGTGGCGAGGCACCTTGGATGGTATGGTGACAGCAGTGTCGTTTGGCGACATCTATCAAGGCAAACGGGTATTGATTACCGGTCATACTGGCTTCAAGGGCAGCTGGCTTTCTGTCTGGTTGAACCGACTAGGCGCCAAGGTGGCCGGAATTGGTTTGGATCCCGATACCGACCCGGAGCACTGGCAATTTTGCCAAGCGCTATTAGATGGTGAAATTGAGGATCATCGGATTGATATTGCCGATATTGAGGCGGTGCGGCGGATTGTTGGAGCATTCGAGCCCGAGGTTGTCTTTCACCTGGCAGCCCAGCCATTGGTGCGTCGCTCCTACAATATGCCGGTTGAAACCTGGACTACGAATGTAATCGGCACGGTGAATGTGCTGGAGGTGTGCAGGAGCGTGCCCGGATTGAAGGCGATCGTGGTGGTCACTTCGGATAAATGTTACGACAACAGATCCCTAGATCGTGGTTATAACGAAGAGGATGCCCTTGGAGGGCATGATCCCTATTCAGCATCGAAGGCCGCTACGGAGTTGGTCGCTTCCAGTTATCGTCGCTCCTTCTTTTCGGAGGCTGAGGCGCCGCTATTGGCGACGGCGCGGGCCGGCAATGTGATCGGTGGTGGCGACTGGAGTGAGGATCGTCTCATCCCCGATCTCTATCGGGCGGTTGCAGCTGGCAGTGAACTAGAGATTCGCTCACCAGATGCCACTCGCCCTTGGCAGCACGTGTTGGATGCGCTCTCGGGTTACCTGCTGCTGGGTCAGCGCCTGTTGCTCGGCGAGCGGGGTTGTGCTGCTGCCTGGAATTTCGGCCCAGATTCGACAGGGACATGCAGTGTACGCGAACTGCTGAGCCGCATGCAGGTCTACTGGCCGGGATTCAGCTGGCATGTGGGCCAAGAGGTGCAGCTGCATGAGGCGGTGATACTGCAGCTGGATATCGGTAAGGCGGTTCGCGAGCTGCAATGGCAGCCTGTCTGGGCTCTTGAGCAGGCGATTGCCAATACAGCAGAGTGGTATAGCGCGTATCTTGAGAACGGTGAAGTCCTTAGTGCCAAGCAGTTGGATACTTTCTTAGACGATGCCCATGCTAAAGGGGCTGTCTGGATATGAGCATGCGCATCCTTGCGTGTGAGATTGATGGAGTATATCAGGTCGAGTCATCGGTTGTGGCTGACAGCCGTGGTCGTTTTGCCAGACTCTATTGCGAAGATGAACTGGCTGCTGTTTTGATGCAACGCAAAATCGTACAGGTCAACCGTTCACTGACCCACAAATGCGGAGCAGTTCGAGGCCTTCATTTTCAGTATCCGCCGCATGCGGAGATGAAGCTGGTTCGCTGCCTTAAAGGGAGGGTATGGGATGTCGCCGTTGATCTGCGTGCCGGTTCACCAACCTTCCTGAAATGGACTGCCTGCGAACTGTCACCGGAGAACGGCAGGATGATGGTCATCCAGGAGGGGTGCGCGCACGGCTTTCAGGTGCTCGAGCCCGATTCAGAGTTGCTCTATCTGCATACTGCTGCCTATACGCCTGAGTCCGAAGGTGCGGTACGCTTTGATGATCCCGCCGTGGCTATTGTCTGGCCGTTGCCGGTTTCAGAGTTGTCGGAGCGTGATCGCAACCATCCCCTGCTGGATAAGAGCTTCCAAGGATTAATGATATGAAGTGTCGCCATTGCGGCAGTGAGCTGAAGTCGCTTTTTCTCGATCTTGGCAGCATGCCGCCATCCAACGCCTATTTGAGCGCAGACCAGCTTGATAAGCCTGAGCCAGCCTATCCGTTGCGAATCTTTGTTTGCGAATCGTGCTGGCTGGTGCAGACCGAAGACTTCTCCCGCTGTGATGAGCTTTTTACCAGTGATTACGCTTATTTCTCTTCTGTGTCGGATAGCTGGCTGAAGCATGCGGCAGACTATTGCCGGATGATTGGCAAGCGGTTGGGTCTGGGAACAGAGTCGAGGGTGGTTGAGGTCGCTTCCAACGATGGATACCTGCTGAGAAATTTCGTTGCAGCTGGTATTCCCTGTCTCGGTATTGAGCCGACTGACAGTACGGCGGCAGCTTCCGAGGCTTTGGGAGTGCCAGTACTGCGCCGATTCTTTGGTGAGCAACTGGCTGATGAACTGGTTTCCGATGGGTACAAGGCTGATCTGATTGTAGGAAACAATGTCTTTGCGCATGTGCCCGATATCAATGACTTCGCGCTGGGCTTGGTGCGCTTGCTTCAGCCTGAAGGAACCATCACCCTTGAATTTCCACATTTGAAGAACCTGATCGAGTTTACCCAGTTCGATACCATCTATCATGAGCACTACTCCTATCTGTCGCTGCATGCGGTACAGTCGGTGTTACAGCTGGCTGGATTGCGACTCTACGACGTCGAAAAGCTGCCAACCCACGGTGGTAGCCTGCGTGTTTATGCAGCCCATACCGGCTCTGCCCATGCGTTGGCGGAAGCTGTGAATAGTGTTCTGCAGGAGGAGCGGCAGGCCGGATTGCTGGATATCGAGACCTATCGAGCCATGCAGTCTCGGGTGGAGAGGATCAGGGAGGAGCTGTTGGCCTTCCTGCATGAGCAGAAGAGGGCAGGGAAGATGGTGGCAGCTTACGGAGCGGCGGCCAAGGGCAATACGCTGCTTAATTTCGCCGGGGTTACCCCCGATCTGTTACCTTTTGTTTGTGATGCCGCGCCATCCAAGCAGGATAAATTTATGCCAGGGAGCCATATCCCGATTTTGCATCCGGATCATATCGCCGAGGTGAAACCCGATTACCTGTTGATTCTCCCATGGAATATTTGTGAGGAGATTATCGAACGTCAGCAGCAGATCAGAGGTTGGGGTGGTTGTTTCGTGGTGGGGGTGCCAAAGCTGGAGATAATCGGGTGAAGGTGCTGGTGACTGGCGGCTCAGGTTTTGTGGGTCGTCATGTGGTGACGCGGTTACTGGAGCGAGGGCATGAGCCGATCGTTCTCGGACGCGATCCGGCCCGAATCGAGGAGATGCCGTGGCGCAATGCCGTTCGATTTGTCTGTTGCGATATCCATGGCAGCCAGACGCCTTTGCTTACCGAGTTGGGCGAGCCCGATGTGTTGGTGCATCTGGCCTGGGACGGATTGCCCAATTATCGCGAGCCATTCCATTACGAAATTAACCTTCAGGGCGATTACCGTTTTATCAAGAGGCTGGTCAGTCAGGGGTTGAAGCAGGTACTGGTAAGCGGCACCTGTCTCGAATACGGCATGCGAGAAGGGTGTCTGGATGAGTCGTTGGTGAGTGATCCGCAACTCTCCTATCCGCTGGCCAAGGATGTGTTGCGGAAGTTCTTGCAGCAGTTGCAGCAAAAAGTGCCGTTTCAGTTGGTTTGGGCGCGACTCTTCTATCTCTTCGGTGAGGGGCAGAATCCCAACAGTCTGCTGGCACAGCTTGATCGTGCGGTTGCGAGTGGCGATAAGAGATTTAACATGTCCGGAGGCGAGCAGTTGCGCGACTATCTTCCGGTCGAGAAAGCAGCGCTTATTCTCTCTGAACTTATTGAAAGAAAAGAGGATTTTGGAATTGTGAATGTCTGTTCCGGAAGCCCGGTAAGGGTGCGCGATCTGATTGAGAAGCGCCTGCGTGAACAGGGTGCATCGATGGCGCTTAACCTTGGCCATTATCCTTATCCTGACTATGAGCCGATGGCATTCTGGGGGTCGACAGCAAAGTTGGAGTCCTGCTTGCTAGGGCATAAAGATACCCATGGCATATGAATAATGCCGTGGCACCAAGGAGCCATAGATGAAAGCGGCAATCAAGCCACGTATCAACCTGGATGACCGGACACCTTTGCAGGAGGTTATTCCGCTAGCTACGCCATTCGTACTGTTTGTTGATCCGGCCAGTGCATGCAATTTTCTCTGCCCGTTTTGCCCGACCGGCCATCGCGATCTTATCGAGCAGACCGGTCGTTTTCAGGGGGTGATGAAGTTCGACCTGTTTTGTAAGGTGATTGATGAGCTGGATGGGTTTGCTGAGCCGGTCAAGGTGCTGCGTATGTATAAGGATGGTGAACCGTTTCTTAACAAGAACCTGGCACGCATGGTGGCCTATGCCAAACAGAGCGGCCAGATCGGTTACATCGACACCACCACAAACGGATCTCTGATGACGCCCGAGCGGCTTGGGCCGGTTCTGGAGGCAGGGCTGGATAAGATCAATATCTCGGTCGACGGCATGAGCAACGAACAGTATAAGCGCTTCACTGGATTCGACTTTGACTTTGATGCGTTTGTTGAAAACGTGAAGTGGCTGGACGCAAACAGGGGCGATTGCGAGGTGGCGATCAAGATTCCGGGCGAACTGATCAGCGAAGCGCAGAAGCAGGATTTTTACGACACATTTGGCAACTATTGCGATCGAATCTTTATTGAGAATTTTGCTCCCTGCTGGCCTGAATTTGATGTTGAGGCCTTTACAGGTGTTACGATCCGTGAGGGAATCTATCAGCAGCCGGTGACGCCAACCGATACCTGCCCCTATATCTTCTACTCGATGTCGGTTAACGCCGATGGGCTGGTGAGCTCCTGTTTCCTCGATTGGGGTCGGAAGTTGCTGATCGGTGACGCCAATAAGCAGAGTTTACAGGAGATCTGGAATTCCGGTGCGATGAACGCGCTACGTAGACAACATCTAGAGGGTCGGCGCTGCGATAACGGCGTATGCAGTAAATGCGGCCAGCTGACCCATTGTCTGCCAGATAATATTGATGCCTATCGCGATGAGTTGTTGCCGAAATTGCTGAGTTATGCAGGCAGTGAAATCGACGATCGGGCGCCCGGAGGCGCTGCAGTTCAGTCAGTTGCTTCATGAGCCGAATTCTCCATATCGCCGCACACATGGGAGGCGGAGTCGGCCGGGCACTATCTGGACTCCTCATCGATGCAAAACAGCAGTCGTTACATGAGCATCATCTGGTCTGCCTGGAAAAGCCTGAAAAGCAGCAGTTTCTCGATCCTCTTGTGCATGCCGGATGCAAGGTCACTACCGCGCCGGATGAGAAGAGTCTGCGCTTACTGATCACCGATGCAGATATTGTACAACTGGAGTTCTGGAACCATCCGACGCTGCTCCGATATATCTGCGGTGAGCCACTGCCTCCTGCGCGGGTGGTGGTGTGGTGTCACACATCGGGGCTTCACTTCCCTGTGATTCCTGCCGGTTTGGTTGATCTTTGCCATCGTTTTGTGATGACCTCCGCCTGCTCGCTTCAAGCTGAAAATATATCGCAGCTGGATGCCGAGGTGCAGAGGAAGCTCGCGGTCATCTCGAGCGCTGCAGGCATGGAGCAGATGCCTGCGATCCGTCGCAAATCGCGGACCTCTCTACGGGCTGGCTATCTCGGCACATTGAACTTCAGCAAGCTGCACCCTGACTATATTTCGCTACTGGCTTCAGTTGATGATCCGACATTTTCCGTACGCATGGTCGGTGATGTGGCCAATCGGGAGATTCTCGAGAGGCGCTGCAGGGAAGTCGGACGACCGGCATTGCTGAATGTGGCTGGCTACTCCACTAATGTGACAGCTGAACTTGCTGAAATGGATCTGTTTCTCTATCTGCTCAACCCGACCCACTACGGCACCGCCGAGATTGCCCTGCTGGAGGCAATGGCACTGGGGGTTGTACCAATCGTGCTCGATCATCCGTGTGAGCGAGAGATAGTCGAAGATGGTGTGAACGGGTTCGTCGTGCATGATGGTAATGAGCTAGCCGAGCGCATTGCCTGGATTCAGGAGAATGACGAGGTGCGACTGGAGATGGCTGTGCGTGCCGCAAAGGATGTGCGCGAGCGCTTTTCATTTCCCCATCAGCGAGAGTCGTTTACCGCGCTCTACGAAGAGGTGATCATGATGCCTAAGCAGCGCTTCGATTATCGAGAGGCCTTTGGTGCTACTCCGGCAGAGTGGTTCCATGCCTTTGTTGCAGATTCCGCCATATACAGTGATGATGGAAGCATTGCGTTACCACAAGGATATCTTCGTCATGCAATGCTCGAACAGAAGAAGGGGAGTGTATTCCACTTTGCTTCGGCATTCCCTGAAGATGCACAGCTGGAGAGTTGGCGGCATGCAACTGAGAAGCGGCTACAGTGATCGAGCGTCATTTTCCTCTGCCTGATCCGGCGGCTTCAAATGTCTTGCTGAAGAGGATAGCTGAGGCAGAGCCGGTGGTGGCACCGCGCCCGGTTGAGTCTCCGCTGGTGCTCTACGGCGCCGGCAATCTTGGGCGCATGGCCAGATCCTATTTCAATTATCTCGGCATACCGGTCGAGGCAGTCGTCGATGCCGATGTTGCTGCGCATAAGAACGATCCCTTCTGGCTAGGCGTCTCGCTCTATAGTGCTGATGCGGTACCTGAAACACTTAAGCGGGAAGCGATGCTTGCAGTCTGTATCGCCACGCTTCCCATTGTTCCGCTTGAGCTGGCACTGCATGCAGCCGGCTGGCGGGATGTGGTGCCGTTTTACGATATCTGCGAGGCATACAGGGATCGACATCCGCTCGGCAACGGGTGGTTTTCGGGGCCATTGGAAGGCGATGTGGCCAAAATCACCACCATACTTGCACGTTGGGATGATGATATTTCACGGGCACATCACCTGCAGTTTATCGCTTGGCATTCGCTGCGCGAGGAGTGGAGCTTTGAAGGGGCACCGGTAACGACCGGCGACCGCTATTTCATTCCCGAACTGATGTCGCGCCTGAGGCCGAACGAATCACTGGTCGATGTGGGGGCACACCTCGGTGAAGTGAGCCGGCAGTGGCTGGATCGTATGGGGGATGTTCGTTCTATTACTATGATTGAGGCTGACCCGTTGAACTACCAGGCTTGTGCCGAATTGGCCGACACAGATGTTAGAATCAGTTCGTACTGCCTGGCAGTAGCAGAATTTAAAGGCAGGTCTGCATTCAGTGCGGGATTGGATTACGTTTCTCAACTCAATGTGCTTGGCAGCGATGAAGTAGAAGTCGTACGACTGGATGACTTGGCTATTCCTGAGGTGAATTACCTGAAGCTGCATCTGGAGGGTGGAGAGTTTTCCGCACTTAAGGGAGCAATAGAGATGTTAAAGATTCAGCGGCCTATTGTGGCTGCAACGGCATATCATAATCGGCTCGGCTTATGGGCTTTGCCATACTTGTTAGACGAGCAGCTGGAGAACTACCAGATGCTGTTCAGGCTGCACAGCTGGTGCGGCACTGGAGCAGTAGTCTATGCCATTCCGAGGGAGCGATTATGCCAAAGCAAGTAAATGTCCTATTTGTCATTCCGCCCTATTTCAATCTGGATGATTTTATCAGCAAGGATCGTACAAATGTTCTGCCTGCTTTTACCATGCCCTATGGCGTGTTATCGCTGGATGCCTATATCAAAGCGCGTTGCGAAGCATCAGTTGAAACCGCGATTCTTGATCTGAATGTGCCTCTGGCACAGATACTCGGGCAGCCAGGAGTAAGTCAGGATCAGGTATTGGCGATGCTGAATAATGAAGTGGCGAAGGCTTTAACTTGTTTTCAAGCCGATATCGTAGGGGTGTCAGCACTGTTCAACTCCTCCTTTCGCTATATCGAGGATATAGCCACTGTGGTAAAACAGGCGTTACCGAATGTCTTGGTGACAGCTGGAGGAGGACTGCCTTCCGCCGCATTCGATCGCATGTTGGGCTATTGCCCTTCGATCGATGCGGTTTGCAAGGGTGAGGGAGAGATCCCGCTAGCCGATTTAATTGATACTGATGACCGCAGTGCACTGCTGGAATCGCACCAATCTTGGATTACCCGTAGCGGCCTAGCTGTTGGTAAACAGCCGGGTCATACCTTTGTGCAGAATCTTGATGATATTCCACCGCTTGATTACCGGACGATCGATCTCAACCACTACAACTCCCGCTCAATCGATAAGCGCTATATCGGCATGAAGAAGCGGGAGATGGCGATCCATACCTCTCGCGGTTGCCCGTTTCTCTGTGTCTTCTGCTCTAATCCATCGCTGCACGGGCGGGCGGTGCGCACAATGTCAGTTGATCGTGTGGAGGCGGAGGTCAAACGCATGCGCGACGAGTTCGGGCTGACTGTGTTGATGATCGAGGATGACCACTTCTTTCATGATAAGGAACGCGCCAAGGATGTTCTGCGGCGCTTGATTGACCTCGATATTCGAATCGAGTTCCCCAATGGGGTGGCAGTCTATGCCATCGACGATGAGGTGGCCGAACTGTTTGCTAAAGCCGGGGTTTCAACCGTGGCATTAGCCGTAGAGTCAGGTTCCGATTATGTGCTCGATCACCTGATTAAGAAGCCGTTGAAGAAGAAGCTGATTAAGCCAGCTGTGGAGGCCCTTCGCAGGCATGGCGTGCAGAGCCATGTCTTTATTGTGATTGGTTTGCCTGGCGAGATGGATGAGCATCGGCAGGAGACGCTCGAGATGATGATTGACAGCGGTTTCGATTGGGCACATATCTATTGTGCAATTCCGATCTTCGGTAGCAGACTCTACGATATCTGTGCTGATAACGGCTACATCGAGAACAGCAACCCACTCGATTTTATCAATACCAAATCGGTGATTAGGGCGCCTGGCGTTGACCCGGATGCAATTGCCGATATCGCCTATCATATGAACTTGGTCGCGAACTTCGTTGAAAATCACAATATGAAAATTGAGAATTACTCTACCGCGATTAAGTACTTCAAGAATGTTTGTGAGAAATATCCAGATCACGCATTTGGCCAATATTTTCTGGGGATGGCCTGTAAATTGTCCGGTATGGATTTGGCCTCTGCAGACAAGTGTATGAAAAAGTTCAACGAGATTGTTGCCAGTGATGAGTGGTGGAGGTCCAAGGCTGTGAAATATGGTTTGCTTAAGTCGCCGGTAGAGGGGTAATCAGTTGGTGATAAACAGAGATACGAAGTCGAAGAAGACGCTGCTCATTAATTCATTTGGTGTCCCTTTGAAAATTATGGAAGAGATGCTCGATGGCAAGGCGAGAGATGTTCCGATATATATATCCTATCCACTCGGGGTGATGACACTTGCCGCGTGGTGCAAACAGGAGTTGCCGCATCACGATCTGCAGATCCTCGATCTGATGATGGAGCTTCATAAAGCGGTAAAGCGTGATCGGATTCATGGCACAACCATTGAAGAGTTTATCTCGATGAAACTGGATGCGGTTGGCTGTGCTCCCGACTTTATTGGATTGTCCTTGAACTTCTCCAATGGTCATTCGATCACATTGAAAGTTGCTGAAATGTGCAAAGCGAGGTGGCCAGAAACGAAAATTATTGTTGGCGGCATGCATGCTACGACGTTTAGTTCACACATCATTGTTAATGACAGTATCGACTTTCTGATCAGAGGTCCGGGAGACCTCTCATTCCCTCAATTGCTGACATGTCTTGAAAATGGTGATGATATCAGTTCCGTTCCAGGAATAGTGACCGGTTTGCACAATATCATGAATATGGGACAGGTCCTCTACGATCTGGACCGGATTCCGAGATACCCGTACGAATTGCTCGATATGGATTATTTGATGGCGCATGAGTCCACCGCTCCGATCAAAAAGGAAGGGGCCAGAATTGCTACAATATTTATGTCCCGGGGTTGTCCGTATCCCTGCACCTACTGCTCTGCAAGCAAGGTTCACGGCAAGAAAATTTATTTTAATAGCATCGCATACATGATGAGAGAAATTGAATATCTGATCAACGAATATGGCGTGAACCAGATTAATATTGTGGACGATCTCTTTGGTTCGAATAAAGAATATTTCTTCGACTTTTTCAAAGAAGTGAAAAGAAAGGAGCTAAAGTTTGATTTGAGTGTGCCCGCAGGATTGGCGGTCTCCGTGTTCAATGAAGAGATGATCGACACTCTTGTCGATCACGGGTTGGAAGCAGTGACGATTCCACTTGAGTCGGGCTCGAAATATGTTCAGCAAAAGATTATAAAAAAACGGGTAGATATCGAAAAGGCATTGAGACTCCTTGATTTCACCCGTAGTCGCGGCGTCTTTACCGGGGTGAATATTGTCATTGGATCGCCGGGAGAAACGCGAGAGTTGATGGATGAGACATTTGAGTTTTTGAGGACGGCGCCTGTAGACTGGATTACCTTCTTTATTGCATACCCGTATCCAGGAACGACGATGACGGATGTGTTGATTGAAAAAGGAGAGATTTCTGAGGAGAAGTTAATCGAGGTCTGGGATAGCTCGACTCAGGGGTTCAGGGAGCGGCCTTTCGATACCGAAGAGATTTCGGGCAAAGAACTTTTTGAACTTGTGTATGATTACAATATCAAACTGAATTTCTTCCATAACTATAATATCGAGCATGGCCACTACGATACAATTGTTCCCAAGCTGGATAAGATAGTGAACAACCATCCATGGCATATCGTTGCCGTTGCTTGTATTGCAAAATGTTATCACGAACTGGGTATGGATGATTTAGCCCAGGAATACGTAAACAGGATTCCCAAGCTTGTAGCGACAGAATCATTGTCAAAACAGATGTTCGAGACATACAGGCAGAACATTGAAGGGATGATCGAATCGTTCGCCGTCCTGCCATCGTGGAGTAGCCATTGATGGATTTTGCTAACTGCTATTTACAGCTTCGGAGAGCCGGCAGTCCGGAAGAGCTATGGCAAGTGTGTGATAGTATGGCCATGCAGCATCCGTTGTTCGTAAAGAACGACCCTGATTCATTGCTCGTTCATTCGGAAAATATCGTTCTTTATGGCGCGGGTCGTTTTGCCCTAAGTGTTATCAATGCCTGGAAAGCGCGCTATGGAATAGCGCCTGCCTATTGCGTCGATAGCAATGAGGAAAAGTGGGGTGGTGAGATTGCAGGTATTCCGGTTTGCAGCCCTGACAGTCTGTTCTCCGATCAACATGCTCCGCTTGTAGTGATTGCTGCGATGATTACCTCTGGAATCCAGGATATGCTTGATGCCCAAGGGTTTTCCTATCTATTTGCAGAACAGGATGGTTCTGTCGGGTATTTTTCCGGTCACTGGCTGTATCGGAACAGGGGCAAGTTTTCTGAATTGTTTCATCTGCTCGCAGACAGTGCATCACGTAAGATCTTAATGGATGTCGCAAAGGCCCGCATGTTCCAGCAATTTCATTTCTCAATGCCAGGAAACGTGTTGCTGGCGAACTCCGCCTGCTATCCGCAATACTTCCAGAAAGATATATTCAGCTTTTCAGAAGGGGAGTTGTTGATTGATTGCGGCAGTTTTGATGGCGATACTCTGCTTTCCTATTTTTCCTTCATGCAGGATTCCGGAATAGGGGCATTTAGCGCCATCGGCTTTGATGTTGATAAGGTGAATATCGCCGGGGCGATTCAATCGTTGAATAAATACGGGTTTGAGGATGTGGAGGTTATTCACTCTGCAGTCGGTAACACAGTGGGTCGATCCAAAGGTTCGGATTTTCATAACTGTAGGGATCAGGCTGTCGAAGGAGACGTTCCATCAATAAGCCTGGATGATTTCCTCGTAAATAGTTGCCCGACAATGATCAAAATGGATATCGAAGGCGCTGAACTGGATGCATTGGATGGGGCGAGGGAGGTCATCAAACGATGCAAGCCGAAATTGGCGGTTTGTATTTACCATCAGACTAGCCACTTGTTGGATATCCCTTTATTCATTCACGATCATTTTTCTTTTTATGATCTATTCATCAGGCATCATGCAGCTGGTTCGTTGTGGGAAACTGTCTGTTATGCAGTTCCGGCTTCTATGAAAACAAAGGAGATTAATTATGGATGAGAACAGGAAGTTCGAGCTATTTGTGCAGAATAATGTCAAGAAAATAGGGGAAGACCTATCTTTTATGAATCTCTCAAATAACTGGATTCGAGAAGCGGGTGGGCACCAATATGCATATAATTTTAGTTGGCTCGGACGTCCTATTATTCAGATCCCTCAGGATATTTACGCTGTTCAGGAGCTGGTTTGGCGAGTAAAACCTGATCTTATCATTGAAACGGGAATTGCCCATGGTGGCTCATTGATCATGAGCGCTTCGATGCTGGCTTTATTGGACTACTGTGATGCTGTGGAAGCTGGAACAGTACTTGATCCGAAAGTGGTTGGGCGCAAGGTGGTGGGTGTCGATATTGATATTCGGGCACATAATCGTAAGGCTATTGAAGCACATCCAATGGCACATAAAATTGAAATGATCCAGGGTTCTTCTATCGACCCTGAAGTGGTGACCCAAGTCAAGAATCTGGCCTCGAAATATAAACGGATCATGGTGTTTCTGGATTCAAACCATACCCATGAGCACGTGTTGGCAGAATTAGAGGCTTATGCGGAGCTGACAACTGTAGGAAGCTATTGTGTAGTCTGGGACTCAGGGCTGGAGGATATGCCGGAGGATTTCGTGATCGACCGCCCATGGGGTAAGGGTAATAACCCAAAGACTGCGTTGCTTGAATACCTTGACCGTTGTGAACGCCGGGGGGGTAACATCCGTTTTGAAATCGACAAGCAGATCGAGCACAAAATTGTCTTATCGGCATCGTGGGACGGTTTTCTAAAACGAATTGATTAAGGCTCTTTATGCTTGCCTGTTTATAGATTGAATGATGATTGGCGCCGAGAAATCGCTCCATAGGCAGCTTTAATTTTTCGTTATCAAGTGGATTATAGTTTAATCAGCTGTGAGCTCTTTCTTTGTGATGCTTGCACCATTAGCCCGTAATGAACTGGCCCTTATGGATCGAGAAGAACAGTTGGCATTTAGTACTTCCTTGAGATACGCAGCGATGAAGCTTTCGGCCTATCCATTCTGCCAAGTCTTGTCTGGATCAATGCGGGCCACCAGGGAAGTGCTTATTTTCATGCAGCTAAGCTACGAAAGCAGTGAATTGGCTACCACGCTCCAACACCATTGCGAGTAGGTTCCGTTCACCATCCATAACCTTGAATGATGGCTCCAGTGGCGAGCCGATACAGAAGACAAAACCTCATCCTTTACCAATAGATCCTGAAGCCTGTATTCGTTCTTCTGCCTGTCCTCGGCGAAGTTAATGCGCCATAAAGTATCTTGTGTGCAGTGTTGGATTTTATCGCATGCGTTTACGCTTACTCCAGCTTGCTGCAAATTTATGCTCTTTTCAGAGCCTTTGCACTCGCCCAGTACTTTCTTGTCGCCACTTATCTAGGGTTATCGATTGATTTCTGCAAGCCAAGCATGCCAATCGGTCCAGATGCTTTGCAATGCTTTGGCTGCATGTGCAGCGGTCTCAATGCCGCACTGAGCACAGTTGATACTTATCATCATTGAATTGGGGTTGAACCCCTGAAGTGGAGCGTGATCGAAAGCAATCTTTTCTGGAATCTTAGAGAAGTCGATGCTTAGGCTATGAATTTTTGCTAGTTCCTTTATCTCCGTGAGAGTTTGTTCATATCTATGAGGATTTATATTTATGCTCCCAGCCATGGCATTCAAAAGGGCAGGGGGATCGAAGTTGATCTCTGCGTCATCTGGAAAGAATATTTCTTTATTCACAAGCAATTCTCTCGCCATTAGCACAGGCAGCATTGTTGAGTCTGTTATCTGTTCTTTACAGAATTTTCCATAGTCGATGGTTCGTTTGCAGCCATTTTGCGTAAACTCTATCTGCTGGGGAAGTTCTGCATTCCATTGCGTTAATTTTTCTTTTTGGTCTTTATTCAGCAAATGCGACCACATATAGCTAGACCCAGCACTGTTTTTGGAGTTGCCAGATAGAGATAGGGCTCTATCGGTGTAGCAGTATTGGTCTGAAAAATATGCATTTAGAATTGCTGAGGATGCATCTGGGTTCTGGGTTATAAAATAGCGCCCATGCATCGATTTTATCTTGTCAATTATCTTTCGATGTACGAAAGAGTTGTAGAGGCCAGGGAGGTCATCATAGACAATTTTGTGAGCACAGTACTTCTTTAGCATCTCCCTAGAGTTCATCAGGCTGATGCTTTTCTCTCTCAGAGAGGCGTGAAGCCTTCCCCGCTGGAAGGGGACGATAGAGTTAGACCACCAATAGACTGCTTTTCTCCATGTCACAATGTCACTTTGATATTTTCTGATTAATGCATCTGCAATGACGAGAGCATCCGGCATGATGGCATCATCGTCGCCGAGAAAAAATACATATTCGCCTTGGCTATGACTAAATCCTAGCTCCCAGTTCTCATTCATCGGTAACCTTTCCGATGAGCGGAAGTACTTGATTTTATCATCGCTGAAGGAGGAAACTACATTATAGGTATCCTCTGAACTGAGGTTGTCCATGACGATGATCTCATAATCATCGAACTCCTGCTGATTCAACGCACTCTCAATCGCTGACTGCAACGTGTCGTGGCGTTCCCTAGTAGGAATGATAATGGAAAACCTCGGTGCTCTCAGGGTCTCAAAGCTTTTGAACTCACCCGCATTCTTGGCGGCCAGAAGTTTCTCTCTATATTTTAACTCTTCGTTCGGGAGCCCTAGATTGGAAAGCTCAGCATTAAGCTGAGTCAGGTGTTCGAGGCTCGAAGAGAACGATGTTGGGTTTATTAACAACTCTGCTTGCGCGAGTGCTTGGGCCAGCATCCATTCGGCAAGGTTGTTGTGCACAGTCTCACTGTCGTGTTTCTTCGACATTGGCAGGAAAGGCTCACTGGCCGTGAATTCTTGGAGGGTTTTTATGCCTTCTGCGACCATCTCTGATGCCTGCTTGGCGGCATTATAATTTCCTAGTTCAGAGGCAATACGTACAACGGTGGATAAACGTGCCGTGTTGGATAGGAGCCCTTCCGTATTCAGCAGAATGTTCAGGGATGCTGACAGAAAGGCATAGCGTTGCTCTGTCGTGGTATCACTTTGGTTTGCCATGGCGTAGGCGCATAATGCGGCTTGCACCAACTCCCACTCTTTAGAAACCTGTTGCGCCTTAACCTGCTCTATCCAGCGAGGTAATAGCCCGTCGGCGAAAGGGCGGTGTTCGATGGCGTTGATCCAGTATGACTGGTCATCAGGCAACTCAATTGATTCCAGCTCCTGTTGGATCAGGAACCCTTCCGAGGCAAGCGCATCAGCTCTCTCCGGCTTACAGAAAAACAGCTGTTGATGCCACGACCCAGGTGAATAATCCTCCGTTATAGCTATTAGAGTGTTCAACCCTGGCAGCAGGCGATAGGGAATATATCCAAGTTGTTGCATATGCATGATAAGGGAGGTGTTAATGCCCCCCTTGTCGATGCCATGGAGCATCACAACCGGAGAGCTGTCAGCCGGGATATCCAGCTTGTGAGATATAGAATCGACCCCACCTGATGGGTGAATGATGATATCGATGCCGCCCTGCAAGACGGCAGACATGTTGTTGCCGCTTTCGATTTGCAGCCAATCAAATTCATTTAGTCTTGTGCTCTCTTCCAGGAGTTTACGCTTACTGGCATCGCTCTGCAGCGCCAGTACTTTGCCTGCTTCCCCTACCTGTTTCGCCAGGCTTAAGCAGAAACAGCCATACTCCGGACTTAAGTCCAGTACTCGCATACCCGGCTTGGTGATCAGGCGCAAAAAGCGCAATTCATCTTCATACCAATCACCCTGCTCAGATAGTACATACGTTGTTATCTCGTTAAGGTCCTGAGGCACCATGATAGAAATATCATCGTTCATGGTGGCTGCGACCGCCTTCGTAAAGGCCGCCTCCCCCATTTTCTCCTGCCAGGCCTGTAGAAAAAGGTCTTCCATCTGCCGGGTAAACTGATCCGGCTGATGAAGGCTGGAGTGCTTGAACAGGGCAGGTAAAACTTTCCTCAGCATGGAAAGATTTTCCGGTTGCCCCGCTAACTGTACGGCCTTTTCAACATAGGAGTCTACACTGTCGGTAATCGTCTCCTCATAGCCGATGTTTTTCAGAATAGAGTAGGAGACGCGCTGTGCATGTGTTTTGCCGATGATTGTTACAACAGGTGCGCCCATAATCAGGGAGTCGCAGGTGGTCGTCGTGCCGTTGTAGGGGAAGGTATCAAGTACAATGTCGATCTCATTGTACTGTAGCATGTGTTCCTTGTGGCTATCCACATATGGAAGGAACAAAATGCGTTCCGCTTCAATGCCGTGGCTCGCGAACTCACGCAAGATATTGTCCAGGATGATAGCACCTCCGGACTCGACACTTCTTGCTTTCATTACGAACTTTGAACCGGGAACACGGTTCAGGATTCTGCTCCAAGCCTCAATGGTCTGAGGTGTCAATTTTCTTAAATGATTTAGAGAACCGAAGGTAATAAAACCATTACGTTCAACAGGAGCACCATTGGCTGGTGGTGGAGCCAGTTGTGCGCTGTAGCAGAGAAAGCTTTGTGGCATGTAGAGAAGTTTTTCCACATATCGTGTTCCCTCATCACACTCTGCAAATCTGTCTGTAATACGATAGTCAACTGTCGGCAGGCCAGTTGTATTTGGATAACCAAGGTAGGAGATCTGTACCGGGGCCGGTTTGTAAGCCAGGGAACCCACCCTCGAGTTGCTCGTGAACCCACCTAGATCAATAAGAATATGGACTCCGTCAGTATGAATATGCTTTGCCAATTGCCCATCGTTTAGGTCTGTGATATCGATGAAATGCTCAGCATGTGTACGGAAATATCTAGTCATTGAATCTTCTTTTTCTATATGGGCGTAGCAATAGACCTCAAACTTTGTTTTGTCGTGCAGGCGAATGAGCTGATGCATAAACATGCCAACAGGATGTGCATTAAAATCAGCTGATACGTATGCAATTTTTAAGCGTTCGTTGACTGAAGGTGCAGGGGTGTTAGAGGTGTAGAACGGCTGCACGCTTCCAACCAGGTTGTCTCCCCAGTTCCTATGGATATTATATACTATTTCTGACGATAGACTTGGGATAGTGCATAATTCAATGAACACGGCTGAAGCTAGCGTGGGGGTCATTTTACCATGATGAAGAAGCTCGATGACCTGGGCTTGTATTTTTTCCGCACGCTTCCAATCTAAGACAGCAAGATAGCTCCTGAAAGCCAGAAGCAGTTCATCGGCACTCAGGGGAGCACGGGCAAACTCATGGGCAAGTGTTAGCATCTGATCGAAATCCTCTGCATCTCTATAGACGCCCCACAATGTCAGGCGCGCACTAGGATCCCGAGGCCGCACTTGTAGAACTTTTCTGAGAGCCTCTGCAGCTTCGCTATAACGCTTGCGAACATAGTACACGTATCCAACTTGGAATAGAAAGTCAGGGTCTTCTTTGTTTTTGGGGAGTGCATTATCACAGACCAGTTCTGCATTGTTGATGTCACCACTCTCCATGTATTTGCGAATTTTTTTCGTCAGCTTCAGTGCGGACAATGAGTTGGTTTTGGTCATGTGTATATCTCCCACAGGTGGCAGTCAGCCCAATCCCTTAGGCACTGTTGCGAAAACACAAAGCAAGAGAAGGGCCACCCTTTGTGGCATTGGCTACTGAAGCCGGAGTGCCCTTGCCGATCAGTGGCTACCATTTGAATATGCACTAAAGCACCAGGCTGTCCTCATAGCTCTATCAATAAGCATCACGATACAAGTTGCCACAGGAATCCATAAAAAATTAAAGTTAAAAATTTCTCTGGCGATAGATATTTGTGCCGGGAGAAAGAACCTTCCCGGAAGAGCCAAGGCTCGAACGTAACAGGGCATGATGTCGTTACGAAAAATATATAAGAAACACTAAGGAGAGAATATTATGGCAATGTCCGTACAAACCAACATGGGTTCAATCTCAGCCCTGAAGAACATGAACATCAACTCGTCAAACATGAACAAGTCACTGGAGCGCCTGTCTTCGGGCTTCCGGATTAACTCTGCATCAGACGATGCAGCAGGTTATGCGATTTCAGCCAAGCTTCAGGGCGAGAAGGGTAAGCTGGAAGCAGCTTCTCAGAATTCACTTCAGGCAACCGCCATGGTGAAAACTGCTGAATCTGGTGTAAATGAGATTGAGAACATGGTTCGTCGTTTGCAGGTTCTGGCAACTCAGGCTGCAAGTGCGAACAACGGTGCAAATGAGCGCACCAAGCTGGCTGGCGAGGCCGCTAACCTTCTTGGTCAGATCGACAAAATCGCCAACGGTGTTAACTACAACGGTACCAAGCTGCTCGACGGTTCCGGGGCTTCAACTACCACCTTCCAGGTTGGCGCTGCAAACAGTGCTAATGACCAGGTGGCGGTTGATTTCAGTGCAGACTTTACCACAGCCACAACCGGCCTGGGTATTGCTGCTATTGACCTCACTACTGCATCGGGTGCAGCTACAGCTATTGACACCCTCAATACTGCACTGGACGGCCTGACTACAGACCGTGCTTCGTTTGGTGCTGCTGTGAACCAGTTGAGCTACGTAAGTGCTAATCTGGCGACTCAGATGGAGCAGGTAAGTGCCTCGATCTCAACCATCAAGGATGCCGACATGGCGAAGGAGATGGCTGACTTCACGAAGTCTCAGGTTCTGGTGCAGGCCGGCACATCGATGCTGGCTCAGGCCAACCAGTCTTCGCAGAACGTTCTTTCACTGTTCAGGTAATCAATCAGCTTGATCCATGAGTAGAAGGAGAGGCCGGTTGAGGCGAAAACCTTTGCCGGCCTCTTTTCTTTCAAAACCCAAAAGGAGGTAAATTGTTATGAGTGCAATCAATATTAATAATATTGCTTCATCAACAGCTACTTCTAGTGCCA
This sequence comes from Mariprofundus ferrinatatus, assembly GCF_002795825.1. Taxonomy (NCBI): domain Bacteria; kingdom Pseudomonadati; phylum Pseudomonadota; class Candidatius Mariprofundia; order Mariprofundales; family Mariprofundaceae; genus Mariprofundus; species Mariprofundus ferrinatatus. The sequence goes on along the minus strand of NZ_CP018800.1, from coordinate 2,132,231 downwards.
TAGGGACAGCGGCGCAGCAAAAGCCCCTTGTTGTAAGCAATTCGAAAGATTTGGATAAAACGGTACAGAAGCAAGACGCACCTGTTGATAGTGAGGCTGTTAAGGAGGCTGTTGCGCAAGCGAATGCCAGATTAACAGCAGCTTCAAGCGAGCGGTTGAGCTTTGGTTATGAAGAGCGTTTGAACAGGCTCTATGTGCAGATCAAGGATAACGCAACAGGCGAAGTCGTGCGGGAAATACCGCCCAAGAAGCTCATTGAGCAGCAGGCCGCCATGAGTGAGATGATTGGCATGATCCTTGACAAGAGTGTTTAAGAGAAAGCATGGATAGCTCAAGAAGAATGTCTGGCTTGATGGCAGGTTCATGCTCAGGACAACAAAGAAAAGTAGCGCCTTCAAATCAGGAATAAGAGGAGACTATCATGACAGGCTATAAGCAATATCGCGGAGTACAGGTAGAAGGGGCAAGCCCTCTGGAGCTTATTCTTTTGACTTATGATGTTATGATTAAATCCCTGAGTCTGGCCAAACTGGCAGGGAAAGAGAACAATAAAGCAGCAGAGGCGGACCAGCTTTCACGTGCGATTGCAGCGCTGGTTGAGCTTGTCACCAGCCTCGACATGGAGAATGGAGGCGCAATAGCAGCCAGTCTGGGCAGCCTCTACACCTATATGAGCCGCAGAATCCTGGAAGGTAGCGCCGGTGACACAGCCGCTGCCATTGATGAGGTGCTGTCATTGGCAAACACCCTGCGGGAAGGGTGGCAGGGCCTAGCCGACGCCAATTCAGCCCCCCAGCGAAGACAGGTTAATGGCTAAAAGATAATCAACACTTTTCACGCTGCCTGCTTCTGATAAAGAGCATGTGTCGACTTATACGGCAAGGAAAGAGGCAGAAGCTATCAACGCTATAGTACGAATATGACCAAACCTTCACACAGCTGAAGGTGACAAGAGAAGTGCCAAGCGTTTCCTGCAGGCAGCGTCCAATGGTAAGCCTGCATTTGCAATAAAGTATCAGGTTACTCCATAACCCCAAAAAGTATCGCGATACAAGCTGCCAGAAATTTCTGAAAAAATTTAAAGTTGGAGATTTCTCTGGCGATAGATATCTGTACCGGAGGAAAGAATCTTCCCGGAAGAGCTCAGAGGCTCGAACGTAACAGGGCATGATGTCGTTTACGTAACCTATTATACATACTAAGGAGAGAATATTATGCCAATGTCCGTACAAACCAATATGGGTTCCATTTCAGCCCTGAAGAACATGAACATCAACTCGTCAAACATGAACAAGTCACTGGAGCGCCTGTCTTCGGGCTTCCGGATTAACTCTGCATCAGACGATGCAGCAGGTTATGCGATTTCAGCCAAGCTTCAGGGCGAGAAGGGTAAACTGGAAGCAGCTTCTCAGAATTCACTTCAGGCAACCGCCATGGTGAAAACTGCTGAATCTGGTGTAAATGAGATTGAGAACATGGTTCGTCGTTTGCAGGTTCTGGCAACTCAGGCTGCAAGTGCGAACAACGGTGCAAATGAGCGCACCAAGCTGGCTGGCGAGGCCGCTAACCTTCTTGGTCAGATCGACAAAATCGCCAACGGTGTTAACTACAACGGTACCAAGCTGCTCGACGGTTCCGGGGCTTCAACTACCACCTTCCAGGTTGGCGCTGCAAACAGTGCTAATGACCAGGTGGCGGTTGATTTCAGTGCAGACTTTACCACAGCCACAACCGGCCTGGGTATTGCTGCTATTGACCTCACTACTGCATCGGGTGCAGCTACAGCTATTGACACCCTCAATACTGCACTGGACGGCCTGACTACAGACCGTGCTTCGTTTGGTGCTGCTGTGAACCAGTTGAGCTACGTAAGTGCTAATCTGGCGACTCAGATGGAGCAGGTAAGTGCCTCGATCTCAACCATCAAGGATGCCGACATGGCGAAGGAGATGGCTGACTTCACGAAGTCTCAGGTTCTGGTGCAGGCCGGCACATCGATGCTGGCTCAGGCCAACCAGTCTTCGCAGAACGTTCTTTCACTGTTCAGGTAATCAATCAGCTTGATCCATGAGTAGAAGGAGAGGCCGGTTGAGGCGAAAACCTTTGCCGGCCTCTTTTCTTTCAAAACCCAAAAGGAGGTAAATTGTTATGAGTGCAATCAATATTAATAATATTGCTTCATCAACAGCTACTTCTAGTGCCATAGGGACAGCGGCGCAGCAAAAGCCCCTTGTTGTAAGCAATTCGAAAGATTTGGATAAAACGGTACAGAAGCAAGACGCACCTGTTGATAGTGAGGCTGTTAAGGAGGCTGTTGCGCAAGCGAATGCCAGATTAACAGCAGCTTCAAGCGAGCGGTTGAGCTTTGGTTATGAAGAGCGTTTGAACAGGCTCTATGTGCAGATCAAGGATAACGCAACAGGCGAAGTCGTGCGGGAAATACCGCCCAAGAAGCTCATTGAGCAGCAGGCCGCCATGAGTGAGATGATTGGCATGATCCTTGATAGGAATGCCTAGGAGCTTTCAAAATGGTGAGTAGCAGTAGCATATCAGGATTATCGTCAGGCATTGACTCGGCAAACATTGTCGATCAGCTAATGAAGATTGAGGGTAGAAAGGTAACCCTCTTGCAAGACAAGCAGGCTGATGAGTTGATCAAGCAGAGGCTCATTAGTCAATTGGACTCATCACTCTCATCACTGCGTTCCAAGTTTCTCGAACTGGCTAACCAAGCTAATTTTCTGGTAAACCAGTCAACGCTTGGAAGCAATACCGCTACCAGTGCAGATTCACTACTGACTGTAACACCTTCATCAAGCGCTGCAGCGGGCAGTCACACCATTAAGGTAAATCAGCTGGCTGCCGCTGAGAAACTGGGCTCAAGCTCAGCCGTCAAAGACTCTACAGGCACTGCTATTACCAGTGATACGGCTGGGCTAGGCTATACAGCTGGCACTTTTACCATTCAGGGTAAATCCGCGAGTGCAAAAACCATCAATGTGGCAAGTACGGACTCACTTCGAGACATAAGGGATAAAATCAACCAGTTGAATACGGGCAGTGATGCCACTGGCGTGAGCGCAAGCATTCTCAAGGTTGGAGCCAGTGATTTCCGTCTGATTCTGGCCGCCGATGATACCGGCTTGACCAATGGTGTGGTAAATCTTGCCGGTACAGATCTGGATGCGGCTGGAGGTCTTGCCAACCTGCAGCTTGGTGCTGCTGCCCAGGGTAATGCAAGGCAAACCCTGCAGGCTGCGGCTGATGCCTCTATCGATGTGGACAACCTTACAATTAGCCGTGAAAGCAACTCGATCAGTGATGCCCTTGCCGGCTATACGCTTGATTTGAAAAGTGCCGACCCAGCTACAACCATCACAGTGAATACGTCTGTTGATACGGCGGCGGTGAAGGGGAAGGTTCAAGCGGTTGTAGATAGCTACAATGAGGTCATGGACTTCATCAATACGCAAATGACTTTCAACCCTGATACCAAGACAAGCGGCCCCCTTGCCAATGAGTCCTTATTACGCCAGGTCAAGTCTCAGCTAGCTGGAAGCCTGCTTAGCACTGTTTCGGGTCTGGCCAGCGACAGAAATAGCCTGGCCATGATCGGCGTAGAGCCGGACAGCAAAGGACATCTTGGCATCAATTCATCCAGACTGGATAACCTTCTGAGCACAGATCCTAACTCCGTACGGGATCTTTTCGCAGCAAGCGGTACGAGCAACAATTCTGCCTTGGAATTCCTAACATATGGAGCGAACACAGTAGCTGGCAGCTATGCAGTGAATATTACAGCTGCTGCCCTGCAGGCGACAGTCACTGGCACAACGGACCTTTCGGGCGGACTTGCCGGAGCCGAGCAGGTGACCATTACAGATGGATCAGCTCGCCAGGCTGTAGTGAACCTTACCAATGGTCAGAGTTTGAGTAGTATTGTTTCAGCTCTTAATGCTGAGTTTACTGCAACCTATACAGAGCAGCGCCAGATGAGCACGGCTCTGGTCACCGGCCTTGGTACGCCTGCCACCAGCGCTTCGCTGTTGCAGGATTTGACCGATGGCGCCGGTGGCAGCCTTGGAATTGTGGCGGGAGACACCATTACTATTGGCGGCACAAACCGATTCGGCTCTGCAGTTAACTATACTTTTACTGTTGCGGATCCGGCAACTGACACTATTGCGGATCTTTTGGCCTCCATTCAGGTGGAATTTGGTCAGAATGTTGCGGCCAGTTTGAATGCATCAGGACAGGTCACCATTACTGACAATCAGTCTGGGGATAGTAATCTTACACTCTCTATGACCGCTAACAATGAAGGCGGGGGATCCCTTGCATTCGGAGCTGATACGGTTGTTCAGGAGGGGCGTCATGCCATGCAGCTTAGCGCTTCCGCTTCCGGAAACTTCCTGCAGCTGCAGAGCAATGATTATGGATCTGCGGAGAGCTTCACGGTTGCACAGTCCGCCAATAACCTGGGCATTATTGACCAGACATATGCTGGTCAGGATGTAGCTGGAACAATTGGTGGCATTGCTGCCACAGGAAATGGACAGGTACTTACCGGAAGCAGCGGAAATATTGATGGCTTATTGCTGGCCTACTCCGGAACAGCCACAGGGGCTGTTGGTACTATGTCCGTGAACCTTGGGCTTGCAGCCCAAATGAGCAGCACTCTGGAGGCTTATACGTTTCCTGTTACCGGTCTAACTCAGATGAGTGTTGATTCATCAGTTAGTACATATGACAGTCTACAATCACAGATTGACAGCCTTACCTTGCAGTTGGACAAGGAGCGGGAGCGCCTTATGAGCCAGTTCTTGGCGATGGAACGGTTTATGTCTCAATCCAATGCCACAGGAGCGTGGTTAAGTCAGCAGATCACTGCAATGAGTGCGAACCAGAGATAGAGGAGAATTCTATGACAGGGTATCAAAAATATCGCGGTGTTCAGGTAGAGGGCGCCAGCCCACTTGAGTTAGTGCTTTTGACTTATGATGTTTTGATCAAGTCACTGAACCTTGCCAAGTTCGCAGGTAAGGAGAAAAACTATGTCGCTGAGGCACAACACCTTTCTCGCGCAATAGAAGCACTTGTCGAGCTTATTACAAGCCTAGATTCAGAAAATGGCGGAACAATCGCTAGCAGCCTGGGCAGTCTTTATGCCTATATGAACCGAAGGCTAATGGAAGCTAGTACTGGCGGTGATATTGCAGGAGCCATTGATGAGGTGTTGGCACTTGCAAACACCCTTCGCGAAGGATGGCAGGGGCTGGCTGACGGTGATTCATCCTCCCAGTCAAGACAGGTTAATGGCTATTAATGATTGATCATCATATTTCACATTGCCTGCGCCTGATAGAAAGCATGCAGCGCTTTATACGGGCAGATAAGTGGCAGAAACTGTCAACGCTTGAGTCTGAATATGAGCAAACCTTCATGCAGCTGAAAGCGGGGGTTGCTGCAGACGATATGGATAATACTGCCCTGCAGGCCATGGTACACCTTGATCAGCAGCACCGTCGGCTGCAGAGGCTTGTGTCGCATAGATTAAAAGAAACAGCTGAAAAACTTTCTGCTGTTGAAGGCGCCAGCAAAAGACTAAACACCTCCAGTCAGGTGGCCTCTATTTTGAGCTGACAGCCCCGACCTGCCACCAAGCGTAGTGCCAATTCGCAGTTAGTAGATCCGCTTTCATCCCCTTAGAATCAGGTGCTGGTTTTTATCCGAAGTGCGTCGCGAGCATAAGTCTGTGTCGCCTGCCCAATGGTTGGTGCTATTTTGTCAGGGGATATTGCCTCTTGCCCCGCCTGTTGCAAAATCTGCTCCGCAGGAGTCATTTCACCTGTAGTCACGGCATATTCCACCTCTGCCGGAATCAAGGCCAGTACCTTTGCAATGTAGTTTGATGTCTCTGCAGGTAGCCTGCCGGGTTGGCGTTCAAGGTTCCCCATTCCCCAGTTATAAGCGGCAAGAGCAAGGCGCAGGTCACCATCGTAACGGTCAACAAGCCCCTTCAGGTAGCGACTGGCACCCATGATGTTCTGCTCTGGATCATAAGGGTTTGTGACGCCGAGTTCCGCTGCCGTAGCTGGCATCAACTGCATCAGCCCCTGAGCTCCTGCGTGTGACACGGCATTTTTATCAAAATTACTTTCGGTATGGATAACAGCAGCAATCAGATCTGGGTTCAGGTTATAGTGTTGGGCCGCCTGATGAATAATGCCATCCACACCACTTCGCTTCGCTTTGTATTGAACCGCATCCATCCCAAATGGTTGTTCTGGCCTGATTTGGATAGTAGCTGACATCTCGGCCAACAGGGTACTGGTGGATGGCCGGACAGCTGTGGAAGTTGCGATTTCCAGAGATGCGGCGGCGGAAACCTTTGCCACAAACCTTTCAACCTCCAGCGGTGGTGGATTCGGATTCCTATCCACATTTCCCATGCCCCATGTATAAGCCCTGAGGGCTCGACCCATATCACCATCGTACCGGTCAACGAGGCTTTTCAGATAGCGGCTGGCACCCATAACATTCTGTTCCGGATCAAATGCATCCTTGATGCCGAGCTCGGCCGCTGTTTCTGGCATCAGCTGCATTAAACCCTGTGCTCCTGCCGGAGATACAGCTTTGGGATCACAATTACTCTGCGCCTGAATCACAGCCCTTATCAATCCCGGATCAAGATCATTGAATTGCGCTGCCTTGTGAATGATTCGCTTCAGGTTCGCTTCGTCGGTTTCGTGGTTGTTGACATGGGTTCTCAGTGATTGACGAAATGCATCTGCCTGGCCATTTGCAACCGGGCGCATACGGTTGTTTGTACGCAGATGCGCTTCTTGAGCAATCGGTTGGGCTATAGTTGGCGGACTCATCATTTATTACTAAGCATTGACCATGCCAAACTTGATGGGCTAGATCGGTTCTGAACCCTGTTTAGATGAAGAAGGCGTCTCGATTGCGGGTAAGTCATCCGGCATCTCAGTTTTTTCGTGATTAATTATCTCTTCACGTTTAACGGAGATACTTCTGGGAGCATTGATGCCAATGCGTACTTGGCCGTTCTTATTGGAGAGGACTTGTATGCGAATATCATTGCCGATCATGATAGTTTCACCAGCCATGCGAGAGAGGATGAGCATAAATAAATTATCGCCCCTGAGTTAATAGTATTGCCGACTGCATCAAGCCGCTTTCTTGTCATCAGCCTTAGGTGGCTGTGGCATCCATTGGTGGCGAAGCTCAAGATTTGTATTCGCCTGAATGCACTGCATACCAAATCCTGTATTCTGGTTCAGAGCAACAGGAGCTTTCAGGTTGGCCAGTACCCAGTCCTTGTCAGCAAATGGGTTTAACACCAGCAGCCAGAGAATATTATGTTTGTCGGAATATTTCAGCGCAGCCTTTTGATCCGGTGACAGAGAAGGTGTCGGGCCAAGGCGATCCTCATCCCATGGCGTCATCAGAAAAGAGGCCTCCGTCTGCTCCGTAGACTGGAAGCAGACAATGTCTCCACGGCCCGAATTAAGAACAACATACTTTTTGGCTTCTGGAAAACCAACCATGCCGTTAGGGAAGCAGAGTGTTTTTGCGTCATCAATTTCGATTTCCGCTTTCCAGCCTTTTAATTCACTCTTCATTTGATATCTCCTTGAGCCAATCCAAGATGTTGCCGTTGATGGCTGCGAAGTTTTCAGCCTGAATCTTCTCGTAAATTTCCAGGCGGTGAATACTGATTTCATCTGGTGCTTCTATGCCCAGATGAACACGACCATTTTTTTCGGTTTCAGTTACAACAATTCGGATATCATCGCCTATATGAATTGCCTGCCCAAGTGTCCTGCGCAGGACTATCATCTCAGGAAGTTTACCAGGCTCAGTTTATTAAAGTTGGAAACTTCAGCATAGGCCGCCTGCAGGGATACCTCTGACTGTTTCAGGTTTGTGGCCACCTCTGCAATATCCACGCTTTCATGCTGGTTAAGCTTAATCTGCATCTGTGTTTTCATGCTAAGAAGCGTCTCTTCGCGCAAATTAATGGAGTTCAGTTTACCGCCAACCTCCGCGTTGAGGCCAACCATTGCAGCGGTGGCGCTGGATAGCAGGTCGATAGAGGCCTGAATGCCAGGCACATTGTTGCCAGTAAGGGCGTCTTTAAGTGCCTTGATGGATGAGAACACCTGAGTGAATGCAGTGTGATCTGCCCGCACATTGCTGACGATACTCTCTGACGGCGTAATGGCTACACTCCTATCCTGAGTATTGCCCTGATAGACGGCATTTCCAAGACCATCTATCTGAATGGGTTGTACGTCCGTAGCTGTGCCGGCAAACAATGCCTTGCCTTCAAAGGCAGTGTTTGCCAGAGAGATCAGCTGGTTTTCCAGTGCCGCGACCTCCACAGCAGCTGTCTGGCGCTCGCTGGCAGTAAGCCCTGAGTTCGCTTGCTGAACGGCAAGAACTTGGGCTCTCTGCATGATTGGAGTGAATTGCGCTAGGGCATTTTCACTAACGCCCAGCCGCAGCTTTGCCACACCGATAGCGCTAAGGCTTGAATCGATACCGCTTTGAACATGGCGAATGTCCAGTGATGTCTTATAGGCAACACCATCCTGGCTCGGGCGGGAAAAACGTCTGCCTGAGCTAATCTGCTCAGTGCCCTCTCGCTGTGTCTGCATCTGGTTGCGGATGCCAGCCATGAGTGTGTCATAGATCGTTTGTGATGTAATTCTCATCGCAGTATTCCCATCAGTGTAGTAAGCATCTGGTTGGCAGTCTGGATCACCTTGGCCGAAGCCTCATAACTACGTTGAAAAATCATCATATTGATCATCTCCTCATCCAGATTCACGCCGGAAACTGCCTCGCGCTGGGCGGAAAGAGAGGTCGCCTGAGCTTCGCGGAAAACGCTATCCTGAGTGGCCGTGGCAATGTCCAGGCCGAACTGACCCGCCAGATTGCCGGCGCGTTGCGTCAGGCTTAAAGGGGTGTCGCCATCCACGTTCAGGGCCTGGTCGCGAAGGGCCAGCATTCCCATGGCAGCACTATTATCCGTGATTGCTACAGCGGAAGTTGCAGGGTCTGCAGTAGCGGTAGCGATTCGTCCTGGATCACGCAAAATGGCAGCATCAACAGTGATGTCGGCAGCGCCTCCACCCTGGAAGAAGGTGTTAATTTCATAGGCGGCCAGGAAGTTGCTGCTGTCATTTGAAAATACAATGCGGTTGGCCCCGCCATCAATGACCAGGGCACCGGCTGCGTTGACAGAGGCTGTGACGCCTGCAACGGCTGATATGTCGGCGGCAATCTGATTCAGGCTGGTAGTGCCGGCAGTAATGTTGATGGCGGTACCACCAGGGTTGGTTGGCGGGTTGCCATCGAGAACATGTATAGTGAACGACCCGTCCACAATGTTGGCTGCAAATGGAACCTCCGGAGCAGCATTTACAGCTCCGGCAGAGTTGGAAGTGGCCAAGCCGGATGTGTAGCTGGTTACGGCAGTTGTGCCTGTGCCGCTCGCATGCAGCTGATTGACGGAGAATATAATGTTCCGTGCTATGCCATCGAGTGCATCGATATAGTTGGAAATTTGAGTGTCCCTGATGGTGACGAGACCGCCAATTTTCCCCCCGCTTTCAATACCTGTTGCTGGCAGTCCGGTGTCAGCAAACTGCACCTCGTTAAAGGATGAGCCGGGAATCGGTCCTGTTTTCAGCTGGCGCACCAGCCCATCCTGGACAAGAAGATCACCGCCTGGTGTCTGTAACATCAGTCCGCCGTTTTTGGTGGCGACCTTCTGGACGGGAATAATTGCCGCCAGCTCCATGACCGCAAGATCCCGCTGATCCCTCAGATCGTTCGCGGCACCTGAAACCTGTCCACCCACTTCATTGCGGATAATTTGTGTGTTCAGTTGAGCAATTTTATCAAGCAGTGCATTGGCTGTGTCAACCTGAACGGCTACTTCCTGATCGGCACTCAGCTGCCTTGAGACCAGCTGCTGCTGCATGCTGGAAGCCAGGTTGGTAAAGTCGGTGGCTTTGGCGACCATATCAGTGCGGGTGATCGGGTCGTCAGGTGAGTTGGTAAGCAGCTGTTGGGCCGTAAAGAATGCGTCGAGAGAGGAGGTTAAGCCCGGGGCTCCAAGATTACCGAATGTAGCTTCAACACTGGTCAATCCATCCCTTATCGTATTGGCATAGGCTGACTGAGTGCTGTTAGAAATCTGGGCATTGGCCACCAGAGGATCCATGGATCGGGAAATGCTCGCCAGTTCAACGCCGTTTCCGAAGTTATGCAGTCCAATACGGTCGGGCTGGGAGGTTGTAAGGTTGGCCGACTGGCGCGAATAACCTGCCGTATTGACGTTCGCAATATTCTGCGAAACCGTATCCATGGCCTGCTGTTGCGTTGTCAGGCTTTTGGATGCGATCTGAAGAGTCCGGACGATCACAGCGTACCATCCTGGCTGTACGTAGTCTTTGCTTTCTGCAGGCCAAGGCCCTGCAGGGTGCTGGAAATAGCCTGAACTGCGGCCTTGAGGCGAATGGCGTTAAGCTCATTCTCCCTGCTGATATTTATGATTCGTACATTCAGTTCCTGACGCTGTTTGTGAAGGTCGGTGGCATCCTCTGCCAGACAGGTATCAATAAGCTGGCTGAGGTCACTCTCCTGCGGCATATCGTGCTGCTGGAACAGCTGCTGGCACTGAGATTTGCAGTCATTAAGCTCCTGCCAGAGTGCTCTCCTGTTTTCGGTCAGCTGATGAATTGCTTCGCCATTGAGTTGATCAATGGCGATCTTTTCCAGTGGAATGATCTCCTCGATTGCAGCGATACAGGCGTCCATCTCCTTGAGAATAGCTTGCAGCCTTTCTGATGTCTGGAGGTGCATTACCATGGCTTTTCTCCCAGGGCGTTGGTTACAATCTGCACGGCAATTTCTTTCTCATTCACCTGATAGCTGCCACTTTCCAGAGCATCACGAATCTCCTCGATGCGTTCCATGCGAACGTCGGAGATGTCGGATAACATCACTTTCGCTTTTTCCCGCAATGCGGATGCATCGCCGACATGAATCTGTCCACCCTTTGAGGTTGAACTGCCTTTGGATGCACGTTTTTTATTTGCTGAACCTGTGGAGGCCGGGGCTTTCACCCCTGTCGGTTTATCAATCCGCACCATATCCGCTTACTCCTCTGGCCTGGCAGGCATGTTACCTGTATCTCTATCGGCAGATGTTGGGTTTGCATTAGTCTGGTTGCTGCTCATCTGCCGATAGATGTTTTCAGCAATCCCCATGCTGCCACTTTTACTGCTGGTCTCTGTAATGGCCTGATCAAACATGGAAGTGTAGATGTCATTGGCGAAGCCGGCTGATAAGACGCCATCCTGCGGTACCGTCTTGCGCATGGCTGACATCATCTGCTGCATCAGCATGGCTTCAAATTTCAGGCTGACCTCCCAAAGCGCGGGGTCTTTTTCGTGACCTGCCGGTTGACCAGCTTTCTTGGCACTGCCGACCTGCGGATGCTCCTGCAGGGCATTCTGAGCCATGGCCAGTCTGGCGGAGGAGAGCGTCATGTCACTCATATCACCCTCAACTCTGCATGCAGTGCCCCTGCCGCTTTGATCGCCTGCAGTACAGCGATAAGATCGCTAGGGGTGGCACCGACGGCGTTCAAGGCGGCAACCAGTGTGCTTAGCGAGACCTGTCGTGGCAGCACGACAAGCTGGGCCTCCTCTTCATCGACCTGAACATCCGTGCGGTCAACTGTCTGGGTCTCTCCACCTGCAAATGCATTGGGTTGTGAAACCTGCGGGGATTCGGTTACAGAGACGCTGATCGTGCCGTGGGCTACAGCTACGGTGTCGATGCGAACCTCCTGACCCATGACGATGGTTCCGGTTCGCTCATCCATTACCACGATAGCGTGGTGGTCGGTGGTCAGTTCAATCTGTTCCAGCCGGGCAATCAGTTCAATGGCATCAGCCTCGGGATTCCATACTTCGATGGTGCCTGCATCGATGGTTCTGGCCATGTCGGTGCCAAAATTGCTGTTGATGGCATCACGCATACGTTTGATGGTGCTGAAATCGGGATTGTTCAGCTGCAGTGTAATCTTCTCCTGACCGGAGTGCATGGTGGTTGGAGCAGCCCTTTCGATATTAGCTCCGTTTGGAATGCGTCCAACTGTCGGGTGTCCCACTGTTTTTGATGAAGCATTGCCACCAGCTGTAAAGCCTCCCACGGAGAGTGCACCCTGGGCAACGGCGTAAACCTGATTGTTTCCGGCCAGCAGCGGCGTTAAAAGTAGTGTGCCGCCGCGCAGGCTTTTTGAATCGCCCATGCTTGAAACTGTTACATCCAGTTTCTGCCCGGGTCTTGCAAACGGAGGCAGGGTTGCCGTGATCATCACGGCGGCAATGTTTTTCGGCTTCATCGTGGCGATTTTTGAGCGGACGTTGATGCCAAACCGTTCCAGCATCGCGTTGATACTACTGATGGTGTATGGGGATGAATTGGATGAGTCGCCTGTGCCATTCAGGCCAACGACAAGACCGTAGCCGATCAGTTCATTGCTGCGCACTCCCTGTACTGTAGCCAGGTCTTTAATGCGCTCTGCGTATGCAGTAGAGGATGCTAAGAAGCCAACCAGCAGCGCTGTAATCATGAACAGTGCAGTGGTCAGTTTGCCGCCGGCTTCTGCGATTGTCGCTTGGTCGTTATGGTCCCGATGCATACTCATACTCCTTTAGAACGGCCATACTTCATTAAGTGTGCGCGCGAGCCATCCCTGATGTGCCACTTCAGCAAGTTCGCCGCCACTGCCATAGCTGACCATGGCCTGGGCCACCTTGGCGGAGGCGATGGTGTTGTCTGAACTGATGTCGCTGGGGCGAATAATCCCTGTAAAGACAAGGGCCTGAGGCTGGTGGTTGATGGAGACCTGCCTGCGGCCGGTAATCTCCAGATTGCCATTCGGATAGACCTTGGTGACCACGGCGGTGACGCTTGCGGTAAGTGTATCCGAGTTGTTTGTTGAACCGCTGCCATCGAAACTTGATGCATCACTGATGTCCATACCGATTTTCGGATCCAGAGGGGTTAATGCCCTGTTTTTGGCAATGACGGCATTGATGCCATCGAGAACACCGAATGCAGCATTGAGATCGGTTTTCCGGCTCGATTTCTTACTCTTCTTGGTGCCGAGGTTGCGGGTGGCGGATGCCTGCTCGAGCACGAGTACGGTGACGAGGTCGCCGACACTGTGCGCCTTGGCATCGGTAAACAGCAGCGGGCTGCTTCCTGTCCATAGGGATCCGGTTTTTGACGGGTCGGGCAGGGGAGCCTGCAGCGCAGCTTCGACTTTATCTTTATTGACATCGGTGGTCACAGACCTTGCCGAAGGCATGCAGCCGGAAAGGAGCGCGAGCAATCCTATTATCCATATCAGTTTCATAGTGTTTCTCCGGTAATAACTTGGACTGTGGAGGCGCTGACGACCACGCCCTGAACAACCTGTTTGCTTTTAAGGTTTCGTATCGATACGCGGTCTCCCATTCCGGCAGATCGCAGGGCCTTACCGACTGCGGTCACTTTGAGATCACCGTAGCTGGCAATCATGGTGACCTGATCGCCTCGGCTGATCAGCTTGGGGCGGCGCACATAAGATGCGTAGATGGCATCGCCAGCCTTCAGCGGGCGGGTCAGCATTGTGCCGGTCAGGCCCTCATATTTATTCCACCATGAACCGGAGTGACCGGCAATATTGGTGCGGGCGATATCGAGCATCTCTGCTGATAGTCTGGTGCGTACAGGCAGATCTTTTTTGGCGATAACTGTTTTCGTCCACCAGTTCAGGCGTACCGGCACATACCAGCGTTTCAGGGATTGTCCGTGCCCCTGTTCTGCGATCAGGGAGATGCGGTCGGGATGGTTTTTGTGCTCCGGCATGCGCCAGCGCAGCTCTCCTGTCGCATCAGGCCAGTGCAAAACTTCAACCAGTTCTGCTCTGGCTCCTTTCAGAAACACCCCCTGGGCAAAATAGTTCCTGATGGAGTCCTGCATGGCACTGTCCGGTCCGGCACCTGCAACCGCAGGAAGCATAAACAGGAGAAAAAGGGCGGACAGAGCGTTACGCAGCATGGTTATGCCCGGATGTTGTTGGCTGTATGCAGCATTTCATCAGAGGCCTTGATGGCCTTTGAATTCATTTCGTAGGCGCGCTGTCCTGCGATCAGGTTTACCATCTCCTCTACGATGTTGACGTTGGACATCTCCAGCATGTTCTGGCCGATGCTGCCAATGCCGTTGCTGCCCGGTGTGCCGAGGATCGCCTCTCCGGAGGAGTTACTGGGCCTGTAGAGGGAGCTTCCAAGCAGCTCAAGGCCTGCAGGATTGCTGAAATCAGCCAGCTGAATCTGTCCCAGCACTGAGCTGACGCCACCCGGCTGAAGCACTGAAACGGTTCCATCCGCACCCACGCTGATGGATACGGCATCGGCCGGGATGTTGATGGCTGGCTGTAGAATATTGCCGTCGGATGTAACAATCTGACCCTGGCTGTCGAGGCTGAAAGCGCCTGCCCGTGTATACGCAAGCTCGCCGTCTGGCATCTGAATCTGGAAGAACCCCCGTCCTTCAATGGCAAAATCCAGGGGGTTGCCGGTGGGTTTCAGGCTCCCTTCCAGGAAGATGTTTTCCACACCCGCCGCTTTAACACCGAGTCCCACCTGAATACCAGTGGGAACCTGTGTGCCAGCTGAGCTGGCATCGGCGCCAGGGGACTTGATCTGCTGGTACATCAGGTCCTGGAAATTTGCCCGCCCACGCTTGAATCCGGTCGTGTTGACGTTCGCAAGATTGTTGGCAATCACATCTACGTTAAGGTTTTGTGCCGACATGCCTGTGGCGGCAGTCCATAAAGCGCGCATCATATATTTTCTCCTGTTAACCCTGGACCATTCCAACCCGGTCATTGAGCTGGCTTGTCTGTTGATTGTATTGTTCGATTATTTTCATTGTTGCTTCAAAACTGCGTGTGGTGGCAACCATTTCTGTCATGGCAAGAATAGAGTTGACGTTCGACCCTTCCACGGAGCCCTGACGGACAGTCACGCCCTCTTCAGCTGGCGCGGTGTTCTCTACGGGGGTTGTCATCAGTGTGTTGCCATGCCTGTCCAGCAGTGATGCATCCATAATGGTTACCATGCCGAATCGGGTTACCGGATTATTATCCACAGAGAGGGTGCCATCCTGGCTGGCAGTAACCTTCCCTGCCGGCAAAACAATTTCAGCACCACCCTGATCCAGTACCGGCTGTCCGCTCTGGGTAAGCAGGCCGCCATTGGCACCCAGCTTAAAGTTTCCGGCTCTGGTATAGGCAGCCTCTCCGTTATCGAGGCGAACCTTGAAGAAGGCGTTTCCCTGAATGGCAAAGTCGAGGTCATTGCCGGTCGCTCTGATATTGCCCTCTTTCATGTCAACAAATGAGTTGTTATAACTGGAATATGAGGTTGGGGATGCAACTGTTTGGCCGTTAATCTGATCTGCCAGCGTTGAGGAAAATGACGAACGGCTGGCCATGAAACCAATCGTGTTCACATTGGCCAGATTATGGTTGATGTCATTAAGCTTCTGCTGAGTCATCTGACTGGCGACACCGGACAAATAAAAACCTGATTGCATCTTATCTCCTTTCAATTGCGAACTCTTGTTCCTTACGCATCTCTCATGCCAAAGTCGTATTGCCCGGAAATGGCCTGTTTACATGGGGTTTGCGATCGCCACTTGAGTATGAGGTCGTGCAAACGGCATTTTTTTCCGCTTTACTTGGAAATCTTTTCCTTCAATGCCCGGTCAGTCTGGTAAAGAAAGGCAAGAATTTCCGCGACCAATTGATAGGCGGTTTCCGGTATTTCATATCCAACTGGAACCTGGGCGAGAATCTGGGCCAGGTTATCGTCCTGATGAATATGTATGCCCTCCTTGCTGGCGATGGCCATAATCTGCCTGGCAATATGGCCATATCCGGCGGCCAGAACCTTGGGTGCATCGCCAAGCTCGGAGTCGTAACCCAGGGCAATAGCCACTTCCCGTTCACTCATCCCTGAACTCCACCTGCAAGCGCTGTCATGCTTTCCGGCATGCCGTAGAGCACCTCGCCATCCAGCTTTGTATGCTTCTCCTGCTCCCCTTGCAGCCATATGTTGAAATGGGCCCGCAGGTAGGAGAGCAGCTGGGGATTGGTGGAAAAGAGCTTCAATGACCAGTCACACGCTTCACCACCATGGAGATTGAATGCCACAGGGCCAATCTGCTCAAGGTCAACACGTCCAAGCAGGGAGAACTGATCGCCTTCAATCGTACTGCTCAGCAGCACATCACGGTGCTTATGTTCGCGATCCTGAATGGTCAGATGCTGGCCATGCGCTGAAACCTCTGCATTAAATGGCAGCGATCCGGTATCCAGTTTTCCCCAGCTCTGCTCGGAGGTCTGTTTTGATAGCTGGGGTTCAGACGAGCTGGCTGCTGACTTCTGCAGCATTCTAGTGAGCACTGTTTCAGCCTGGGCGTTGTTCAGCAGGCGCAGTTGTGCCGGCATGTCACGGTTGATCAGCTGAAGCCAGATATCCCCCATCGGAGTGGATGGTGG
Source organism: Mariprofundus ferrinatatus (assembly GCF_002795825.1). Lineage (NCBI taxonomy): Bacteria > Pseudomonadati > Pseudomonadota > Candidatius Mariprofundia > Mariprofundales > Mariprofundaceae > Mariprofundus > Mariprofundus ferrinatatus. The sequence continues at coordinate 2,115,568 of NZ_CP018800.1, read as the reverse complement.
AACTTTCGCGGTCAGTCGGTAGCCGCCGACTACAAGCTGGGCTACACCCGCAGTCTCCGTTGGACTCAGCTTTGCAGCCATCAGGCTGCCATTTGTCCAGGGAAGTCGCTGGTTTGCCTGCTTGGTGGCACCTGTCTCCGGCAAGCTGAGTAGCTGTGGAATGATAATGGAATACATCCGTTAACTACCCCTTGTCGAATGCATCTTAAGCATCAGGCGAACCTGATCTATCGGAATGTTCAGCGAGCCCGCAATATCTTCATCTGACTTTCCTTCACGCTGCAGGAGAAGTGTGCGCACGAGGAGGGTATCACCTGACTGGTTGGCAGTTGGGGTCGGGATGCTCCTCGGCTGCCTGTTTGATCGAACCTCTTTTTCAGAACGCTTCTCTTTTTCAAATTCCCGGATGTGAGCCATTGCCTGCTGTAACTGCGAGGATGCATGATCCAGCTGTTGAATGCTTTCGACCAGAAGGCTCTCGGTTTTTTTTAGTCGATTCAGGTTTCGCCACCAGGCCAGCCATAAGCCTGCGACAGCTGTGATGAGCAGCAGATCCAGAAGCATGCCATAGTGGAGCGCATCAGAGGCGAACTCAGCCATAGCAGTCCAGGCCCCCCTCTTTCTTACTGTCATCCATCGGCTTCTGCTGCTCTTCCAGCTCCCGCCTGACCGCAGGGGAGTCGGGATGGTTATCCTGCTCTTTTTTTCTGGGGTCTCGCTGGATAACCCTCGGGACAGCCGGGACGGGGGCTACCGGAGCGATTCTGGTCGAATCACCCATTGGGAAGGTCCAGCCCGAGCTTGCTCCTGAGTCGCAAAACCATCTGGCTGTGCAGCTGGGAGACGCGGGATTCCGTGATATCCAGAACCAGCGCGACCTCTTTCATGTTCAGCTCTTCATAATAATAGAGGGAAATAAGCACCTTCTCCCTCACAGGGAGATCCATAATGGCCCCGGCCAGCCTTTGCGTGAAATCTGAGATTTCCAACAGCGAGTCGGGCATCTGTTCCGGATCGCCGGAAATGGTATCGATAATACTCGATGCATCATCATCATTTCGGATTTGAGGCAGGTCATCGAAATAGATCACGGAGAGGCTGCGCACATCCATAAGGCGGTTGCGGTACTCTTCGAGGCTGATGCCAAGATGGTCGGCAACATCGGCCTCCTCGACCGGGCGATCGTATTGCTGCTCCAGAATGGACATTGCCTGCTGCAGCTCCTTCGATGAATCACGCAGGGATCTCGGCATCCAGTCGAAGGCTCGCAGGTAATCGATCATGGAGCCCCGGATGCGGTAGGAGATAAAGGTTTTGAACTGTGCATTTTTTGCAGGGTTGAAGCGGCCGGCCCCATCGAGAAGGCCGAGTACGCCGGCATCAATCAGATCATCCATCTCAATGGAGTCCGGGACGCGCCGGATCAGCTGGTTGGCATGATAGCGAATCAGCGGCAGATGTGCCTCAAGCAGCTGCTCGGGAGTCTGGGATTGAGGGGATGCCTGTTTGTCATACGGTGTTGTCATGGCGGTTAATTCTCTGTTTCGACTGAATCGCGCTCTTCGTTTTTTGGCAGCAGATGATCCAGCCAGGCAATGATGGCCCCCATCCATGCTCCGCAGATACTCAGGGTGAGAAGCCGGTAGGCGGCATCAGCAAATGGCAAGTTGTAAACGAGCGTAATCACTGTTCCGAGAAGAAAACCTGCAATGCCACCGTAGGCGCTGATATAACGCGCTTTCATGATGAAATGCTCTCATCTGCACGCATGGCATTGGCATGCAGCCCTTCAGCCAGCGTGCTCTGCCAGGAGAACTGCAGGCCGCTGCCTCCGGAGCTGGGCCTGGGGCGGGAGAGTGCGGAATCGGCAAGTTTATTAAGATTGTTGATATCCTTCTGGCTGCCGCAGGCGTACAGCAGCTTTTGCGACTGGATAGCCGTTCTGACCGAACTGCACTCAGGCATATTGCCGACATAGTCGAGGATGACATCCAGATAGCGGTCCGAAACGGCCAGGAGGCGGCGGAATACAACCTGGGCGGCAACTTCATCGGCCTGATTTACAGCAACCATAAAGCGGGTTGTGTTGTGTCGCGTTGAAAGCACTTTGATCAGTGCATAGGCATCGGTCAGTGATGTGGGATCCGGTGTCAGTACGATCAGGACGGATTCGGAGCTGGAGGCATAGAACATGACGTTCTCACCTATGCCCGCACCCGTATCAACCAGAACCAGATCATAGTTGCGGGTCAGGTTATCCAGTTCGCTGAGGAGGATATGCTGATGCGAAGAGGAGAGGTGCGCCAGTTCATGCAGACCGCTGCCTCCAGGCAGTACATCCAGTCGCTCTGCCCCTTTTACCAGAATATCATGAATCTCTGCCTGACCCTCAATGACTTGCAGGATGGAGCCTTTGGCAGTCAGGCCCAGCATAATATCTACATTGGCCATGCCCAGATCCGCATCAATCAACAGTACCCGTTTGCCCTGTTGGGCAGCCCGTGCAGCCAGATGGACAGAGATAAATGTTTTGCCAACACCCCCCTTGCCACTGGAGACAGCAATAACTTGCGGTGAGCGCTGGGTAATTAGCCCGTCAGGGGAATTGTTCATGATGACTCCTTGGTTTTTGTCTGACTGTCCAGCAGTGCTGTAATCGCCTTGGCTGAAAGCCATCCCATCTGTTCCGGAATCTCCGGGCCGAAGCTGCAGTAAGAGATGGCAATGCCTGAAGCCGCCCAGTTAATCAGTTTCCCGGGATAGGAGGTTTCATCCAGCTTGCTGAATGCCAATTCATTGATACCCATCTTCTGCGCCTTGAGAAGCGTTTCCATTCCATCTGCCTCGTCCATGTTGGCTGGAAGTACAACAAACTTCCGGCTGCATGGAATCTGGTTCCATAAGTCAAACTGCTTGCGCAGTTTGACTGGCTGGTTCCTTGAGTAGCTCTCGGTATCTACTAGCACTAACTGTGCCGATTTTACCTGGCGCAGAGCAGGCTCAATATCCGATGCCCTTGCGACAGGGACTAGAGGTACGCCGAGGCTGGTGGCGAACGTTTGCAGGTCATTAAGGCCGCCGATGCGTTCGGTATCGGTGCTAAGGAACGCCACACTTGCACCGTTGATCATAAAGTGCGCGGCAAGTTTGGCGGCCAGCGTGGTTTTGCCGCAGCCGCTTGGGCCGCTGAGCAGCACGACTTCACGTTTCTCTGTCGGGTTAATGGCGCTTCCCCATGTCAGCAGCTCTTCCGCCACGGGCGCATTGTTAACGAAGTCCTCTGCGATGTCAGAGGCGAAATTCGGGGCTACGCCTAATTTTATCAGGGTATCAAAGCCATGTTTGCTGCGTTGATCCGGGAGTGAGGCCCGCAGCCCTTCAAACTCCTGCCTGCCGAGGCCGTCTACAATACGCTCCAGCTGACTCATGGCAGTTAATAGTTTTTTATGGGCATTCTCAGAATCCACAGACCTGTTCTCTGCAGAGGCCTTGGAGACCTGCATGCTGTCTCCGACATCGCGCGCCGCATGGACATGCCAGACCGGTTCCCCGTTCTCATCGACACTTTTATGGCGATCCATGATAATCGCATCAGGACCATATCCCTGACGCACTTTAGCCAGAGCTTCATGCAGTTTGGGGGCTGAGAATATCTTAATTTGCATCTTGTAATCCGATGCTTCCTAAGGTCTGAACCTTGATATAGGAAGGTATTTCGGCAATGGAAAGTATTGCGATACGCGCCATGGCCTTGCTAAGGGAGGCAGAGAGCGGCGCCCTTAATTCCGGTGTGGTGAGGATGATTGTTGTGCTCATATCATGCCCTGATACGGCATCATTCAGGCGCATCAGGAAACTCTGCCAGCGGTTGATGTTCAGCGGCAGTGTCCATTCACTGTACTGTTCCAGTCTCTCCATCATCTCCTGCTCGATATCGGACTTGATCGTGAACACACCCAGTTCGCCTGCCTGGTTCAGGTGCTGTTGCACAATGTTGCGTCCCAGACGAATTCGCACCCTGGCCGTCAATTCAGTGACACTAAGATTCTGGCCGCTGTTGTCGGCAAGTGTTTCAATGATCATGAGCAGGTCGCGGATGGGCACCCACTCTGCAAGCAGCTGATGCAATACATTCTGCAGCAACCCTATGGACACCTGTGATGGAATGATCTCATCTACGACCTTGCCATGCTGTTCGGAGAGTGTGTCCACCATTTTACGTACCTGCGCCCGGTCAAGTATTTCGTGTGAGTATTTGCGCAGTATTTCGGTCACATGCGTCGCGATGACTGTCGCCGGTTCCACTACGGTGTAACCGGACAGCTCTGCCTGCTGCCGTTTCTCATTTGATATCCACAGGGCAGGAAGGCCGAATGCAGGTTCCTGCGTAGGCTCACCCTCGATGCTTGGGCCGGTTGCCTGGCTCTCCAGCGCCAGCAGGCTGCGTGGTTTCATCTCTCCACGACCAACCTCAGCACCACGGATCAGAACTTTATACTCACCGACGCCGAGCTGAAGGTTATCCTTGATATGAACGAAGGGCAGGATAAAGCCAATTTCCTGTGCAATCTGCTTGCGCACGCTTTTCAGCCGGTCAAGCAGGTTCCCCTCATGGCTTGATTCCACCAGGTCAATCAGTCCATAGCCCACTTCCAGCCTGATGGGATCTACAATCAGCAGGTCGGTCAGTGGCGCCTCCTGCGGCTCCCCTTCAACTGCTTGTGAGGGAGTGAGCGATTCGGCTTCAAGGGCACGGCTTTCAGCTTCTGCGTTAAGGTACCACCAGGCCATGCCGGCCCCTGCAGAGAGGATGGCGAACGGAATGAAGGGGAGGCCGGGCATGAATCCGAGCAGCAGCATGGCACCGGAGCCAACTAGGAAGAGGCGCGGGCTCTGGGTGAACTGGAAGCTGAGCTCATCCGGCAGCGATTTGTCGCCTCCGGCCCTGGTAATAATAATACCGGCCGCAGTTGAGATGACGAGTGCGGGGATCTGAGAAACAAGACCGTCACCAACCGTCAAAATACTGTAAATCGACATCGCTTCCGACAGAGGCATTCCCTGCTGCATGGTGCCGATGACGAGTCCGCCCAGAATGTTGATGGCCGTAATAATCAGGCCGGCAACCGCATCTCCGCGGACAAATTTTGAAGCACCATCCATGGAGCCGTAAAATTCCGCTTCACGGGAGACCGCATCGCGGCGTGCTCTGGCCTGGTTATCATCAATCAGGCCGGCATTGAGATCGGCATCGATGGCCATCTGCTTGCCGGGCATGGCATCGAGCGTGAAGCGTGCGGATACTTCAGCAATACGGGTGGAGCCTTTGGTGATGACGATAAAGTTGATCAGCACCAGAATGAGAAAGATGATCAGTCCGACAACGGTATTGCCTCCGACAACAAACTGCCCGAAGCCTTCGATGACATGCCCGGCTGCAGAAGGGCCATCCTGTCCGTTGAGCAGAATGAGTCGGGTGGTGGCCACGTTCAGCGCCAGCCGGAACAGTGTGGTCAGTAGCAGCAGCGATGGGAATACGGAAAAATCAAGCGGCTTGAGGACGTAGAGTGACGTCAGCAGGATCAGGACACCAATGGAGATATTGATGGCAAGAAACATGTCCATAAGAAACGTGGGCAGTGGCACGATCATGATTGCCAATACGCCGAGAACACCGATCGCAAGCAAAACATCCGAGCGTCCGGCCAGGCGTTTGAAAGCCATCGAGGCTATAGCCTGCATGTTACGCACCCCTCATGTTCTGCTGATATGCAGAGTCGCTGCTGAAATGTAATGAGAAGAACAGGCATGCAGTCTCCCGCCTGACAGCGGGCTGCAGTAGTGAGAAGCCTGATGTTTGCCCGTTAACCCTGAGCTCTGGCATTTTCTTCCGCCTTTATTCTGTAAATTTCTGCGATGATGACGGCGACCGCCTCATACAGATGTTCAGGAATTTCATCTCCTATCCTGACGCTCTTAAACAAGGATCGCGCCAAAGGTTTGTTTTCCCTGATGGGGATCTCATTCTCGCGGGCGATTTCCCTTATTTTTTCAGCCACTTTCCCTTTTCCTTTTGCCAGCACCTTTGGCGCACCGGTACTGCCAAGCGGGTAGGACAGAGCGATGGCGATATGGGTAGGGTTGGTGATAATGACATCTGCCTTGGGAACATCTGACATCATGCGGTTCCTGGACTGCTCCATCTGAATCTGCCTGATTTTGGCTTTAAGGTGGGGATCGCCTTCACTTTCCTTGTGTTCATCACGAATCTCTTTTTGTGCCATGCGCTGGGATTTGGCGTGTTCCCAGCGCTGGTAGATCACATCCATCAGGGCGATAAAGAAAAAAATAAATGCCACCAGGCCGATCAGCGTCAGGCTTCCTTCGACTGCAAGACTGGCAATTGAGGCGGTATCCTTTCTTACGGCGGAGATGGTTAGTGGAAGAAGATCGACCATGCAGACCCAGCACGCCAAACTAATGACGGTTAATTTCAACAAAGATTTGACGAACTCTGACAGTGCGCGGGTTGAGAAGAGTCGCTTGATCCCCTTCATCGGGCTTATCTTTTCCAGTTTCGGCTTCAGTGTTTCAAATGAAAACACCGGACCCGTAACCATCACCGTGGCCAGAATGCCGATCAGCATAATCGGGATAACAATGGGCAGGACAAAGGCTGCAATGTCTATGAATACCCTGAGAATAAGATCTTGCATGCCGCTCGGGGTGGTTTCAAGAATCAGGTTTCCTGAGAATGAGTCGCGCATCAGGGACATGATGCGCCCGATCACAAACTCACCCGCCCCGGTAATGCCGAGCGATGCCAGTATCAGGAAAGCAAATGCTGTTGATGGCTCTTTGCTGTTGGCAACCTGACCCTTTTTGCGCGCCTCTTCTTGGCGCTTCGGGGTGGCCTCTTCCGTCTTTTGACTCTGATCCTGATCGTCAGCCATTAGTTAAACCTGTCGTAAGCCATATCGCTTACACACCGGATAAGGCCCGCAGCAGCACCGGCAGGCTTTCTGAAATACCGGTAAAACTATCGTGCATCAGTGAGATAATGCTGGGAAGTGCAAGCGCAAATGCCAGAAAGCCGATCCCGACTGTGAGGGGGAAGCTGACAAAAAACACCTGAATCTGGGGTACTGCTCGGGAGAGCAGGCCCAGGGCGACATAGAGAAAGAACAGCAAAAGCAGCATTGGGGCGACAAGTCGCAGGGCAAGTACGAACATGCTGCTGGCCATCTCATTTAGCGCCAGGAAGCCGGAAACATCCAGTGGCTGACCGATGGGAAGGAGGTCGAATGAATCTGCCAGTGCGAACAGGAATGCGTTATGGGCACCTGCGGAAAGCCAGATCAGCATGGAGAGTACGATTGAGAATTGACCGACGATGGAGATCTGGGCACTGGTCGTAGGATCAAAAACATTGGCAATGGCCAGACCCATCTGATAACCCATGACCTGTCCTGCAAATTGAGCGGCTGCGAATATCAGCTGAGCTACCATGGCAAGCATGGCTGCAATCAGGATCTCCTGTATCGCGACGAGCATCAGGGCGAGCGGTGTTGCGGGCATCTGGGGCAGGGAATTGGCCACCGCAGGATAAAGCAGGATTGCAAGCAGTGCGCTCAATCCGATTTTTACCTGAGCAGGCACCAGCCGGTGCCCGAGTACGGGCATCAGAATCAACAAGCAGCTAACCCTTATCAGAACAAGCATGGCAGCGATGACATCTTCAATGTTGAGGGTGGGAAGCTCCATGTTAATTGGTGATGGTTGGGATAAGTGAAAAAATATGCTTGGTATAGTCCACCATGATCTCAATCAGCCAGGGGGCAGTTAGAGCGATGCAGAGGAAAACGGCAACAATCTTTGGCACGAAGGTCAGTGTCATCTCCTGAATTTGTGTGACTGCTTGAAACAGGGAGATGGCTACACCAACGATCAGGGCTACGGCCAATGTTGGCAGTGAAAGTTGAAGAACCATGTATAGGGCTTCAGTGCCCAGATTGATAACGCCGTCTATTCCCATGCTGCCAATGAGCAAATTACAGGCCATCTCTGACGTATGTGAGCCGGTATTTGTGCCTGCCAGATCTGGGCCGTTTGCCTGTTTGACAGCATTCATTCACATATATGCTTGCCTTTTGGGTTTTGGGCGTCATTATTTTGACTGGCAAATAAAGTGCCTCAGCCTGCAGAGGAGTCCTATCAATGGAGCAGTCCGCGTTTATATTACTGGTTGAAGATAATGAGGAGTTTCGGCTAATCCTCAGGGAGTACCTGGAGGCATCAGGATTTCATGTCACTGGCGCCTCAAATGCAACCCGGGCCCGTGAGGCGCTCGACCTCGGAAAATTTGATCTGTGTATTCTTGATGTGCGCCTTCCAGATGGTAATGGCATCGAGTTGATGCGTGAATTCCACAGCTCTGATCCGGAAATGGGCATCATTATCATGACCGGCTATGCCGAAGTGGATACGGCAATTGATGCGGTTCGCCTGGGGGCAAATGATTTCCTTAAAAAGCCGTTTGACCTTGATGAGCTGGGGGTGCGTGTTGGCGAGTTCCTGAAAACTCAGCAACTGCAAAAGGATAACCGTACACTGCGGGAGCAGGTTAGATCGGCAGAAAACCTTACCGGTTTCACAGGCCATTGCGCAGCTATGCGACACCTGCAGGAAACGGTGAAATTGCTGGCCAACTCCGACAGTACCATTCTGATCTCTGGCGAGTCCGGCAGTGGCAAGGAGGTGCTGGCCAAGGCACTGCACAGCAGCGGTTCGCGCTCAAAGAAGCCGCTGGTTTCGATCAATTGCGGCGCTATTCCAGAGGAGCTTTTGGAGTCTGAGCTGTTTGGTCATGTGAAGGGGGCTTTTACCGGCGCTATCAAGTCGCGCCCCGGCCGTTTTGAGCTGGCCAATGGGGGGGCAATCTTCCTTGACGAAATCGGAGATATGAGCCCCAAACTTCAGGTGAAACTGCTGCGTGTTTTGCAGGAGCGCTGCTTTGAACCCGTGGGCAGCCAGCAGAGCATCGAGGTGGATGTGCGTGTCATTGCAGCGACGCATCGGAACCTGGAGGAGGAGATTGAAGCCGGACGATTCAGGGAAGATCTCTACTACAGGCTAAACGTTATTCCATTGCATCTTCCCCCACTTCGGGAGCGGGGGGATGATATCCTGCTGCTGGCCAACCATTTCCTGGGATATTTCAATACCGAGAAGGGTTCTAATGTCACAGGTCTTTCCAGTGAAGCCAAGCAGGTGCTGCTCTCCTATGTGTGGCCGGGCAATGTGCGCGAGCTGCGCAATCTTATCGAGCGCGTCTGTACGCTTAAGCGGGAGGGGGTGGTCGAGATCGATGACTTGCCTTCACGCATGATCAGTGAACAGGCACGCCTGGTGCAGAATTTCCAGATCGATATCAACGAGGTGGACCATATTGACCTGAAAGCCACTGTGGATGAGTTTGAAAACCACCTTATTCAGTCGGCCCTTGAGCGATTTGACTGGAATAAGAACCGTGCTGCCAATTTTCTCTCAATGAACCGGACAACGCTGGTTGAGAAAATCAAAAAGAAGGGCATCGTCCAGTCCCAGGAGTGAACTGCTGAGGGCTTGTAGATTGATCGGTTCATCTGCTTGCCTGCAGGCTTCGATCAGTCAGCGTTTGTGGATCAACTCCGGTCCCATTTCAACGATAAACTCAACGCGGCGGTTCTTTGCCCTGCCCTCGGGGGTGGCATTGGTGGTGATAGGGCGCGTGTCGGCATAACCAGTCGCGTGTAATCTGCTGGCAGGAATGCCGATCTCTATAAGGGATTCAACTACGGAGGCGGCACGTGCCGATGAGAGTTCCCAGTTCGAGCGGTAGCGCCCTCCGGAGACCGGAATATTGTCACTATGGCCTGCGACTTCGACCCTGCCCGGATAGCCCTGTAACAGTCTTGCGAGATCCTTTAACGGGGTGCCTGCCGAGTCGTTGAGATTGGCCTCGCCTGCTCCAAAAAGCATGCTGGCGTGCATCTGCAGGCGAATCTGGCCGGGGGATACCTTGACGTCCATGACGCCGCCCAGTGAGTTGCTGCCGATGATACGGTTGAGCTCCTCCTCCAGCCCCTGCTTCTGGCCCTGTCGTTTGATGGTGGCATCCATGCTTACAGGCGTTTCCTGATTCTTGGCATTCATGCCGTTAGAGGTCTCCTGCACCTGAATGCCCGCTTTTGGTGCATTGAGTGTCCCCATTACAATGAATAGGCTCAACAGCAGGGTGACCAGATCCAGATAGGAGACCATCCATGTGTCTTGCGTTATCTCAGGTGAGTCATCGATTGGCTCCGGCTCATCCAGGGCGTGGGTTCGAAGCAGTGAAAGGCCTGCAGGGCTATCACCTGGCTGTTCCTTGTTCAGTATCTCTTGCATTAGAAGTTGTCATCCGGACTGGCGCGAAGCGAACGTTTTCCGGTTGATGCGCGAAGCTCATCTTCGGATGAGTGGCTGCTGCCGCGTAGTTCATCCTCATATTGGGCTGAAAATGATTTCAGTGTTTCCCGGATAAATATCGGGCCTCGGTCACTTGCGAGCATGATGGCACCCTCGACAATCATGCGCATGATCATGGTGCGTTTCTCTGTTCGCCGTTCAAGCTTGATTGCTACGGGTTTAAAAATCAGATTGGCCAACAGTACGCCGTAGAGTGTTGTCATCAGTGCCACAGCCATATTGTGTCCCATATTCAATGAGTCGGGACCATTCACGCCATAGAGCATGTTGACCATGCCTACGAGTGTGCCGAACATGCCAAAGGCGGGCGCATAGGCGGCCATGGTGTGAAACACCTGCGCCTCAGCCCGCTCCTTCTCTCTTAAACGTTTAATCCGCCATTGCAGCATGTTCACAATCTCATCGGCAGGCGTGTTATCAACCACCAGCTGGATGGAGGTACGCAAAAAAGGGTTTTCGATTTTTGCGAGGCGCTCTTCTATGCCGGCCAGATTTCCATGCCTGCGAAAGCGGGCGGCCTGGGCGATCTCGTAAATGTCATCACGGATAGAGTATTCGGTGCGATGGAAAACATTGGCCAGCGCTTTGCTGATTTTCCTCAGTTCGTGGGTTGGATAGCTGACCAGCGTGGCGGCCATGGTGCCGCCGATAACAATAATCAAACCAGTCAGATTGACGTATATTCCCGGTTCCACGGCTGAGAGGAATATGGAGAGCACGATCAGCCCGAATCCTGCCAGAATACCGGCAATGGTTGAGAAATCCATTTAAACCCCCTCCTTGTTTAGAACGGTTGCGTTGAATTGAATACGATGTTTGCGGTGAACCGAGCAATTTATCTGCCAACAGCCATGAAGGTGGCTGATCTTTTGCTTATGCCGATGAACTGGGTTCAAAAAATGGCTGTCCAGTTGTCAGAAGTGTATTGGGGGAGATGGTAGAATGTCTTTACGTTGGTCCTGGAGCTTATTTGCAGCATTTCTGACTTTAGCCGGTTCGGCTGTCATGGCGCTGAGTATTATTGCTGTTGAGCGGGATGCGTTGCGAGTCGAGCGGGATGATTATGTGCGATATACACTCTCCATGCTGTCAGGTGCCCTGAGAATGCCGATGATGGCAGACAGCAGGACGGAAGTTGACCGACTGATGGAGGAGTTTGTTGCAACATCGCCCGGATCGATAGTTTATCTTCGCTGGGCCAATGGCGAGAGCGAGCAGTTCGGGGAAGGGGTAATCCCTGATGCGGTAAGTTCTCTCCCTTCCCATCATTTGCAACTGCTCTCGGTTGAGGGGCAGGAGCGCTGGTATGCCCAGGGGGTTAATCTCAACAAAACAGATCTGGGTGTGATTGCATTGCATATGCCGGCTCCTGAAGAGGATGTTTACAGCAGCGGAAAGAAGTTGCTTATCGCCATGGTCGCACTGCTTCTTGCCATGCTGGCCGGAGCCTTGATGTACCGCTTCTCTGGCACCCTTACAGACTTGATGCGAAGGATTTCCATGGCATCAAGGCAGGTTGGGGGTGGAGATTTCTCTGTCCATATCCCCGGTTATGGAAGCGGAGAAATCGGAGAGGCTGTTGGCGACTTTAATCAGATGGTTTCCCGGCTTTCACATCGCCAGATGACGCATGAGGTGTTCGGTCGTTACCAAAGCCCGCAACAGGTTTCCGATGGCTTCGAGAGAACATTGGTTAATACAGACCATCCGGCGAGGACGGTTGCTGTCATGGCAGTGGAGATGGTTGATTTTGCAGGCTATATCTCTGATCTCCGTGAGCTTGGCGGCTTGTCTGAACTAAACAGGTTCTTCAGAATATTGCATGCCATCGTATCGGAGAACGGCGGGCATCTTGATGCAATTTCAGGCGGCCATATGGTTGCGGTGTTTAATCACCCGTTTAATCTGAGGAACTATCAGGATCGGGCGGCAAAGTGCGCCCTTGAACTCATTGAGGCGTCAAAAATGCTGTCGTTGCATCGATCCGACGGAAGCACTGTCGCGTTCAAAATCGGTCTGGCTCAGGGAGAAGTGCTTACCGGTTTCTTGGGGGCGGGCAGACACAGGGAGTTCAGGGCTGTCGGTGCGGCTGTGTCACTGGCAGAGCATCTGGCCTTGCTGGGCAGCGAACATGATGTCATTGCCGGTGGTGAGATTTTGCATCAGCTTGCATATGCCTTTGAGAAGAGCGGCGTGGAAAACCGGACGCTCGCCGGAGGAGAAAGCTTGCAGGTTGCAAAAATCAGCCCTAAAACAGAGCGCCTGATTGCTGAGGTGCAAAAAGCCGCCTCCACTGCCATCCATCATTTGGAAACCGAAGGTGCGACCGGAGTGTCCAAATGAAAGTGCCGCAAAAGGATCCGTTGCTTGCAGTCCGGGATCCCAGTGGTGATGTCGTCAGCCCTGATGGTTGCTTCCGGCGAATCGCAATTTTCAATAGTATCTGGAAACCGGTGGAAATGTGCACCAAACATCGTGGGTGGAGCAGGAAACAGGTCTGACAAACGAACAGGTCAGTGTTGTGAAACAAGGAATATCTGGATCAACAATAAGGGGAAGGTTACAAGCATGATCAAAGCACTTTTGATAGTCCTGCTGTCACTGGTGATTTCCTGCTGTGCGGGCACATCTCCGGCAAAAGATTTGCAAAATACCGCTTCCGGAAGAGATGGGGCCGACTGGGGAGTTATCCCGATGTCTGTTATCAACACTACCGACAATACATTTATTATGGATGGCAAGTGGAGCTCAACGATGGGGGCCTTGACCACCAAGCGCTTTGGGCTTGCGTGTGACAACACCGTAAGTGATATGAGATTCCATCATGGTGATTACCGTCATTGGTTCGTGGCACCAAGCGACTCACCTGCGCTACTGGGGATGAAAAAGTGTTCGAAAGACTCCCAGTCAGAGCCCAGCTGTATTGAAAACTGGAACCTGTGTGGAAGAAAGGTACGGGTTAAATGCCTGGATGATGAATTTTGCGGGCAGAGTGGCGAACCGTCTCTGATCGCACAAATCAACGACAACAACCCTCCCACCAATAATTACTTGCCAGGGGGTATAGTTGAAGATCTGACCCAGGCGCTCGGAAAAAGGCCAAAGGTGGCGAAATCAGTGGTGCTTTACATCACAGACTTTTGTCCAGCAGAGCATTCGAACAATATAAAAAGCAGGCAGTGCCAGAGGGCGCAGGTTGATGTTTCGACCCCGGCTTTTCTGTTGATGGGAAAAACCAATCCGCAGGGCTATATCAATGCAAACGTGGAAGTTTCTGTGGAGTTGCTGGACTCGAAAGACCCGACGCCGGTTGGCCCGGAATACTAGCGCTGTTTTGACGATTTGAGTCGGTACTGAATCAGAAACAGCACCTGGTCAGGGGCGCTCATTCAGCGGAGCAGCTCTTGCCTCAGATAAGCAGCCCGGCGGCGGTTGGGGCGCCATTCAGATTTCGGCCATATGCATTGTCTGAATACGGCATGGGTTTTGCTTACCCTTACTACTATGCATTCAGCTTCAGTAATTATTTCGACTATTCTGGCTATATTTGTCCTTAATACGGGCATCTGCCATGCGGCGGATGAGCGGGGTGTTGATGATGTCCGTTCTTTTTTGACGCAGGGAGAGGTGCATCGCGCTATCAACCTGACCCGCACGCTGCTGGCCGATACTGAGCTGAACGATGATCAGCGCTTTGAGCTGCTGCTTGTTCTGGCTGAGTCCGAGGAGAAGCTTGCTGCTGCAAGGAAGTATAACAAAGCAGAAGTAAGTATCCGCGCATACCAGGATCTTCATAAAGAGTACCCCCAGAGGTTCGAGGCTGTAAAAATGCACTGGAAGGTGGCATGGCTAAGCTGGAATCAGGGCAGGTATGATCAGGCGAATTCTGCCCTGCAGACGATTTTACTCGACTACCCCTACTCTCAGGAGGCAAAAAAAGCGGCGCTCTTGCATGCGCGCTATCTCATCCAGAGAAGCAAGTTTCAGAATGCACGCTCGGTACTTCTCAGATATTTCGGCCTGAGTTCAGATATCTCTGATCTGGAGGAGACAGAAGGGTTTGTCTGGTTGGCAATCATTGAAGAGGCTGACGGCAATTCTGAACTGGCCTATAAAAACATGGTGGATGCCTATACCCATCACCCTGAAGTGATAGAGGGTGATGCTTATGTTTATGAGGTATACATCCGCCTCTTATCCCTCTATGAAACCACCCAGGTACAATATGTCCATGTTAAGCGCTTTCTGAAGAGATACGTCTCAAGCCCAGAGGCCTTGTCCGTACGCCTGTTGCAGGCGGATATTCTGGTGGAGCAGGGTGATGCCAAGGGTGCGGAGACAATGTATGGCATTCTGGCAAGTCGACATGGGGAGAGTGCTGTCGGCAAGAAGGCCTATATGCGCCAATTAATGCTGCAGAGCAAAGGCATCAGTGACACTGCAAAACTGAAGGTGGCCCTGCAAAAATTCTCCCGGCTGGTGGCGAGTAACCAGCTTTCTGAAGTTGAGACTGAGGCAACGCTCTATCAGGCGCGTATTCTGGCGAGACTGGGAGAGGGTGATGCGGAATACATGACCAGAGCCACGGCATCCTATGCAATTGCGGCATCCTATGAGTCTCCGTCCCGTTTTGCGGATGCAGCGCGCAGTGAGGGAAAAGAGCTGCTGGGCAGACATATTCTTAATATGCTGGAGAAGGAGCAGTGGCTTCAGGCTGTCGTGTTATGGAAGCGCTATCCGCAGATCAGGCCAGAAAGGTCGCAGCAGCTGGCTTTCGGAGTAGCACAGGCTTACATTCATTTATTGGACTTTGTGCATGCAGAGGAGATGCTGGATCGCCTCTATGTTGAGGCGGGCGGTTCGGTCTGGTCTCACCGTATTATGCTGGAAAAAGCCCGCCTCTGGGCTGAGCGCAGGGATCAGGACGGCGTTATCAAGATCATGCAGTGGCTAGCCAAACATGAGAAGACGCTTTATCGCCAGGATCTCCTGCTGATCGTCGGAAGCATACAGAATACCCGGGGGGAGGCTTCAGCGGCCAGCCAGACTCTGGCGAATATCAATCCGAATGATTTAACGCCCGAACTGCGCAAAACCTACTGGCTTACCAGAGCCCGTATTAATCTGAATTTGAAACGCTGGCATACAGCCGCCGAGGCATGGAAGCAGCTGGCAGCTGTAAGCGAGGGGGATAAGCGATGGGAGTATGTCATAGAACAGGCTGATGCCCTGATCCAGGGTATGGGTTATCTGGATGCTGAGACGGCGTTACTTCAGGTGCCTGAGTCCGAGCAGAAGGCGGCATGGCACTATGCGATGGCACTATGCGCGCAAAATACCGGGCGCTGGAATATGGCGAAGGAGCATCTTACCCTGTTGAGTAGCCCGGATTCCGATCCTGACTACCAGCTGAGGGCTCGCATGCTGCTGGCCCAGGAGCAGGCAGAGCAAGTGAAGAGGCAACATTAATGAAAAAGATATATTTGTTGGGCTTTCCTGAGGCTGTTGCAGCGGAGTTA
The DNA here is from genome assembly GCF_002795825.1 of Mariprofundus ferrinatatus. Taxonomy (NCBI): domain Bacteria; kingdom Pseudomonadati; phylum Pseudomonadota; class Candidatius Mariprofundia; order Mariprofundales; family Mariprofundaceae; genus Mariprofundus; species Mariprofundus ferrinatatus. Next base: position 2,099,540 of record NZ_CP018800.1, on the reverse strand, counting down.
AGCGTTCAGCTTGGGCGGGTGGCCTCCGATCTACCTGTGGAGTCGCAGGAACAGTTTCAGGTCGAACAGCTGCAGGCTGATTCAGAGACGCTATTTTTCCTGATGGACTCGCATCTTGCCAATATGCAGGCGAAACAGGTTTTTCAACATGCACCGATGGCCACTCTGGTTGTGCTGGCAGATCAGATGAACGCAGATCGCGCATCGCAACTCATGAGTGCCGGCGCTACAGATTACCGTGCCCTGCCGTGCGCGGATGAGATTCTCAGTATTTATATACGTAAAGCGCAACATCAGGCGGATCTCTCTTCACAGGCCAGCAAGCAGCGTAAAGGCACCAACATATTTGTTACCCGTGATATCGAGACCAGGCGCTTGCTGGATCAGGTGGCCCTTGTTGCGCCCAGCCGCGCTTCCATTCTCGTGCTTGGCGAATCGGGAACTGGCAAGGAGCGGCTTTCCCAGTATGTCCACCAGTGTTCGAATCGACACGACTGCACCTTTGTTGCGGTCAACTGCGCAGCTATTCCCGAGGGGATGATTGAGGCGGAGTTGTTCGGTTATGAAAAGGGGGCGTTTACCGGTGCTACAGGCTCCCGGCCCGGCAAGTTCGAACTTGCACATGGCGGCACGCTGCTGCTGGATGAAATCACTGAGATGCCGATGCATATGCAGGCGAAGTTACTCCGCGTGATCCAGGAAGGGGAGGTTGACCGCCTGGGTGGCAGAAGCCCTATCAAGGTGGATGTGCGCCTCATCGCCACCAGCAACCGCAATATCGAGGAGGCAATCAATGAAGGGGTGTTTCGCCAGGATCTCTATTATCGCCTGAATGTGGTGACGGTTTCGCTTCCCCCGCTCCGAAATCGCCCTGACGATATCATCCCGCTGGCCGAGCATTTTCTCCAGCGTTTTAGTGAGATGTATGGTAAGCCTGCACCGGCTATCAGTGAGGCCTGTGTTGAATATCTGCAGCACTACAACTGGCCTGGCAATGCCCGCGAGATCGAGAATTGCATGCACCGTGCCTTCCTGATCTGTGCGGGAGATCAGCTTCAGGTTGAGTACCTGAATCTGGAGGCTGCATCAAAGCTGCTCCCTTCCGAGCGCTCCGAAGAGCATGCGATCAAGGCTGGCGTAAGCATCCGGGATATGGAGCAGGCGCTGATAAAGCAGACGATCAAACATGTGAAGGGAAATCGTACCGAAGCGGCAAAACTGCTTGGTATTAGCATTCGTACATTAAGAAACAAGCTCCGGGATATGGATACTGGCATGCCGCTTGCTCAAGACATGGTGTCATCTGCCTGACGCTTTTCAGTGCAGATAAACTGATTGAGAGAGGTATGTCATGAGTGGTTTGTTTAGCAGTGGATTCCTCAAGCTTGAGACAGCATTGGTTGCACGAGAGAAGCTGCAGACCACCCATGCATCCAATATCGCAAATGCCGACACCCCCAACTACCGGGCGGACAGGCGCACCTTTGACGATATCTTTTCGGCAGAGCAGGCCAAGCGGAACCGGCTTGATCAGGGTCTGTTCTCAAAATCAAACAGCACCATTTTTAATGGTTCCGGCGCTGATTCGGCCGATGCCTCCCTTCGTCTTGATGGGAACAACGTAGACACACAAAAAGAGATGGCTCGCATGGCTGAAAATCAGTTGATGCATGAACTTACAATGCGAATGATCAAAGGCAAGATCAGCAGTCTGGCCAATGCCATCAAGGAAGGTAGGTAATGGCAGATTCGCTTTTAAACTCAATGCATATCAGTGCTGCCGGCATGTCCGCACAGCGCTCACGTATGGATGTTGTGGCAGAGAATATTGCCAATGCGGAATCCACCCGTACAGAGGATGGTGGCCCCTATCAGCGGCGCCAGGTCATTTTTGAAACCGTTGCTCCTCAGGGAAGCTTCAGCAATGTCTTTTCATCATCGCTGAAAAGCAACCAGCATCAAACAGTAAAGGTGGCGGATGTGGTAAAGGATAGTCGCCCGCCCCAGGAGTTGTTTGACCCGTCCCATCCGGATGCGGACAGCAATGGCATGGTGAAGTTCCCCAACGTAAATACTGTTGAAGAGATGGTGGATCTGAACTCTGCATCCAGGGGTTTTGAATCCAATGTCACTGTGATGCAGGCATCAAAACGGATGTTCCTGAAAACAATAGAACTATTGAGATAGCGGCTGCCGGAAACCAGAAGGTGTCAATTTTTCAACGCTGTGATAAATAATAAGTGTAGGTCAAGAGGTCAAAGATGAATATCAACTCAGTAGGAAGCATCAATACGCAGGTTCCATCACCTCAGCCGGTGGCCAAAAAACCGGATAATTTTGCGGCGCTTATGCAGCAATATGTGGTGCAGGCCAATCAGGAGACCAAGGCTGCAAACGCAGCAGGCGTGGAGCTTGCTATGGGTAAGAGTAACAATGTTTCTGAAACCCTGCTTGCCATGCAAAAGGCAGACCTCTCGTTCCAGTTGATGGTGGGTGTCCGGAACAAACTGGTGGATGCATATCGTGAAGTGATGCGCATGCAGGTGTAAAAAGCCTAGAGAATCATTCTGTTCTCTGGAGAAGGTTGTCTCCGATCAGGCTCAGAGAGACGCAGTATGAAACGGAGATCCGGATGTTTTTGCAGCAAAGAAGATTAACTATTACTCCCGACAAGGAATTGAACCATGGCCAATGAAATCGCTCCTTCACAAACGCAGGCCGTTGCCGCCAACCCATCAGCGTCCGCTTCTTTTTCGCGGGGTGAGCAGTCGTTTCAGGCCAGTGTCTCCAATATTCAGGGCATGCTGTTAAAGAATCGCCGCCTGTTGCTGCTGATTGCCAGTATTCTGATGCTGGCAGGTTTTATCAGCCTGCTTTTCTGGACTGCAGATGCTCCCTACAGGCCGCTGTTTTCAAATATTGATGAAAAAGAAGCCGCTTCAATTATTGAACTGCTCCAGAAAGAGAAGGTGCCTTATCGTCTTGAAGGGGGCGGAACAGTGCTGGTGCCATCCGATCAGGTGTATGCATTGAGACTGAAGTTGGCAGGGCAGGATATGTTGCCGGGCAATAAAACAGGTTATGAGCTGTTTGATAATGGTAATCAGCTCGGTATCAGTGATTTTGTTCAGAATGTGAACCTTCAGCGGGCTCTGCAGGGTGAGTTGGCACGCACGATAGAGATTCTTCCTCAGGTCTCAGCAGCCAGGGTTCATCTGGTTCTGCCTAAAGAGTCTGCCTTTATTAAGCGAAAGAGAAAGGCATCCGCATCAGTGATGCTGCAGCTCGCCGGCTCAAGCCGGCTTTCCAAGCAGTCTATCCTGGCGATTCAGAATCTGATCGCTGCCGGTGTACCGGAGCTAGAGCGGGATGACGTTACTGTGGTTGATTCGGCAGGTAATCTGCTGACCACAAAGGGCGAATCAAATTCTCCGACCAGCGCTGTGCAGACCTATCAGGAATACCAGATGAGTTTTGAAAGGAGAATGGAAGAGCGCCTGACGCGGATGCTGGAACAGATTGTCGGTGCCGGGCAGGCAGTTGTCAGGGTTTCGGCGGAGATCAACCGGGAACATGTGGAGCAGAGCAACCAGATTTTCAATCCTGATGAGGCGGTGCTGCGCAGCGAGAGCGTGATTGAGGAGAGCAGGAGGGCATCTGATCGCAGGGCATCCGGCATTCCGGGTGTTGCCTCCAACACCCCGGGTGCGCAGCAGGCCGATGCTTCGCAGCCACAGGAAGAGGCCGGCCGCAAGGAGCACATCAGTAGTTTTGAAATAAGCTCCACGACAGAAAAACGTATTATTCCATTCGGAGAGGTGGAGAAGTTATCCGTTGCAGTTCTGGTTGGAGGCAATGTTGCCACGCAAGAGGATGGCAGCTCCACGATGACCCCCAGAAGCCAGGATGAGCTGAAGTCTATACGGGGGCTGGTTGAGAAAGCCATGGGATACAATGAAGATCGCGGAGACTCCCTGGAAGTGCAGAGCATGTCTCTGGTTGATATATCCAGCAACGAAGATGCGGCTGCCATGCAGGATATGGAGGCAAAAGCCTACTACCTGGAACTGGCACGTTATGGAGTAGCCGGGCTTGCGCTGCTGCTGCTGGCCTGGTTTGTCCTGCGCCCTCTGGGCAAGCGGGTTTTAGTACAGGATTCAGATGCTGGAAATGTGAATGACGAGCAGCCGGCTCTAAGTGGCCAGCCTTCCGATTCGGTTGAGGCCGCCATAGAAGCTATGCAGCTATCTATCGGGTCAGAGAATTTGGAGCACAAGGCACTGCAAGTGGCCGCAAAAGAGATGATTGGCAAGGACACCCAGATGGCGGCACGAATCATCCAGCAGTGGACGAGGCAGTCATGAGTAAAGGCGCGAATAACAGGGTAATCTCAGGGCTGGACAGGGCCGCAATTTTTCTACTTTCCGTGGGGCCTGAGGTGGCTGCCGGTGTGTTGCGGCATATTGATGACCAGGGGCTGGTAGAACTCGCCAAGCGTATGCCGCAAATAAAAGAGGTTTCAGCGCAAACAATCGAGGAGATCTACACTGAATTTATTCAGATGCACCGCTCAGGAGATGCATTTGTTCCATCTTCTGCGCTGGATATTCACGAACTGTTGAGGGATGTGGTGGAGCCTGAAAGGCTGCAGAGGATAATGGAGAGCCTGGAGGATGGCGGTCCTATCCGGATGCCGGTGTGGGAGAAGCTCGCCCGCATGGATCCAGGGACCATTTTCAACCTGATCAAGGATGAGAGCGCACAAACGACGGCGGTAATTTTAGGGCGCCTTGAGTCAGAAAAGGCAAGCGCCGTTATTCAGCTGTTTCCGCAGGATAAGCAGATGGCAGTGGTCATTCGCATGGCCAGAATTGAAAGAATCAAGGGTGATGTGACCAGGGATATCGAAGCTGCTCTGGATGAACAGGTCAATCGGCACCAGGGCGGTGGCTCAGGCCTTGCCATGAACGGCATGGATCAGGTCGTCGAAATTCTGAAAACCCTTGATGGAAAAAGCTCCAAGTTCATCCTCGATAACCTGAAGGAGCACGACCAGGGTCTGTATGAGCAGGTGGATAGCCAGTTGCTCATGTTTGAAGACTTTACCGATCTGGATGGCCGCGACATTCAGGCCATTCTGAAGAATGTCCAGTCGGAGGATCTGATGCGCGCCCTTAAAGGAGCCTCTGATGAGCTTCGTGAACACTTCTTCTCCAACATGTCCAGTCGTGCAGCCGATATCATGCGCGAGGATATTGATGCGATGGGTGGGCTGAAGGTATCAGATGTTGAAAAGGCTCAGCGCGCGATCCTGGATGTGGCCAGAACCCTTGATAGCGAGGGTGTGATCAGTCTCGGTACTCAGGAAGATATGGTCTATTAAGATGCAGAACAGTTCATTTGAACCCCTGGAGTTAAAGCTGATTTCCAGCATCGAAGAGAAAGCCGCTTTTCCATACGAGGATTTTTCTCCGCAACCACCCGGAATAGCGCCTGAAAAAGCGTCTGAAAAAGCGCCTGAAATCTCCGCGGTCTCCAGAATTCAGCAGCTGGAATCCATGCTGGCTGAAAAGCACGCCTTTGATGCCAATATCGAGCGTGATGCCTACGACAAAGCCTATCTGTCGGGAGAGAAGGCCGGTCTGGCACTGGGAGAAAAGCGTGCCGAGCAGATATTGGAAAAGATGGTGCAGCTTCAGAAACAGGCGCAGCAGCAGCTTGATGAGATCAGAAATTCAATGTGCGAAGCGGTAATCGACATCAGCGGCATGCTTGCAGAGTGGCTGGTTGGGGAAATTACCGCCGAAGATCGGGGACGCCTGCTGGAGATGGCTGAAAGGGCGGCGCGAACCTTTCCTGAAACGGAACGCCTGATGATGTATATTCATCAGGATGAGTTCGCCCAGTTTGAGAAGCTTATCTCTGAATCTGAGTTCAAACCCCATTTGCTGACTGATAACTCCATCAAGCCGGGCTGCATACGCATTGCCAGCATCGCACAGGATATTCTCATTGATCCGCGAGCGCCTGTTGCGGATGCCGTGGCGAAGCTGAAGAAAGATCTCCTCTCCGGAGAGATTGATGTCAGCACCCCCTAAATTATGCGATAAACAATCCAGGCTTAGCGCACTGTCAAAGCTTGTGAGAGAACCTTCATTTCCCCCCAGAGGGCTGGTACAGAAGGTTATGGGGCCGATGCTCGAGGCCAGTGGTATTAAGGCGGAGGTGGGAAGGGCCTGTTATGTGCAGGCTGCCGGTGATGTCAGCCTTGAAGCTGAGATTGTAGGTTTTCGCGATGGCCGCAGCCTGATTATGCCGGTGGGTTCCACGCGGGGTATTGCGCCCGGTAGCGTGGTTCAACCGCTGTCTACGCCCCCCTCCATTCCGGTTTCAGATGCACTGCTTGGGCGGGTTCTGGACTCCAGGGGTCAGCCACTGGATGGCAGGCTGCTGCCGGAAATCAAGACAAGCTTCCCCATCCATCGCAGGCCTCCCAACCCAATGCTACGTCATATTATTGACACGCCGATGCAGCTCGGTGTGCGTGTCATTGATGCCTGCATGACCATGGGATGGGGGCAGCGCATGGGGTTGTTTGCCGGAGCGGGCGTCGGAAAAAGCACCTTGCTCGCTATGCTCGCCAAGGATTCTGATGCGGATGTTATTGTTATCGCCCTGGTAGGTGAGCGAGGCCGGGAACTCAGGGAGTTTCTGGACAATGCACTGGGACCGGAAGCGCTGTCGAAATGCGTTGTTGTGGTGGAAACATCGGATGCCCCGCCGCTGCTGCGTGTGCGTGCAGCCCTGACAGCAACAACGATTGCCGAGGTGTTTCGGGATCAGGGTAAGCGTGTTCTGTTGCTGACGGATAGTCTGACGCGCTTTTTGCAGGCACAGAGGGAGATCGGGCTGATGCTGGGGGAGCCACCAACCAGCAAAGGTTACACGCCATCCTGTTTCTCCATGCTTGCAGAGTTGCTTGAGAGAGCAGGGCCAGGCATTGATGGAAGGGGCAGCATCAGTGCGTTATATACGGTGCTTGTGGAGGGGGATGATCTCTCAGATCCGGTTGCAGATGCGGCGATATCCATGCTCGACGGTCATATCCTCCTGGACAGAAGGCTTGCTGAGAAAGGACTCTATCCGGCGATCAATATTCTCGGCAGCGTCAGTCGCCTTGCCAATAAGTTGACTGCACAAGCTGTGCAAAATGCGGCACGCTCCTTGCGAGAAGACCTTGCATTGTTTGAACGCATGGAGGACATGGTGAATATGGGCGCATATGAAAAGGGAAGTAACCCAAACCTCGACAGGGTAATCCAGCGCCTGCCTGAGATCGTAAAGTTCCGACGTCAGCATGAAGATGAATCTGAGGCTCTGCAAGATGCTCAAGATGCTCTGCTCGAGTTGATGAATCCATGAGTAACACATTGCAGCCACAAAAAGTGTTATCACAGCTTGAGGATCAAAAGTGCAGCGAATTAACGCTCAGGCTTGCGGATCTGAACCGAAAGCGAGAGATGCTTAAGCATGAGGTTGAAGCAGTAGATATGCGCCTGGCAGATCTCGGAAAACAGCGGGAGCGGCTTATTCAGGAAACGACGACCGCATTAGAGCTCTCCACCCTGGAAGTTGTGCGTCAGGAAGAGCTTGGGCGAAAAAAAATGTTGCTGGCAGAACTGGTCGCTATTCCTGTCGAGGAGAAGGCAATCAGGGCGGATATGTTTACCAGCATGAACAAATCAAAGGCCTATACAAAACTGATTGAGAATGAAGAAAAAGCGCAGAAAAAGCATGTTGCGAAAGTCGAGCAGCAATCTATTGATGACCTGATGGCGCATCGCCGCATACGGGAGAAATAATGATGAAACGCTACAATGTATTAATCTTTCTCGTTTTGCTGACTGTTTTTACACTGGTAAATATCAGCATGACATGGTGGCCGGATACAGGACGCTATTCGGCGGCTATCAGTGATATATCTTCGACACCGGTAGCGCAGGCGGCAGAGGTATCTCAAGCAGCCGCTCACTCCAGTGCGGGCGAAAGGGCTGAGCCTGAACAGGATGGTTCAGATATTATCCCGACAGCTGAGGCATCTGTATTTTCCGGCTCGATAACCGGGAGTGTCAGTCAGGAAGAGGCCGAGGTGCTCCTGAACCTGCGTACCATGAAGGAGAATCTCGATCTGCGCGCCAAGGCGCTCGATGAACGTCAGCATTCGATAGAGCAGGCTGAGGAGGGGATGGCTGCGCGGATCAAAGAGCTTGAGAGCCTGGTGGCGAAAATGCAGGACCAGTTACAGCAGGAACAGGGGCTGAAGAGCAAGAAGATCAAAAAGCTGGCGGCAGTTTATTCAAGCATGAAGCCGGAAAAGGCTGCCGAGGTCGTCACCAGGATGGAGCTCGGGACTGTCGTGAAAATGTTTGCCCGCATGGATGATAAAAAGGTGGGCAAGATCCTCTCGTTCATTGAGCCGGAAAAGGCAGTCGCTATTACGCAGGCATTAACTCGGCAGTCGAATGAGCTTTAATAACCTCCGATGCATGAAGCTGGCTGTTTATTTCCCTAAAGTTTTGGCCGGCACTGCCGATAGAGACCTGTTAATGTCCAAGGTGGTGTATGAATCCTGTGGAAAACCGGTATCCATGCATGGAAAGCTTCAAGCAGAGGGGATGGGGGGTATTTTATGAGTTTCTTTGATAACCTGTTGCAGGCTGGCAATAATCTTTCCATCAGAGCGAAGATCAATGCAACCATCGCGATTATTCTGCTGGTCAATATCAGTGTGGAGATAAGCCTCACCATTTCGGCTGAAAAAGAGCAGGCCATTGCCCAGGTTGAGGAGAACGTCTCAAATATGGCTGCCTCCTATTTTGACAGCCTTAATCTGTTGATGTTAACCGGCGGCATGGATGAGCGTGGCACCCTGCAAGGGAAGGTGCGCAACTTGCCTCATGTACTGGATGCCCAAGTGATTCGCGGAGAGGCGGTCAACAGGCAGTACGAGGGGGGGCTGGATGCTGAAAATGCTCACGATGACCTGGCTCGCCAGGCTCTGAAAGGAGAGACTGTCTCTCAGATTGTTGATGGGGGAGATAAGGGCCGTGTGTTAACGGTTGTTTCACCCTTTATTGCCACTGAAAATACACGGGGTGTCAATTGCCTGAGCTGTCATGATGTCGCATCCGGCACGACACTCGGGGCTGTTCGAATTTCCTACTCTCTGGCAGATAACGACAACCACATAGAGAATAATATGTGGAAAGCGATTGGTACCAGCCTCACGCTGTTGGCGCTGGGGTTGATCCTTATTAATCTCATATTGAATCGTATCATCATTGCCCCGATCAACAGATTTAAAGGTCGCTTGGCTGAAATTGCCGGAGGCGATCTGACCCAGCGTGTGGATGTCACCAGTAAGGATGAAATCGGTCAGCTTGGCGTTTCACTCAACAGTTTTGCAGCGGAAATCAGTGACTCTATCCGGGCCATATCCAGCAACTCCCAGACCTTGAGCGGTGCCGCTGAAGAGCTGACATCGGTCAGCCAGCAGATGGGCGCCAATGCCGAGGAGACATCGGCGCAGGCCGGTGTGGTTGCAGGCGCTTCCGAGACGATCAGCAGCAACGTGCAGACCGTTGCCAGCGGCATCGAGGAGTTGAGCGCCACTACACGTGAAATTGCCGGCAATGCCTCAGAGGCGGCCAAGGTTGCACTCTCTGCCGTAGAGACTGCTGATGTTGCCAATGCCACCGTCAGCAAGCTCAATGTGAGCAGCACCGAGATCGGTGAGATCATCAACGCCATCAACTCCATTGCGCAGCAGACAAAACTGCTGGCACTCAATGCCACCATTGAGGCGGCCCGTGCCGGCGAGGCAGGCAAAGGCTTCGCGGTGGTCGCCAACGAGGTGAAGGATCTGGCCATGGAGACAGGCAAGGCTTCCGACGATATCGCCAGGAAGATCGAGATTATCCAGTCGGATACCACAGAGGCTGTGGCGGCGATCAGCAAGATCAATGAGGTGATTGCGCTGGTAAATGAGTTCCAGAGCACCATTGCCAGTGCTGTGGAGGAGCAGAGTGCGACGGCCGGCGAGATATCCAGGAATGTCGCCGATGTGGCGCAGGGAAGCGGTCAGATCACCCAGAATATCGCTGGTGTGGCCGAGGCTGCACAGAGCACCTCAACGGGTGCCAACGACACCCTGCAGGCCTCTGCCGAGCTCTCCCGCATGGCGGCTGAACTGCAGCAGCACGTGGCCAAGTTCAAATTTGAATAGAGCGGATTGATATGGGTTGGCTGGAAGGAGGTGGCAGATGAAATGCCTTCCTCCTTGCCTGCTCTCTGTTACCGGCCATACCCTCTTTCCAGAAGAATCCTCTCATCGGTTTTCCTGAAACGGGCGTACAAAAAAATATTTTATAGTTTTATGATATTCTTCCTAAAGTTTGTTGATCTGCTGCCGATAGTCTATAAACGCAGAAGACTCTTTTGCTGAAGGAGGTTTATCATGGCTATCAACTTTCATCCCGCAGATGCGCTGATTCATCGTTTGTTGCAGCAGCAGGGAAGCTCCTTGAACCAGAGAACCTCCTCGCAGCAGGGAGGCGCCGCCGGTCCGTCAGAGAAGGTTACAATTTCCGACAGGGCCAGAGAGGCCGCTGGCAGTGAATCAGCATCCGGTACTTCAGCATCCAAATTTAAACCAAACCTGTTAGAACTCTACGGACCGCGTGGTGCCTAAAAAGAGTAATAAATGTCACTTGCTGATCATTGAAGATGATACAGCCCTGGCTGCTTTGCTTGAAGAGTATTTAAGCGCCTTCGATTATGATATTCAGGTGATTAATAACGGGGAAGCGGCAATCGAACTGTTGTCCCGCCAGCACTTTGATATGGTGTTAAGCGATATCATGCTGCCAGGCGCCAACGGCATGACCGTTTTGAAGGCAGTGGGCGGGGATTTTGTCCGAACCATTGTTGTCCTGATGACCGGCTATTCAGGGATCGAAGATGCGCTGTCTGCCGTCAAGCAGGGTGCCTATGATTTTGTCAGCAAACCCTTTCAGTTACCTGAAATGAAGATTCGGCTCGATAATGCTGCCAACTATCAGGCACTGTTAAGAAAAGTGCAGGGTGAAAAAAACTTCGACCAAGCCAACCAGAAAGCGGAGCAGCGAGCTGCGAAGATTTACCGCTCACTGCAAGCTGGCGGGCGGTAGGGGTTAGAGATGCAGAATATTGTACTGCTCGAAGATCAGGCCATGGTTCGCAACGTTATCGTTGAAACTGCCAGTGAACTATCAGACCGAATCCAGATTACATGTGCCGATAGCGTCAAAGCAGCCCGCGAGCTATTTGAACATCAGTACTGGGATGGGATGATCGCGGATCTGACGCTTGGCGATGGAGAGTCGCTGGAGTTGATATCAGAATTGCGGGAACGGGACGTTGATATCCCGATCATTCTTGCCAGCGGATTTCTATCACCTGAGAAGCTGCAGGAGGCAGGAAAACTTGGCATCGGGCATATCCTGCACAAGCCCTTTCATCCTGCCGCACTGCTTGATTGCATGGACAAGGCATTTCTCAGCTCAGGCGCTGTTTCACCACATCCTGCCGCGCCCAAATCATCCCCTCATGAGGAAACAGAGGAAGCGCCGCATCTCATGCATGGCCACCTGTTGCCTGATCTGTTTGCCATGGATCGACACCTTGGCCTTCTGTTTCGCCTGTTAAATGATATTCCCAAGCACAAAGAAGTGGCCAAGATATGCAGCAGTTCGCTGACGCTTGCGATGGATATTGTGCGCGCACACAGCGGCCTGTTGGCGCTGTATGACCGCGGTAAAAAGAAGCTTGTTCTTGCCACGCATAATGGGCTGGATACTGATGATCTGCCGAAAAACCTGGTAAACAGCTGTGGCCTGGATGCCACCCCGTTTGAACCATTGCTGGAGGGGCGTGAAGATTATATCCAGTCAGTAGTGGAAACAGGAACCTCATACAGTTGCTGGCCGGGACTCTCGGCGCATAGTTACATCGCGATTCCAATCCGACTTGAACAGAGGGCCATGGGTGTTATCTGCCTGATGGATTATCGTGAAGCATCCCTGAGCGAACAGCATAAGAATACGCTGGGGCTGCTTGTGGCCCACCTGGACACACTGCTTGATAACAGGGCAGTCCACGCTGCCCTGCAGGACAGTATGAAAGAGACCCTGATCACGCTGGCAAGCCTGCTGGAGGCCCGGGACCGATACACCAAGGACCATTCGTCCAGAGTAAGCCAGATGAGTGTTATATTTGCCACGAAAATGGGCCTGGACCAGGAGACGATCGAACTTGTCCGGATGGGTGGTCTGTTACATGATCTCGGCAAGGTGGGAATCCCTGACAGTATCCTGCTTAAAGAGGGCAGGTTTACCGACCAGGAATTTGCACGCATGAAAGCACATCCGGCAATTGGCGATGCAGTGCTGAAAAACCTTGATGGTCTTGGCAGAGAGCGCCAGGTCGTGCGCCATCATCATGAGCGCATCGATGGCACCGGATACCCTGACCAGCTCAAGGGCGACGAGATTCCGCTTGAAGCGAGAATCGTCTGCGTGGCGGATGCTATCGATGCCATGACCTCACATCGGGTATACAGAAAGGCACAGCCGCTCTCTTTCTGTGTTGAACAACTCCAACGTGCATCTGGCACGCAATTTGATAGTGCAGTAGTAGAGGTCGCCATTGAAGCCATTGAGGAGGGTCTGATTCACACTCAGGCCACGCATCAAATGGAGAAAGTAAGTATCTGAGTGGCTGCCCTCACTAAGGCCTGTTAAAGGAGAACCACATGTCCAAAGATGAAGGGCGCAAACTACGGGAGACATTCCGCCAGGATGAAGTGCTCGCCATAAACATCGAACTTTTGACATTTGATCAGTTCAGAGTGGAGATGAACAAGAGCGGCGTTGTTTCGCATCACACCCGCATGATGCAGGAGTTCATCAGCCATGAGAGTGGTTCCGATCGCTATGGCAGCGGCTTGAGTCCTGAAATAGCGGGGGCTCTCGAGGCGCTGGATCAAAAGCTGAATTATCTCATTTCTCTGCATATGGATAACAGTAGATCTAAAGACAGCAAGTTTACCCAGCAGTTTGTGAACCTGAGTGCTACCGGCATCGGTTTTTCTGCACCGGCGAGAAAGTTCAAGAAAGATGATCGTCTGAAAATAACGATGAAGCTGCCTCTGTTCCCACCCATAGAGCTGGAGTTGATTGGCAAGGTGGTTAGCGTTAAAGCCAACAAAGAGAATCTAAGTGAGGTGTGGGTCGGCGTTGCATTTCTGCAGCGCTCAGATCTCGAAGAGGACATGCTCATCAAATATCTTTTCAAGCGTCAGCGGGAAAGGCTTCGTGCCAAAGAATTGACTAGTCCAAATAAAGAAGAGCTGCTGCCCGGCATTTAAGAGTTGAAAGAAGGGAAACGGTTTCTGAAGTAATTCTCAGACATGCATATAAATTAAAGGCCGCCCTTTTGGGCGGCCTTTAATTTATATGCTGTTATCATAAGGGATGATTGCATTTATTCATGCTGGCTATGTCCGTTTTACTGCTTAAGCTTGCTGCGGGCTGTTTCAGCCTCTGAACTGGAGGGGTGCTGCCTGATTAACTGGCTATAGAGCGTGGCCGCCTCCTCATGCTGTTGCTGCTGTTCATGTATCAGACCGGCTTGCAGCAAAGCTGCTGCATGTTTTGGCGTGAATGGTTTCCCTTTATTGATCTCCTGGAATACCGCCAATGCCTTCATCGGTTCACCTTGTGCCAGCAAGGATTCTGCGTACCAGTATTTGGCTTCGCCAGCCAGTTTGTCATCGGGAAAATCGCGGAGAAAGTTTCTGAAGGCCAGGCTGGCCTCAAAGTAGTCGCCATTTTTCATCGCAAAAAATGCATCGTAATAGGCTGCTTTGGCTCTTTCATTCTGCTGCGGGGCGGGTTGCGTGGCAACCGGTTCTGGCAGAGGTTTACTCTCTGCATTGGTCTCAAATGCCTTGGCTGCAGTATTCTTCTGCGTGTTTTTTGCCGCTTTGGCTTTCGCTTTTGAACGGCTTGACTGCAGGGCCTCCAGCTCCTTTTTAAGGAGCTCCATCTGGCTGTTGATGGCTGCAAACTCATTTTGGGCATGCGTGAATTCACGCCTGTTTTCGGTCTCCAGCAGGGAGACTCTTGCCCGAAGTTTGGCTATCTCCGCATTATGATCCGCAACCGCATCAAGCCGTTGCTCTACCTGCTCTTTCCAGAGAATCTCTTTATCTTCACTGCTCTGCGATGCCTGGAAGCCTGGAATGCTCGCACATGCATTCAGCAACATTGGCAGGCTGCATAAGAGCGATAATCTTGTTATGCGGTCCATGATATCTCCTGAAATTAAGCGGTATGCTTCGACCGTTGTGGCTTGTTCATGTAAGAAAAGAGCAAGAAACAAGCCACTGTCAGACAATGCTCTGTCTTTCTGTTCTGTATGTATGTCCGTTCTGGCAAGCCGGCTTTTGAGCTATATATGCCTTGGAACGCGTGCTATAACTTGAAGCTTTGCAGCAGTGAGGCGGTGATCAGGTGCCACCCATCCACGAGCACAAACAGGATGATCTTAAGGGGTAATGAGATCATCACGGGAGGCAGCATCATCATACCCATACTCATCAGCACAGAGGCGACCACGAGATCAAGGACGACGAATGGGATATAGATCAAGAAACCAATCTGGAAAGCTGTTCGCAACTCACTGATCACAAAGGCCGGAATCAGTGCATGCATCGGGGTGGCCTCAGGATTGTCTGGTGTCTCCACCTTGGCGGCCTCAAGAAAAAGGATCAGATCCTCTTCGCGGGTTTGCGCCAGCATAAAACTTCGAAGGGGAGATTTGGCTTTCTCAAAGGCGTCAGCCTGAGATATCTCTTCATTCAGATAGGGTGTCAGAGCTTGAGTGTCAATTTTCTGCCATACGGGCATCATGATAAAAACGGTCATGAACAGCGCAAGGCCGATAAGGATCTGATTCGGAGGGGCCTGCTGGGTGCCCATTGCCTGGCGAAGGAATCCAAACACGATAAGGATTCGTGTAAATGATGTCATCATCACCAGTATTGAGGGGGCAAGGGCCAGAACGGTCATTGCCGCGACAATCTTCAGACCGGTAAACCAGTCATCCGGGTCGGCGGAGTTGCCAAGACTCATCGAGAGCGTAGGGATATCAGCAGCTTCGGCGAGTGACGGGAATATGATCAATCCCATGAGAATCAGGGATGTCAGGCGTGAGGCTGCCATCATGAGGACTCGCTTTCAGTTGCGCTTACGGTTTGTTTGTCGATGTGTCGGGAGATGGATGTCATGCCGGTTGGAGAGAGACCAATGAGATAGTGTCTGCCGTCATAGAATACCTCCACAAGGCTATGTTTTGCGTCCAGCGGCAGGCGTCTGAGTACCTTCATGTTTTCGCCGTGCTGCTTTTGCGTGGATGTCTGAAGACGGCGCAACAGCCACACCAGTCCGGCAAAAACAGCCAGGACAACGGCCAGTGCTGCCACTGACTGAACAATCGCCATCAGGAAGGGTTCGTCCATGGATTATGTCCGTAAACAGCTAAATTGCTGTCCGAAAGTCATGAGAGTGCGCGAACACGCTCTTCTGGCGTGACGATATTGGTAATGCGTACCCCGAGTTTACCGTTTGCCTTGACGACCTCGCCACGCGCAAAAATGCTTCCGTTGGCCATGATATCCACCTGTGAGTCGGCCTCCTTACCCATCTGGAGGACTGTGCCTCGGGCTATGCGTACAACCGAATGCAGCGGCAGCTTGACCCGGCCCAGTTCTACGCTTACCTCCAGTGGAATGTGCATGAGTGATTCCAGGTTGGATGGGCTGTGCTCTTTAGCTGCAATCTGGTTTTCACTGCTCTGCTGTTCAACCTCTTTAGCTTTGTCAGTCATAATCTTTCTCCGGTTCAAGTTTAATCGTGTTTAACACTTCGGCGGCAAGCATCCCATCCTGCTGTCCGGGGTTGGCGAGGAACGATGGATATTTATCAATCCACAGCTTGGCGGGCTCTCGCTCCGGAATTTTTAAGGGGAGAAAATCACCGGTTTTATAATTCAAAAAGTCCTGTATCCGAATCGTACAGCGCCCAAGTTCAAGCCTTAATTCAATCGGTGAACTGAGAATGCTGCTTTTCAATTGGCTGATCCACTCTTCGTCAATACTGGCCGTTTGTTCGCGTGCCTGAGAACGCATGGTGATCAGCATGGGCTCAAGAAATGAGAATGGATAGCAGAGAGATATCTCGCCGCGCACTGCTTCGCCAAGTACGATTACATTGGTGACCGTAAAGCATAACTCATCTTCGGCGGTCATGAGCAGATTCATTGGGTCCAGGTCGATCTGTTTAAGCTCGAAATCCAGTTTAATGATAGGGCTCCACAGATCCGCCAGCATGGAGGCTGTTGTGGAGGCGATTCTTCCAGCCAGTTTAAGCTCCAGCGGCGTCAACGCGGTCTCTTCATCCGGAATCACTTCTCCGCTTCCGGAGAGCAGGGCATCGATATAGGAGACAACCAGGGCCTTATCAAGCACGACAAGCATGCTGCCAGCTCCGGGAGACTCCATGGTGAAATAGACACGGGGCTCATCACTGTCCAGCACTTCAAAATAACTGCTCTCGGTAGTCTCCTTGAAAAAGACCGCAATGGCGTTGGTGAAATTCATTCTCCAGCTTGCCAGCAGTGCCTCAGTGAACCTGTCATGCATCTGGGAAAACCTGGGGTAGTCATTGAGTCCGCTCTTCTCTTCTTCGCGGAACTCAAAGCTGTCAACGTTCTCGGGCTGAGGCATCTCAGGGAAGCTGGCTATAAGCGCACTCGCCTCCTCATCTGGTCCGATAGCACCCAGAAGTGCCTGAATCTCGCTTTTGTTAAGAACCGGCTCGTTCATTGGGCAATCAAATCATTGAAGTAGATGTGTTTTACTGCTTCCTCGCCCACAATCAAGTTGATGCGATATGCCAGTTCTTCCTTGAGTTCATATACCCCCTGCCCACGCTCACTGCGGAGATCTTCATATCTCTTGCTGGAGAGTGTACCGAGAACAGTATCTCTGATCCTGACCTTGTATTGCTCAATCTTCATCCTGGCTTCCTCATCTGCCACTTCCAGTATGATTTTTCCGCGCAGGAAGCGGTCCTGATCATCGCCATAGATATTGACTGTAATATTGTCCATCTCGACCATGATGCCGGGTCCTGTATTTGGCGCCTCTTCTTCAGCGGGCTGTTGCGCATTCTGGGCAACGGGAATCTCCAGATTCACCAGTTTCCAGGCAATGAAGCCGCCGACCCCCAGTACAGCAAGCAAAAGGACGATGATGATGATCTGAACAAGCGAGATAGATGACTTTTTCTTCTCTTTCTGGGGCTGGCTGTCATCTTTCTCCATTTCTTTATCCGCCATGTGCAGTCTCCTTGTCAGCTTCTGATCGTGTCATTACCAATCACTCTTCCGGTTTTTTTGGTGCTTCTTGGCCGGCGGTTCGTAAAGTACAATGTCGACACGCCGGTTTTTAGCTCGACTGAACACACTGTTAAGTACGGAAACCGGCTTCGATGGGCCATATCCAACAAGTGACAGTCTGGTGTGGCTAACACCTTCTGCTTCAAGCACATGCAAGACTGATGCCGCCCGCGCCAGAGAGAGGCTCCATGCATCCGGATAAATGCTTCCGGAAGGGATGGCGTCAGAACTGGTGTGCCCCTCAACGCGAATATGTCCCGGGGTGGAGGCAAGCAGCCGTGCAAGTCGTCGCAGCATGACAATATCCTCTTCTTTCAGGCTGGCGCCGCCTTCGCTGAACAGGACTGAACTGGGCAGACTGAACATGAACTTGTCCTTGACTATGCGTGCACTAACCTTGCTCTTCCATACGCTGTTGGAGAGCATCCGGTTCGCCTTCTGGCGGGCTGCCAGCATCATCTCCTGCATGCTTACTTTCTTGTCTATGTCGACCGCTGGAACGATGTCCAGATCGGTACTGCTTCCCTGATCGAATACGGATGCGCCAACAGCCGCCTGATCGCTGATCTCTTTAAGTGTTAAATCATCCATGGTGGACATGGATACGATGAGAACAAAGAAGGTGAGCATGAGGCTGATCAGGTCCCCAAAGGTCATTACCCAGCCTTCGGTATCAACCTTCTCTGGCTTCTTCTTTTCCCTTTTGCGCGCCATCTGGTCAATGCTCCCCGGGTGGAACTTCTGCCGCAGGTGAGCTGCTCTCAAGCGCGACTGGCCGCGATTCCTGGGTGGTGGTGGGGCGGAAGCGAATGATCAGCTCTACACGCCGGTTAAGGGCTTCATTGCCGTCTGTTTCGGAGTGAGGCAGCGGTCTGGCGTCCCCCATTCCTGCAACAAACAACTTGCTCTTGGAGAGATTGTAGTTCGCCAGTTCATGGAAGACCTGCATCGCTCTGGCTGCAGAGAGCTCCCAGTTGCCCATGGCGCCTTTGCCCCTTAACGGTGTCTTGTCCGTGTGTCCCTCAATCGTGATGTCCTGTATTTCTGGCTGTATGAGTACCTTCGCCATCGCAGCGATAAACGTGCGGCTGCTTTCGGTCAGTCTGATTTGCCCCGGTTTGAAAAGAATCTGCTCCTGCATGCGAACCCTGACAGTGCTCTTATCAAGAGGAAGAACGTGAACAGCGTCACCAGCCCCCAACAGTTTGGCGACATTCGTCAGTTTTTTGGCGGTTCTTTTGGTGGCGGTATTATTGGCACCCAGCTCCCTGCTTGGCATGGAGGCATCATGTTTCTGGCTCAGGTTGGCACCAGCCGGCATGAGATTAAAGGCCCCTGCAATAGAGTTCAGGGCTTTCAGCCTCTTCTCATCAATAATGACCGACAGAGCCGAGAGCAGGATGAAGAAGGCCATCATAATCATCATCAATTGCAGAAAGAGCATATCGAAATTGCTCTTCGGATCCTCACTCTCTTTTTTGCTTTTGCGGGCCATGGTCTATTAGTCGAAACTGGAGGTGCGATCTTTTGGAGATAAGAAGCCCATCAGGCGTCGTTCCATGATGCGCGGATTCTCTCCGGCAGCCAGCGACTGGATGCCGGCCATGATAATCTCATTTACCAGCACCTCTTTTTTACTCAGGGTTTTCAGTTTTCCAGCCATCGGGAGGAAAAGAATATTGGCCATCAGGGCGCCATAAAATGTGGTCAGCAGCGCCACGGACATGGACGGTCCAATGGTTGATGGATCATCCATGTTCTGCAGCATGAGAACCAGCCCCACCAGTGTGCCTATCATGCCGAAGGCCGGGGCAAAACCGGCCAGTGCCATAAATATTTCTGCGCCCAGAGCATGGCGGTCAGAGATTTTTTCCGTTTCACCATACAGGATGTCATCAATCACATGGGGCTCCTGCCCGTCTATGGTCATCTGTACGGCTTTTTTCATGAACTCGTTGTCGAGTTGGTCAACTTGCCCTTCCATGCCAAGAATCCCGTCCTTGCGAACGACCTGGGAAAGCTCGATGAGTTGAGCAATAGTTGACTTCGGATCATGTACTTTTGATATGAATGTTTTCAGGCCGACGGCAACGGCTCCAATCACCTCTTTTAGCGGGTAGTTGATCAGTGTGGCCCCTATGGTACCTCCAACTACGATCAGCATTGACACAACATCGACAAACGATGCAAGTGAACCACCCATCTGGATAGCTGTAATAACTAGGCCAATTGCAGTGACCAGGCCTATAATAGTTGCGATATCCATTTCTGCTCCTTACTGGGAAGAGATTATCCGGCTACTACGTATGTTACATCCCTAGCAAGAAGCGTGCACATATAAAATATGCATAGCGGAGTGAGGCTTTAGCCTCACTCCGCTATGGCATTAATTACCGTTTCAGTGTCATCAATGAGCTGAGCATCTGGTCTGTGGTAAGGATGGTTTTAGAGTTTGCTTCATAGCCACGCTGGATGACGATGAGTTTTACAAACTCGTTGCCAAGGTCGACATTTGACTGCTCAAGCGCGAAAGGTGAAATGCTGCCCATGCCGCCATTACCGGGTTTTTCCAGCACAGGTTTTCCGGAGGCAATGGTTGCTCCCATCATGTTGTTGCCCAGTTTGCTGAGTACCGCCTCATTGGGGAATTTAGCCAGGGCCACCTGGAACAGAGGGCGGCGCTCGCCATTGGTGAAGATACCATTGATTCGGCCGGTGCTATCAGTCTCCATATGATCAAGGAAACCAGCGGCATAACCATCGGCATTCATGAAGCGGGTAGCACTTTGGCCAGCCAGCTGCAGTGCGCCGTCAAGGCCCGTGCCGGTGAATCCGGAGGCATCTACGGTTGTCGCGGAACCAAAGTTGAGTGCGATATTGCCAGCTGCAGCAGATTTCCATGCAGCGGTAATGGCAGGGGCAAATTCGTTGACCATTGCACCATTTGCAGGGTCAAATACCAGCGACTGCGTGCCAGGAGCAGAAGTTGCTGGTGGCCCGGCAGTAATGGTGGAGATTGAACCGGCACCACCACCAAGCTCGAACGGGACTCCGGCGGTGCCACCCGTCACATCTCCGCCATCTACAGTGACATGCCAATCCCAGACAGCATTGCCTGTCACCGCTTCCACACCTGTTTTAACAAAGTAGAGGCTCAGGTTGTGAAGGCTGCCCAGTGAATCATACACGGCTACATCTGCTTTAGAGTTATATGTGCCCGGATTGGTGGGGTCGAATGCCGCCGGGGCGATGGAGCCAGCAGTGGCATCGAGATTGACGCCCACATCCACCTTCGTTGTTGGACTTGCATTGGCAGAGACGTTGGCTGCGGTAATGTTTGTTACGTTACCCTGAGGGTTGCCCGCTGCATCCAGAGCCCAGCCCTGTACCCGGAAGCCCTGGCCGTTAATCAGGTTCATGTCGGAATCGATAATGAATGCTCCGGCACGGGAGTACTGTGTCTGGCCGCTGGCAGGATCCTTCAGCACGAACATGCCCGAGCCATTAATGGCCATATCTGTGGCACTGGTAGTACTCTGAACACTTCCCTGTGCCTGATCCCGCGTGATAGCGCCGATGCGCACGCCGTTGCCAACCTGGTTGGCGATATTGGAACGGGAGACGTTAACCGTCTGCCCCAGTACATCGGCAAAGTTCACATTCTGTGATTTGAAACCAAGTGTGTTGACGTTGGCAATATTATCGCCGATTACGCGGACGCCTTCTCCAAATGCTGTAAGTCCGCTTGCTCCAGTGAATAGTGCGTTATAAATACCCATGTTATTTCTCCTTTAGTAATTGATTATATATTGTCTGGTTATTGGATTTCTCTGATGCTGGCCATGCTGACCGGTGTATCACCGACCATAATATTTACACCCTCAGGTGTGAGGCGGACGGCTGTAACCTGTCCCCTAATGCTGGTGTTGGCAGGAACGGGCTGGCCTGTGCTATCCGTAGCTGCGATTTTAACAATGTAGTTGTCGGGTCTGGCGGTAGAGCCCGCGTCGGTCTTGCCATCCCATGTAAGGTTGTTGATTCCTGCAGGCAGGGCGCTGCTGTGCATGGTGCGCACAGTTCTGCCGACACTGTCGACAATCTGGACATCGGCTGCTGCGGCACCGCTCTGCAGGTCAGCCGAGAACTGCACAGGTGTGCTGCCATCAAATGTAAATGCGCTTGAGTCAGCTAAGACCTTATGTCCCAGATAGGAAGAGGCGGTAGCCATTTCCGAGTTGCCAGACTGTGAATTGGCCAGCATCGATTCCAGTAATTTGTTCGTGCTGATCTGCTGCTCAACCATATTGAACTGTGCCAGTTGAGTTGACTGTTGCGCAGCATCCTGAGGCTTCAGGGGATCCTGATTCTGCATCTGTGCAACGAGAATCTTGAGGAATATGTCCTTTTGTCCCAGGTCATTGCGTGACGAACTTCCTGCGGCTGTTACTTGACTGTTTTGTGCGGCACTTACCTGCATCATTCTCTCCTGTTCTATCTCTAAATTCGAATACTTAAGCGGCCATTTGCTGCTGCTTCAGGACGGTTTTCATTACTTCCGGGCTGCCCGGCTGTCATGGTTCCGTGGTCCGGGTTTCGTCTATGTCCGGCTTGCCGGTTATCTTGATGCTGTTCGGAAGACTCCATCGAAAAGCTGTCCATATTGAGTCCCTGATCGGCCAAAGCCTGACGCAATGCGGGCAGGTGCTGCTCTATGGACTGTCTGGATGTGGATTGCTCAACCACAAAGTGAACCTGAATCTGCTTGTTTACATCGCTGTCCAGGAACACCTGTACCTTGCCAAGGTGCTCCGGAGTCAGTGTCAGTTCCAGTTGGAATTTCCCCTGACCTGCCGCTTGGCCAACTTGCTGCATGGCTGCTGCAACTGTTACAGGGGTGGAGCCCATGAGCTGTTGATTTGGCTGATAAAAAGAGCGCGTCAATGACGATGTCGCTTCCTGGCCGCCAATCTGAAACATCTGGCTGTTGCCGGTGTCAATTGCGTGATGGGCTGGTCTGGAAAAGCCTTCACCCTGAACCACAATTTCTTTCATGCTGGTGGTGAAGGATTCGGATGGCGCTACGGCTGGCTGCCTGATCTGGCTGGCATTGGCCTGCGATGGCGATGTTTTGGCTCTGGACGCATGTTCCAGGTTGATTTTACGAATCTTCACAAAGCTGTTTGTAGAGGCGCGCTGTTGCTCAGGCAGGTTTGCCATAGCGATCGCTTCTGTTTGAGCGGGCATGCCCTTTTCTGGCTGCATGCTGTTGCTCATCTGCTGCATCGCTGCCCTGGTGCTCGCAACGAGCGGCTCATTTGCAGGCTTCTCTGCTTTTGTTGCAGCGCTCGGGTTCGACTTCCTTCCGGGTGTGGCGGCGGCTTGCCTCTCTTCGACATGGGTCGCTGCGACATGCACGCTTTCACCCCTGGTCCTGCTCCTGGCAGGCCGGGCTGCTTCCACCTTGCTGCTGGCTGCAACCTCATCCGTATCATCGCCATGTGTCGCAGGGGTGGCTGCCGTTTCTGAATGAACTGCAATCTTTGCAGGCTGCTCCATGTTCGCCTTCGCTGACGCGGCCGCCTTTGCCATATCTGCAGTGCGGGTTGCAGACACATCCGCTGCGTCAACCTTGGCGCTGTTCGCTGCAGACTGCTCCATGTTTGCCTTCGCTGACGCGGCAGTCTTTGCCATATCTGCAGTGCGGGTTGCAGACACATCCGCTGCGTCACCCATGGCGCCGTTCGCTGCAGACTGCTCCATGTTTGCCTTCGCTGACGCGGCAGCCTTTGCCGCATCTGCAGTGCGGGATGCAGACGCATCCGCTGCGTCAACCTTGGCGCTGTTCGCTGCAGACTGCTCCATGTTCGCCTTCGCTGACGCGGCAGCCTTTGCCATATCTGCAGGGCGGGTTGCAGAGCCTTCTGCTGCGTCAACCTTGGCGCTGTTCGCTGCAGACTGCTCCATGTTCGCCTTCGCTGACGCGGCAGCCTTTGCCATATCTGCAGGGCGGGTTGCAGAGCCTTCTGCTGCATCACCCTTGGCACCGCCCTTCGCAGACAGATTGATATCCGCCTTGGCTGGAGCGGAAGCTTTTGCTTCGGTGGTGCCAGTGGCCGCTGACCACGCTGTTGTATCTGTTTTGTCGGCGATCTTTTCTGCCTGCTTGTCACCTATCTTGAGTGTGGCGGAAACTTTTTCTTCGGCCACTTCACTCCCGAGGTTGCGATTGGAAGCAATCAGCCTGGTTTCAGCGTTGTTGCTGTTTCGGATTTCAATACCGGCTTCTGCTGTAATAAGATCTGAAGACTCTTTCTGCTCAGGGGTGTTCTTTTTTGCTACCGCTTTTCCTGCAGCTGCCGAATGAACACCGGAGCTGTCGGATACTGATGCATCAGCGGTGATCTCCTTGGTGTTAGCCGCTGGCTTGAACAGCTTTTCTGTGCCGGCGTCATGGTCCGCATTGGATTTGCTTTCAATGAGTGCAATCAGTTTGGCAAAAACACCTTTGCCGCCAGATTTGGCCAGACCACTGGCAGGCTGCAGTGCTGTTGAAGCTGTTTGCGAAGAGACGGGTGCTGTGATTTTCTGATCCATGCCATCTTAAGAGCATGCGGTGTGCCATATTATTTTATCATATAAAACAACAACTTACATGTATGCGGGGCGATCTGATCAGGCAATAAATGCCTCTGTACGGCAACTTTTTCCTCAAGCGGGGTGAATATATTGCCTCTGATGTTGTTCGTACCATGAGGCGTACATACGCAATCACTCCCTGGGCACTTTTGCCTGCAGGGTTCTATTTAAACGTGGGTGAACGGAATCTGGAAAAGAGGGGGGTATCTCTTGGCGTGGTCTGGCGTGGGGTTGGAAGTGTTGGCTTATTAATAGCGCAGAAAGGAAAGAGGGGAGTGTATTAGAGTTTCCAGGACTGCAGTCTGCTGGTTTCAACAGCAATAATGGCATCAGCATCCCTCAGGCTGTCAGAGTCTGGCAGCCCCTGCTTCAGGCGATCGCGCAGAAGGTTGAGGGAGTTGGCAATTTCTTCAGATGGCTGCCCGCTGCTCTGGATCTGTTCCAGGGCTTGATCCAGGATAAGGGCTGCATCTTCAATCAGGTGTAGCGTGTTACTGCTGTCTTTTGTCTGTTCATCGGGATGGCTGCCGCCAGTCTCAGGGTGGATTCCATCGATTGTGGTATGCAAGACATCCTGAAACCTGCTGCCTTTCAGATCTGACTTCTTCACCTTGGCGGCGTTGACTCTTCCGGGATTAGTACCGTGAATTTTCATTACAACTCCTTTATGCGTGCTGGAATCGATTTATCAGAAGCAGCTGCAGCGCATCTTCGGATAGCCAGAGTGGGGATCTGTTCATACGCTTCCTTACGCAATAATCAGGCCAAAGTGACATGGTTAATTCCACCGGTTGATTACTGAACCTGTTTGATGGCAGTGCGTGGCTGCTGTGTGGGTGTGATCCAGGCATCCTTGTAGCCAAGACCATGGACGACACTATTCAGGTGCGCCGCGGCATCTTCTTTCTGCTCAAACCAGCCAACGCGCAGTTGATGGAAGGTTTCGCCACGCACCTTCACAGTATGTTTCTCAGCCTGAAGGCCACGCTCTAGTAATACTGCCAGCTCTTTGTCAGCCATGGCCTCATTCTTTAATGAGGTGATAACGACCCCCCAGCCCTGCTTGCTGTTGCCTGCCGCTCTACTGGCCGATTTAGATGTAGAAGGGGAACTC
The DNA here is from genome assembly GCF_002795825.1 of Mariprofundus ferrinatatus. Classification (NCBI taxonomy): domain Bacteria; kingdom Pseudomonadati; phylum Pseudomonadota; class Candidatius Mariprofundia; order Mariprofundales; family Mariprofundaceae; genus Mariprofundus; species Mariprofundus ferrinatatus. The sequence continues at coordinate 2,074,231 of NZ_CP018800.1, read as the reverse complement.
TTTGCCACAGGGGTTTTGCTCTCAGGTTTTGTGGTCTTCTCTGCAGGCGCGTCCGCAGTTTCAGCATTTGCAGTGCTCACGACTTCCTGTTGGGGGGGTGTCTTGTCTGTGCTGATTGCGGAAACAGCTGTCGTTTTTTCTGAATCTATGCTGTTCTGTGCAGGTTCTTCACTCACAGGCTGTTTCAGAGCATTGATCGCCTCTCTGTTTTCCATGATTTGCGATGCCAGTTGCATGAGTATGTCCTCACTCTCCTGATCCGGCAGGCCATTTGCCGCCTGATTCGGGTCGATAGCAAGGCTGTTGTTCATGCGGGCCTCCATCTGCCCGACCCGGCTCTTTAAATCATCAATTTTCTGATTTGTCATCCAGATCGATGCGGTGAAGCCGGTAGCTGCCAGGATGATGACAGCCATGACAACCCTCGAAATCCCGATATTGCCTCTGTTTTCAAGAGGGCTGGAAGATGTCGTTTTGGCAGCAGTTGAGAAGTTCATTACATCCTCTTTGTTCGGGATTATGGGCGTATCATCGGCAGTCGTGCTTTCCATGGCAGCATCATCGGCCATATCTCTCGGCTCCATGTCCGTATCCGGATCCTGAGTGTTGAATTCTTCATGCCTTTTAAGGTGCTCAAGGATCTCTTCGGTTGCTTTGGATTTTTCATAGAGAGGCTCACTCAGGGCCTGTTTCAGTGCATCCCCATCGAAGGCGTGACCATCATCTTTTCCGTTATCTGTCATGAATCCTCCAATCTTGTTGTTCCGGCATTATGCAGACCAATGAACGCACGGGCCTGACAGGCATGTTTAAATTTTCAGCGCCATTAACTGTTTAGTAAGTGGCTGTTTCGGGAGTTGCGCTGCCAGATCACCTGTAGCGCAGGCGAGTTCCGTGCGATACCGACAGCAGAATCTCATCCGGCATCAGCTCTTCCGGGAAATATGTGCCTGCTATTTTTGCACCATGCAGGCTGGCTCCTTCTAGGGTGCAGCTGCGCATATCCAGGCCTTTCAGGTTAGCAGAGCGAAAATAGGCATTTGAGAAGTCTATGCCATTGGCATGAAGCCCCTGCAAATTCGCGGAACGAAGGTTTGCGCCGGCCAGAGAAAAAACATCCCTGCCTGCCAGTAGGGTATTGACCTCTTCAACCATGCCATCCTGCAGCAATCTGCATATCTTCTTCTTTAACGGGTTATCAGTGACATCTTCCATGCTTCAACCTTGTTCTTACTGAGATAAGAACAGGTTGAGCAAATTTAATGCCATTACTTCATCTGTGCTGCACAAGCGTGGACAGGCGGGAAGATCGGGGTGAGAGAGGGGAAAGCTTGCAGAGGTAAAGCAGGCCGGCTGAGAAGGGGAGATTGGCTCTTCAGCCGGCCTGCTTTGGTTCGTTTAGATGGTTGCTCAGGGCAATTATGTGGACGAAGGCTTTTTCAGCCCCAAATGGGATTTGAGTTCATCTTCGACCTGTGAGCCATCTCTGGCATTCATGAGCACCAGATTGCGCAGATGTCCAAAGCTGTCCAGATCAATTTCAGAGATCTCAATACTGATGCCATCCTCAGTAGAGCGAATCACCTTCCCGTTGGCTTTGATGCAGAGCGGACTCTCCCTGGATTCGCCAAGAAAACATTTTACTTCGCATTTGCTCTGCTGCGGCAACGTTTCATCGCACAGTATCCGTACTCCGCGCATGCTGACATCGACAAGCCGGCCACTGAGAACCTTATCCGCACAAATGACCTCGGCATCAATGTGGGTCTCGACACGGGAAAAGTCGCGTCTGTTACCAGTGTCAGCCATTCAGGGTCGGACCCAATTCAGTCTGGAATGACTGGGCTGTGAAAGGTTTGGTGATCAGGAAACTGGCACCTTCCTCCATGGCGGTATCACGCATTTTTGGTGAACCCTCCGTGGTTACAAACCCGAACAGGCCAGCGAAGCCTTCGCCCTTTAACGCCTGCAGAAACTCCAGTCCGTTCATGTTCGGCATATTCCAGTCTGAAATAATTACATCCGGGGCCCACTGATGAACAAGGTCGAGCCCTTCCTTGCCATCGGCTGCCTCTTTGGTTTCGTGATCTCCAAATCCAGCCTGGCGCAATGTACGCAACACAATCATACGCATGGCTTTACTGTCATCTACTACCAGAATTTTCATATTTCTCTCCGTTTCTTCTGTTTTATTTGAGTTTTCAATTTTCTCGGGCGGGAGTGTTAAACCCGTTCCATAATGGCCGCAATCATCGGCTCGCCTTCGCACATAAAGCCGAGCTGGGTGGTTATTCTTCCACCCGGAATCGTGATTTTGTAATCGATTCCCTCAGCTACCGATGGCAATGAAATAGTGCACCCCTGAGGCAGCAGGGTATTGATGTTGCCGGCTGTCATATTGGTGAGTTCACCCAGGGTATCCTGCATCTCCTCTTCCGAAACCTCGTCCTCACTCATGCCAAACATGGAGGCTGCAGATTTCCGAACTAGAGAATCAGGGCAGAACAGCGTTACCGCCCCCTGCCATTCACCGGCAATCTGAATGCAGCCGACCATGGACCGCTGTCCCGGTGGAAGCGCAACAACATCCTGAACCTGTTCAATTTCCAGATCCAATATGGTGGTCCAGATATCGGTGACAATCCTGTTTACATCCTCTTCATTAAAATGCATAGCCCTCTCCTTTATTTGCGCAGCTGATAGCAAACTGCACGGCCAATTAATTTTCTCTCAAATGAGTCATCCAGGTTAAACGTGGTCTCTGCCGAACCAAGAAACAGATAACCATCGGGATGCAGTTGATTGCGCACCTTGTTCAGAATGCCCCTTTTGGTTTCCTGATCGAAATAAATCAGCACATTGCGCAGAAATATAATGTCCATCTTCGGCATCATCGGCCATGGCGCAGACAGATTCAGTTTGCGGAAATCAAGCATATTCCTGATGTTGTCTTTTGCCTTCCATACTGAGCCATGATTCTCAAAATATTTGACCATCATGGTCACCGGAAGGCCGCGGTTGATTTCCAGCTGTGTGTAGTGCCCTTTTTTCGTGTAACTCAACATCTCTTCCGAGATGTCGCTGGCCGTGATGCTCACTTTCCAGCTCGGCTGTGAGTTAAAAAACTCGTTGGCGAGCATGGCCAGGGAGTAGGGCTCCTGGCCGCTGGAACAGGCTGCGGACCAGATGTTCAGGCGCTTTTTAAGCGCCAGTTTCTCTGCCATTTCAGGCAGAACGGTTGTTTTCATCGCCTCAAACGGATGGGCATCACGAAAGAAGCTTGTTTCATTGGTTGTCATGGCCTCAATGACATCGTAATGGAGCGGGCCATATGGGGTTTGCTGAAGTTTTTTGACAAATTCAGAAAGGGAGGCAAATCCCTTCGCCTTGGCGAGCGGATTGATTCTGGAGTCAACCAGGTACTCCTTTCCCGTTTCTAGCACAATGGCAGAGTTGTCATAGACCAACTTGCGGATATAGGCGAAATCGTGTTCGTTGACCATGGCTATTATTTACTCCCAAAACGTGCAGCCTGAACTCTGCGGGTAATTTCACTTCCCAGCCGATTCAGGGGAATCAACTCTTCCGACAGGCCGGCGCCGGCAACCGCGCCGGGCATTCCCCAGACCACGGAGCTCTCTTTGTCCTGGGCAATAACCTGGCCACCTGCCGCCTTGATTTTCTGGCAGCCGAGCATGCCGTCCTGCCCCATTCCGGTCATGATTACCGCCAATACATTGGCGCCATAGAGATCGGAAACGGAACGGAACAGAACATCCACAGCAGGGCGGCAGGAATTTTCCGGCGCGTCCTGATTCAGGGCGGTTTCCACCACCGCACCTTTGCGTACCAGGGTCATGTGAAAACCACCCGGCGCAATCAGTGCCAGACCCGGCGCCAGTTTGTCTCCGGCGGCTGCCTCTCTGACCTGTATGTCGGACTTCTGGTCAAGCCGGTCAGCCAGCAGCTTGGTAAACATTTCCGGCATATGCTGAACAATCACGATGGGTACCGGAAAATTCTTCGGCAACGTTGGCACCATCTCCATAAGCGCATTGGGTCCGCCTGTTGAGATGCCTATGGCTACAATATCCACCCTCTGCCGTAGCCCAGGGCGGACGCTGGCCGCAGGGCTGACTACTGGAGAGGCAACAGGCTGCTTGGCCGGAGCGGGCACAGGAGCCTTTGCAGGCAGTGCCGGGCCACGGTGGAAGAAGCCTTTGATCTTCGGTATCAGTTCGTCACGAAGGCATTGCTGTGCAGCAGCCACGCTGCCGACATTGGCCGGCTTGGTTACATAATCGTTGGCGCCAAGGGAGAGGGCATCAAGGCTCGCTCTGGCGCCGCGTTCAGTCAGTGTGCTGAACATAATGACTTTCAGTCTGGGGTGGAGTTTCCGAAGCTCTTTCAGGGTCTCCAGCCCATCCATTACCGGCATCTCAATATCCAGAGTGATCAGATCAGGCTTGAGCTTGTCAATTTTATCCAGGGCAATGCTGCCATTGGCGGCAACACCGATAACCTCAATGGCCGGATCACTGGCCAGCACATCGCTGACCATTTTCCGGATTACCACCGAGTCATCGACAACAAGAACTCTGATCATATCGCTCATCTTCAGTTCAAACCGAGAAGTTGAAGTTTTTCCTGGATCATCTCTTTGGTGAATGGCTTCATGATGTACTCATTCGCCCCTGCTTCCAGTGCCTTGATCACCTGCGACATTTCAGCCTCGGTGGTCACCATTACAATCTTCATGTCGTTATAGGCTGCATCGGCTCGAACGGCGCAAATAAATTCATATCCGTTCATTTCAGGCATGTTCCAGTCCACCAGGGCAACGTCAAAGGTGCCACTGTCCTGCAGGCGCTCCAATGCTTCCCGGCCATGACAGGCCTCGATGATCTCAAAGCCCAGGGCTTTCACGGTTCGGCCGATAATCATTCTCATCGCTTTTGAATCATCAACTATCAGAGCTCGCATATTTTTACCCCAAACTTATTTATTTTTCCGTTTCCAGCGAAGGCAAATGAACTGTCCCCTCTTCGCGCACACTGGGTTTTCTCTGAAGCCGGGGTGTATTCCGGCTTTAGCATTACTTATGCCAATTTAAACCTGGTCACATGCTGCTGCAGTTCAGCCGCCATGCGGGAGAGCTCGGCAGAGGCCTGCAGGGTGTCGTTGGCACCTGTTGAAGTACTCTGTGCAGCCTCGGCCACGCCAGCGATGTTCTGGGTGATCTCACTGCTTCCCTGCGCCACATCGGCGACATTCCTGGATATCTCGCCGGCCGTCGCACTCTGCTCCTCCACAGCACTGGCAATGGTGCTCTGGAACTCATTGATCTGCGCAATCACCTCATTGATCTTGCTGATCGCCGCCACAGCCTCTGTGGTGTCCGACTGGATGATCTCGATCTTCCTGGCGATATCGTCGGAAGCCTTGCCTGTCTCCATGGCCAGATCCTTCACCTCGTTGGCTACCACCGCGAAGCCTTTGCCTGCCTCGCCGGCACGGGCCGCCTCAATGGTGGCATTGAGGGCCAGCAGTTTTGTCTGCTGCGCAATGGAGTTGATGGCGTTGATGATCTCACCGATCTCGGTACTGCTCACATTGAGCTTGCTCACGGTGGCATTGGCTGCATCGGCAGTCTCTACGGCAGAGAGTGCAACCTTGGCCGCCTCTGAGGCATTGCCGGCAATTTCACGCGTAGTGGCGCTCAACTCCTCGATGCCGCTGGCAACGGTCTGCACGTTGTTGCTGATCGTCTCGGAGGCGCCTGCAACCACACCGGCCTGCGCCGAAGTCTCCTCGGCATTGGCGCCCATCTGCTGACTGACCGATGTCAGCTCTTCGGCGGCACCGCTCAAGGTCTGGGAGTTGCTGGATATCGCAGCGATGGTTGCCTGAAGACCATCGAGTGCATTGGCAAGGTATTCATTCATCTGGCCGACTTCATCCCTGGACTTCTCTTTGACACGCCGGGTTAAATCACCGTCAGCCATGGCGTGCAGCACATCCATGGTCTCTCTGAGCGAGCGGATAATGCCCCTGCTCGTAATCACGCCCTGAACAAGATTGAAGACCATCAGGAAGGCAACGAGGATGACAATCCTCCATAGCTGCCCTGATGATTCAGATGCCATCACCTCCGCTTCCTCAACAAGGTCCTTGCCGATGTATGACTCCGTCTCATACAGGCCGGCGATCTTTTGGCTCATAACCCGGTACCACTGTTCCGGATCCACACCAAAATGGCTGTGCTTACTGCGTGCCATTTCATGAAGCTTCTCAACCTCTGCGGCGGCAGCAGCGACGGATGCCCCTCTCATGTTGTTGTGGAGTGTCTCAGCAAAGGCAACTTCGCCAATTTCGGTGAACAGCTTCTCATAAACGTGCTGCTCGCCGATCAAGGTAACCAGTTCATCATGCTCTTTCTGTTCGATGACATCAGCAGAAAAGACTGAGATTAAGGTATCCCTCTCACTTGCCGCAAGCTCTTTCAGAGAGAGGAAGGTGAGGTAGCCGGCACTCATCATGGAGAGGGCGGCGCTGATCGTCAGGTCAGGGTCATAGGCGGACTGCACAGCCATGGCAACCAGGTGTAATCCATCACTGTTGGTCTTTTTATACCACGCTCTCTGTTCCTCTGCAGTAATATGGAAGCCATCCACCTGGGAGCGTTTGCTGCTCAGGTTTCCTAGATTACTCATGTAGCTCTTGAGCGCGGCATCCCCATCAGCAGTCAGGGCAGCATGATCGAGAATCTCTGTGTACTCCCTGAGTTCATTGAGGGCTCGGTCGGTCTCTGTACGCTGGCTGCGTAAGATGGTACTGAATTTGGCACCCTTGGAAGCGAGAAAACCTGCGCTGGCACTGCGCTCCTTCTGCATCTCATGCATCAGGTTGCCAACTTTCACATTCAGAATAGATGAACTCTCAAGCAGATGCAGGCGCTCTACCTCATCCCATTTCGAGCTGGCCATCATGATAGCCAGAATCAGTATGCCGAGCATCGGTAACCCGAGCAGCATGCTGAGTTTTGTATTGATCCCCAGATTGCCGATAAAAGTTGTGACGAATTTCATGCTGATGTTCCTTTTCTGTTTGGTTTTTTATGTTCGGCGTTACGGAAGGTACCAGAGGTCTCGTTGCCACCCTGGCCTGATACATAAGCCGGAAGTTGCGCCGGCTTATGTATCGGGTGTCAGTTAAAACTTGAACTTGGCCACATGCTGCTGCAGTTCAGCTGCCATGCGGGAGAGCTCGGCAGAGGCCTGCAGGGTGTCGTTGGCACCCGTTGAGGTGCTCTGTGCAGCCTCGGCCACGCCAGCGATGTTCTGGGTGATCTCACTGCTTCCTTGCGCCACATCGGCGACATTCCTGGATATCTCGCCGGCCGTCGCACTCTGCTCCTCCACAGCACTGGCAATGGTGCTCTGGAACTCATTGATCTGCGCAATCACCTCATTGATCTTGCTGATCGCCGCCACAGCCTCTGTGGTATCCGACTGGATGATCTCGATCTTCCTGGCGATATCGTCGGAAGCCTTGCCAGTCTCCATGGCCAGATCCTTCACCTCGTTGGCCACCACCGCGAAGCCTTTGCCTGCCTCGCCGGCACGGGCCGCCTCAATGGTGGCATTGAGTGCCAGCAGTTTTGTCTGCTGCGCAATGGAGTTGATGGCGTTGATGATCTCACCGATCTCGGTGCTGCTCACATTGAGCTTGCTGACGGTGGCATTGGCTGCATCGGCAGTCTCTACGGCAGAGAGTGCAACCTTGGCCGCCTCTGAGGCATTGCCGGCAATTTCACGCGTAGTGGCGCTCAACTCCTCGATGCCGCTGGCAACGGTCTGTACGTTGTTGCTGATCGTCTCGGAGGCGCCTGCAACTACACCTGCCTGCGCCGATGTCTCCTCGGCATTGGCGCCCATCTGCTGGCTGACCGATGTCAGCTCTTCAGCGGCACCACTCAAGGTGTGGGAGTTGGATGATATGGCGCTGATGGTCTCCTGAATCTTGGCGGTGAAGGTGTTGAATGATGCCCCGAGCCGCCCGATCTCATCATTGCCTGAGACCTCAACACGCTGGGTCAGGTCGCCCTCGCCCTCGGCAATATCCTTCAGGCGGTTGCTCAGGCTGACGACCGGGTTGACCACGATATGGTTCAAGATCACATTCAGGCCGGTAAGCCCCAGCAGCAGCAGCCCAAGGCTGATACCAATGCCCATCCACATGGCCTCGTTCAGCTCACTGTCAATTTCCTGCAGTGAGTAGGAGATGCGAACCGCACCATTAACACTGCCGGAAGATACATCGTGGCAGCTAAGGCAGTTGACGCCGCGCGTATTCTCGGTCGCACGAAACGGCGTGATGACTGTCAGGACCCGGCCATTCTTACCATCCTCAATGACTGAGATCTCTTCACCCTGCAGGGCGCTGCGATCCAGGTCGTCACGTGGCTGTTCGTCAGCGCTTCCCGGCCCGTACTGCTGTTTCACCGCTTCTCCACGCAATACACGTGCTTCAATAATGTTCTTGTCGCTGTCCAGAACCTTTTTACGCAGTACATCGCGCTCATCCATGTCTGCTGCAAGCATCAGCATGTTAAGGCTGTCGAAGTAATTGTTGGAGTCTTTGGCGACGCTCTCTTCAGTCATGGCGATGACGCGATGATCTTCCTCGATCAGCGAGTAGGTTCTGTCTACCCCCATGACGATCATGAATATGATAGAAACTGCTACGTTGAGCTTGATTTTTAAGGAGAGGTTTTCACTTCCCATAAATACTTTTTCAGCCACTTTCATTCTATTTCCTCTCCCCGGTGTCAAACAAAATTGATTCCCTTGTTTTTTGACTTTATGCGGTTACTTCCACGGCCTTGTCTGCATCGAGCACAAGCAGAAGGCGGTCCGTGAGCTTGTATGCCCCCTGGATCAACTCACGGGCAATGCCCTTGAGCGTTTCGGGGGGATATTCAAAGCTGGATTCATCGACATCGAGAACATCGCCGATCTCATCAACCTGAAAGCTGACTGCGCCGTCATCATCACAGATAATGATGTTCATCGGCTCATCAGAGTCCGAGAACTTGCTCAGGCCCAGTAACAGTCGCAGGTCCACTGCGGTGACAATTTGGCCACGCAGATTGATCAGTCCACGGATCTCCTTTTTGGCAAGAGGGATTCGCGTCATCTCCTGATGGCGGATGACCTCCTGAACCTTTTCCACATCCACACCAAAGAAGTAATCCCCGAGTTTAAATGTACACAGTTGCATGGTTAGGCCTCCGCGCCTGAATGACTACTGCGGCGTTTGCTTTTGCCGCTGCTCATGGCGATCACCTCATCAATGTCCAGGAACTCGGTCACCCTGTCCTGAATGACCGCTGTAGCGGAGACGCCCCTGCGGCTGGACTCTCCTGAGATCTCCACAACCTCTTCAGTTACATCAAGCACCTGATCCACTACGAGTCCGATGGCTTTATCACCTTTTGTGCAGACAATAACCTGAACGACACCGCTGCTATCGGCGCTCTGCTGTGTGCCGCTGCTTTCCATCTCTTTTTCCCCGTCAGCGATGAGTCGCTCACTGCTGCGGCGCTCTGGCAGCAGGGAAAAGACATTGATAAGTGTCATGATCTGTCCCCTGTAGCGAACAACCTCATCGTTACCCACGCTTTCAATGTCGTTCTTCTGGATCTCCTCAAGGCGCGTCACCTCTGAAAGAGGCACTGTCATGCGGCCTCCATCCGGGTTGCGCATCAGAACCAGAGATACCTTCTCTTTCTCTTCAGTCGCCAGCTGTTCATCATGGATGCCTGCACCCTGTTGAGCCGTCTCGGAGAGCAGTTTTGCGTTCTCCGCGAGGCCAAACACATCCAGGATAATCGCCACGCGGCCATCGCCCATAATGGTTGCACCAGCCAGGCTGTTAATGCCTTTCAACTGTTTGCCAAGCGGTTTCACAACCACCTCTTGCGTGTCATTAACATCATCCACTACCAGCCCGAACTGCAGCTCACCGGCTTTTAGGACAACGATGTTGATGTTGCTGTTGGTTGCTGCATTTTCAGCAGAATCTTCCCCCCACAACTCCTTGTTGAGATAGAGCAGTGGCAGCAGCTTGCCGCGCAACCTGTAGACAGGTACGCCATGTAGCTGCTCAATGCCGGATACGGCGTCTTCCCCTTCAAGCATCAAAAGCTCCATCAGATTGATCTGAGGGATGGCGTAGCGGTCACCTGCACAGGTGACAGTGAGTGCGGGGATAATCGCCAGGGTCAGCGGAATCTTGATCCGCATGGTAGTGCCTTCGCCAAGTTTGCTGGAGATGTCGACAACGCCACCGAGGTTTTCGATATTGGTTTTAACTACATCCATGCCGACGCCGCGACCGGAAATATTGGTGACCGCTGCAGCCGTTGAAAAGCCGGCCTTGAAGATCAGGTTCAGGGCATCTTTTTCACCCATGTTCTTGGCCTGATCTTCGCTGATCAGCTTCTTCTCCAGCGCCTTGCTCTTCAGCTTTTCCGGGTCAATGCCGCCACCGTCATCGCAAATTTCAATATTTACCTGACCGCCTTCATGGTATGCACGCAGTGTTATCACACCTTCAGCGGCTTTGCCGTTTGCGGTTCGTACTTCCGGCATTTCAATGCCATGGTCGACAGAGTTGCGTATAAGGTGGGTCAGCGGATCCTTGATCGCTTCAATCAATGATTTGTCGAGATCGGTCTCCTTGCCCTCCATCTCAAGACGAATCTGTTTGCCGCACCCTTGTGAAAGGTCCCTGACCACGCGCGGGAATTTGCTCCAGACGCCGCCAATAGGCTGCATGCGGGTCTGCATCACCTGCTCCTGCAGCTCTGATGTTACCTGGCTCAAGTGCTGGGATGTCGTGGAAAAAACAGGGTTGTCGAATGATTCACCAAACTGCAGCACCTGGTTGCGGATTAATACCAACTCACCAACCAGATTCATCAACTGATCCAGCAGATTGACATCAACTCGAATCGAACTCGGTGAGGCAGTGGATGCGCGTGTCTGCGCCTCGCTTTGTTTGCTCACCGCCTTGTCAACAGCTTCTTTCTTAACCACACCCTTGTTAACAAGGATTTCACCGACGGCAGTCTTGTCGCCGTCCAGCTGTTGCTGGATGGCAGCTGCCAGATCGTCGGAACTTACGTCGCCAGACTCGACAAGTATGGCTCCAATGGGCTTAACGCGCTCTTCTTCCTCAGGCTCATCATCTTCAACGGCTGGAGCGGATTCGGCAGCCGCATCATCCTGCGCTGCTGCACTGTCGACTTCGCCTTCACCGTCAGCAATCTGCAGTGCGGCCAGATTCTCGATCAGTTCAAGATACTCTTCATCACCGTCGTTTTGGCTCTCTTCAATACAGGCAAGCATCTGGCGAATGGCATCCACCATCTGCAGGAGTGCAGTCGTGCGTGGCTGGGTAAGTGGAAGCTCACCTTCGCGCAGCTTGCTTAGCAGGTTTTCCCCAACATGCGAAACCTTCTCAAGTTTTCCAAAACCGAGGAAGCCGCAGGTTCCTTTGATTGTATGAATGGTGCGGAAGATGCTGCCCATGATATCCGCATTCGTTGGATCCTCTTCGAGGGCTACCAGATCATTATCAAGATTGTCCAGGTTCTCATTGCTCTCAACAATAAACTCCTGGATTACCTCATACATTTCATCCATTTCGTCCATTTCACTCACAATCGCACTACCTCTCTGATCGTTGGCCTGTCGCTCTTCATTTCTGCAATAGGATTGAGTGGAGCAATTTTCATTCCAACCCTGAGATGGGGAGATTTCGCTATTTCGGAAAAACCGTCACAGATTTGGCATCCAGCTTTTGGCAATAGAGCCAATATTTTGATGGACCATCCCCCTCAGGCCGCTAGGCACATTAAGACTATATCGGAGTAATCTGTTGATACTTTAGGGTTAGAAAAGCCATAGTGAGAAACCGGGTATAAGAATCACTCCTGAAGCGTCGATGATTAATAAGATATGGTTGGTATGCAGCATGGTGGAGCTCATTTCAGGAGCGGCCCGCTGCGGAGGGGCCAACAGCCTTTCCGGCAGGGTTGTGGTATGCGCGTCAGGAAACTGCCATACATTTTGACGCTACGGCCTGATTGGATTGATCGCGAGGGATAACAACAGGGGGTTGCTGCATGTGATAGCCGAAGCACGCTGGAGAATAAGGATCTCTGGCCTTTGCCTTCTTGCGCATTCTCTCTGCTTTGGCATGATTCCCGACCGCTTTCCAATGCAATGCCGGGATGGTGGAATTGGTAGACACAAGGGACTTAAAATCCCTCGGCAGAAATGCTGTACGGGTTCGACTCCCGTTCCCGGTACCATCATTTGTGATTGTTTTACCTTTCATAAGCGCATCTTCTTTCTGCATATTCCTTCATTAGAGCTTTCTGGTTCAGCCACCATTCCTGGCTGTTCATTGGTCCAAAAGTGCCACTATGGATACATCAGCAGGCTTCATGAGAGGTTGTGTGAAATAGAAGATGGCGCACCCTAGAGGATTCGAACCTCTGGCCTCTGCCTTCGGAGGGCAGCGCTCTATCCAGCTGAGCTAAGGGTGCATCAAAGAATTGCCGGCGCACGATACTGGCTTCCTGCTTAAAAATCCAACGGCTTCACGATCTCTCCGAGAGAAGTCGACAGATGAAGCTGCATATGTTTACAATCTTCCATGAATTACTCTCCGCTGAGCGAACCCTGCCATGCCTGAACTGAAGGTGAGAATCGACCATCACGATCTTCACCTACATGTTGTTGATGAAGAGGAGGGCGACTCTCTTAAGGATATTCTCGATCATCACGGTATCGTCCTGCCCAGTGATTGCGGCGGTGTCGGTAAATGCGGCCTCTGTCTTGTCCATATCGATGAAGGAGAGTGTACGCAGCTCACCCTCTCCGAACAGGGTACACTCAGCGCCGATGAGATTGGCCAGGGCTGCAGGCTGGCTTGCCAGGCCAGACCACTTGGCGATGTCACATTGGCGATTCACCAGACGAGTCACCCGGCTATCTGGTCCGACCTCGAAACCGGCAAGTCAGGCGCGACGGCTTCCGAATCAGACAGGCTTGGTGTGGCCATCGATCTTGGCACCACGCAGATCAGGGCCACGCTGTGGAATCTCGACAGCGGTGAACGCATGGATGGCATTACATCACTCAACCCGCAGGCTGTGTTTGGTGCCGATGTGTTGAACCGCCTTTCCGCTGCCAAAGCGTCGAATGCGGATGCAGCCAGGCTTTCCCGGCTTGCCGAAAGTGCTATCGCTGAAGCCATTCAGATACTTACGGCGCGTCATGATGTGGCCAGCGCTCTGGTAGTCAGGGTTACGGTTGTTGCCAACACAGCCATGCTGGCGCTGCTTGCAGGCAGGAATTACGAGCACCTGCTTGAGATCGAGCAGTGGCAGAAGCCGGTGGATTGTCAACCCGCCACGCTTGATCCCTGGCGAAAGGCGTGGGGAGTTGCCAGCGATGCAGATATCGTACTGGTTCAGCCGCTGGCAGGATTTGTCGGCTCTGATCTGCTGGCCGCTGTGCTTGCATTCGGACTGATCGAATCCGGAGATGCGGCTCTGCTGATCGATTTTGGCACCAACTCCGAGGTTGCCCTCTGGGATGGCAGGCGGTTGTGGGTGACATCGGTGCCGGGAGGGCCGGCCTTTGAGGGCAGTGGCCTGAGCTGCGGCATGCCGATCATGGCGGGGGCGATACAAAGGATAAGCGCTGCCGGATCAGATGCTCCCTTTGAACTCGATGTGATTGGTGGCGGGACTGCCAGAGGAGTGTGTGGTTCGGGTCTGGTGGATGCCATCGCCCATCTGCTGCGTCGCAAGGTGCTCAATCGGGTAGGGCGTCTTGCCGAGCCCTTTGTGAAGGGGGGATTCCCGCTGGATGAAGCGGGAAACATCCGTATCAACAACCGGGATGTCGACCTGTTCCAGCGGGCCAAGGGTGCAACGGCTGCGGCCACCCTCTACCTGCTTGAGCAGGCAGGCCTGAAACAGGAGGCGTTGAAAAGGGTCTGCATCACAGGCGCATTCGGCAGCAATCTTGATTGCCGGCACGCCTCTGAGATCGGCCTGATACCGGATATATCTCCCGATACGATTGAGCTCCACTACGACAGTGCGCTCTCCGGCTGTGAAGCGCTGCTGCTCTCTCACGAGCAGGGTCGCAGGCTTGAATTGCTGCGTGAGCAGGCGAGGCTGATCAACATGTCGATGGCGCCGGAGTTCGATATGCTTTTCGTCGACAGTCTGTTTCTCAGGCCGCTTCCGAAAAGCGGCATTCAGGCCGGTTCTGTGCTAGAATAACAGAGTCAGAAGAAGCAGATTCGAACCTGCAGTGGGGGTCGTTATGCAGAGAGAGATTATCGGCAAGTATAACGAGGCGGTGTTTGATACCGACCGCGACAGAGCCCTTGAGGTGATCAATACGGCCATTGATCACGGCATCACCCCTGAAGAGATTGTATTCGACGTCATTATCCCGGCCATGGAGTCGATGATGGAGTCGATCAGCAAGGATTTCGATGCCAACCTCGCCCAGCACTTCATGGCCGCCCAGATCGCATCGGAAGTGACCGAGGCGATGATTGCCCGCTTTAAAACACCACCCGAATCGTTGGGAACCATTGTCATCGGCACCTCGGTCGGTGACATGCATACACTCGGCAAACGTATCGTCTCCGGCTGCCTGCGCTCGATGATGGTCAATGTTGTTGATCTGGGCGTCAATGTGAAACCGGAACTCTTTGTCGACAAGGCGGTTGAGGTTGGCTCTCCAGTCATCGCTATCTCCTCCATGATGATGCACACCGCCACCAGCGAAAATGGCTGCAAGCGGGTGCGCGAGCTGCTCAGGGAGCGCGGCCTTGAGGATAAGATCAAGATTGTTGTCGGAGGTGCCCCCTACCGCTGGGATAATGAACTCTATAAAACCGTCGGCGCCGATGCCTGGGCCGAAAACGGCATCACGGCTGGCGAGGTGATCAAGAAAATCGTTATGGAGGCCAGGTCATGATTACAGGTATGGACAGGCTGGTCGCAGCCATCAACGGTGAAAAATCGGATCGCATTCCGGTCTTCTGCAACCTGCTCGACCAGGGTGCCGCCGAACTCGGCATCGACTCACTCGAGGAGTACTACGCCAACGGCGAGCATGTGGCCGAAGCGCAGCTGAGAATGCGCGAGAAGTATGGCCATGACAATGTCTGGAGCCTCTTCTATGTCGGCAAGGAGGCCGAACTGCTCGGTTGCGAGAAGATCATCTTCTCGAAGAGCGGGCCGCCCAATGTCGAGGACTTTGTCATCAAGAGCTATGACGATATCGTCAATCTCGAAATACCGGACGATATCTCCACCCATCCAGGCTTTGAGGAGAATCTCAAGTGCCTGAAGATTCTCAAGCGTGAGGTGGGCGGCAAATATCCGATCTGCGCCTATATCACAGCGGGCATGACGCTGCCGGCAATCCTGATGGGGATGGACAAGTGGCTGGAGCTGCTGCTGATGGGGCCCGCCGATATCCGCGACCTGCTGCTGGAGAAGTGTTCGGATTTCTTCCGCAAGGAGATCAAGGCATTCAGGGATAACGGAGCTGATGTCTGCGTCTACTCCAATCCCTTCGGCTCGACCGATTTCGTGTCGCTCAAGCAGTTTGAAGCGCTCTCGATGCCGTGGATGAAACGGGACATCGAACCGGGCGGCGTCGGCGGGCTGGTCTACTACTGCGGCAGCTCCCGTTTTAACAAGGTGATCGACCGCGTCATCGAGGAGCTGGGCATCGGCGTATTCTACCTGAGCCCGAAGGATGATATTGCCGAGGCGAAGAAGATCATCAACGGCCGCGGCCTCACCTGCGGCGTCATCAACGATATCAAGCTGGTTAGCTGGAGCAGGGAGGAGATCAGGGCCGAGGTGAAGCGGATGTGTGATGCCGGCATGCCGGGCGGAAAATTCCTCTTCGGCACGCTGGTGATGCCATACGATATTCCGGAGCAGAATATCAGGACGATGCTGGAAGCAGCCTATGAATATGGCAGCTACTGAAGGTTCGGCAGCGCATGAGAATCTGCTGCTGATCGGCTGCGGCATCCTGCAGAAGGAGATCCGCTACCTGATCGAAAAAAACAGCTGGCCGCTGGACACCTCTTTCATGCGCTCCGCCCTGCACAACAACATCGGCAAGCTGGAGAAGGGGTTAAGAGGGTCGCTGAGCAAGCGCTCGGATCGTGAAACCATCGTTTTTTACGGCTGCTGCCACCCCGATATGGATCATATTGTCGCGGCGGGAAACGCTGTTCGCACGCCGGGTCAGAACTGTGTCGATATCCTGCTCGGGCGTGAACAGTTCGACCGCGAGCTTGAGCAGGGGGCATTTTTCCTGCTCGAGGAGTGGGCGCATCGCTGGCAGCCGATTACCGAAGAGGTGTTCGGAGATCACCCGAGCGTGATTCGCGGTGTGTTTCAGGAGGCGCACAAGTATATTCTGGCCATACGCACGCCATGTTCCGAAGACTTCAGCGATGAGGCGGAAGCTGTAAGTCGCATTGTCGGCCTGCCGCTGGTCTGGATGGATACGGGGCTGGAGCATCTTGAAGCGGTGCTGCAGGAGACCATGCAGCGGAAACTGAAGGGGCGCCATGAGTGATCAGAAGAAGAGGCAGCTGAGCGAGCAGGAGATCGAACAGCTGCAGGAGCGGGCGAAGAAGCTGGCTTTGGAGAAGTCCTATTTCCAGCTGGTGATGCAGATGATCACCCGCATCAGCGAAACACCTGGCCTTGCCAATGTGATCAACAGCCTGCTCATCAACACCATGCAGATTCTCGGCGGCAGCAACCTGCAGCTCTACTATAAAATCGACGAGCAGCTCCACTACGCCGATGCGATGGGGAATCAGCATGAACTGGATGGTTTCCCCGACGAGGTCATCCCCCGTGTTTTTGCAACCGGCTGGGAGGAGGAGATCGAGGGGGACTTTCAGGATACTCACCTGACCACAAGTGAATTCACCAAGGCCTATACCTGGATCTATCCGCTTAAGGTCGGCAATGAGGTGATTGCCGTTTTCCGCATGGAGAACCTGCATCTCGATATGCGGCTGCTTTACGAACAGCTGCCGGCGTTTTTCAACTTTGCAGCACTGGTGCTGAAAAACGAGATTCTCGGCCAGTCCCGGTTGCAGGCGATGAACAGGGAGTTACAGGATGAGGTCGCTGTACGTAAGCAGCGGGAGATAGAGCTGCGTGAGGCGAAGTCGGGGCTTGAGAAGACCGTGTCCGAGCGCACTGCCGAGCTGAAGGCCACGAACGAGCAGCTTTCCAGGGAGCTTGAAGAGCGCAAGGCGTACATGGAGAAGCTGGCAAAGAGCGAAAAAGAGTACTACGCGCTGATTCATGAGCTGCAGGTGGCGGTGGTGGTGCACAATTTTGACACCTCCATCCGCATATACAACGAACTTGCCTGCGAACTTCTTGGTTTGAGCCCTGATCAGATGGAGGGAAAAACGGCCTTCGATCCGGCATGGAACTTCATGGATGAGCATGGCGATCCGCTCGATGTCGCGCAGTATCCGGTCAACCGTGCCATTGCTGAAAAGCGGGCGGTGCGCGATCTCATTCTCGGCATCAACCGCCCGGTCAGCAGCGACCAGGTCTGGGTGCTTGTGCACGCCAATCCGATTAAAGGAAATGATGATGAGATACTGGAGGTGGTGGTCACCTTTATCGATGTTACCGCCCGGCGTCAGGTAGAAAAAATCGAACGTGCCCGCCTGCGCATCTTTGAACTGTCGCAAACCCGAAGCATGGATGAACTGATGGAGCAGTCGCTCAACGAGGCTGAGGAGCTGACGGGAAGCCAGATCGCTTTTTTCCACTTTGTCGAGGAGGATCAGGAGACGCTCTGGCTTCAGAACTGGTCGACACGCACCAAGGCGGAGTTCTGCAGGGCGGAGGGCAAGGGTGAACACTATGCTGTTTCAGCGGCGGGTGTATGGGCCGATGCGCTGCGCAACAGGGCGCCGCTGATCCATAACGACTACGCCGCGCTGCCGTACAAAAAGGGGATGCCTGAAGGGCATGCCGAGGTGAAGCGTGAGCTGGTGGTGCCGGTGATGCGTGGCGAAAAAGTGGTGGCCATTCTTGGCATCGGCAACAAACAGAGCGACTACAGCGATGCGGATGTGAATGCGGCCTCCTTCCTCGCCGATCTGGTCTGGGATATCGTCGAAAAGAGCCGTGCCGAAGAGCAGGTGGAGGAGATGAGTACCCGCTTCAAGGCGATGACGGACTCATCGCCACTGGCCATCTACATGTCGAGCGGCGGTATCGAGCAGCGAGGCGAATATATCAACCCGACATTTACCGAACTGTTCGGCTACACCATCGAGGATGTGCCGAGCGTGGGCGAGTGGTGGCCGCTCGCCTATCCTGATGAGGCCTACCGCAAGCAGGTGGCGGAAGATTGGGAGAAGCGGGTTCAGACTGCGATTGAGAACAGTGCCGATATCGAGCCGATGGAGACCACGGTCGCCTGCAAGGATGGATCAACGAAGCGGATTGTCTGGGGATTCTTCTCTTCAGGCCAGGTGGATTGCTCATTCGGGCTTGATGTGACCGCCAGCCGCGAGGCCGAAGAGGAGATCAGGCGTTTCAATGCCGAGCTGGAGCAGCTGGTCGAGGAGCGCACCGCGAAGCTGAACGAAACCAACAAGCGGCTTGAGGGCTTTAACGAAATCATGGCTGAACGTGAAATGCGGGTTGTCGAGATCAAACAGGAGGTGAACCTGCTGAGCCGGGAACTTGGCCGCGATCCCCCCTACAAGGAGGTATGGAATGCGCTACAGGAGACGTGATATCCTATCCACAAACCGTAACTGGCTGCCAACAGTGCTGATGGCACTGGCGCTGCTTACGGCCTGTTCCGCGGAGAAGGAGCCGATGATCATCGACAAGGTTCGGATTGGGCTGGCGCTGCAGCCCTCAAGCGCCCTGGTGCTGGTTGCAGCCGAGAAAGGCTACTTCAGCCAGAGCGGACTGGATGCCGAGGTATTGGAGTACCCCAGCGGCAAGCGGGCATTGATCGAGGGGCTGCTGCCCGGCAATGTCGATATTGCCGTTTCAACCGAGGTTCCGATTGCTGAAGCTGCGCTGCAAGGCACGAAAATGAAGCTGGTCGCCTCCACATTCACAGCCAGTAACGTTAACCGTGTGATCGCCCGCAAGGATGCGGGTATCGAGAAGCCGGAGGATATTGCAGGCAAACGGGTGGCGACCCAGAAACATTCAGCGGTGCACTATTTCCTGCACCTCTTCCTGCTTGAGCATGGCCTTGCCGAATCCGATATCAGGCTCTCATTCACCAAGGCCGAGGAGCTGCCGGCGTCACTGGAGTGGGGAACCATCGATGCCTTCTCAATGCGTGAGCCCTATATCAGCGAGGCAGCCGTGCGGCTGCCGAACAATCATGTGATTTTTGCTGCGCCCGGAGCCTATAAACAGTTCGATATTGTTGTTGTGTCGCCCGAGCTTCAAAAGCAGCGGTCGAGGGTGATCGAGAAGTTCCTGCGCGCCCTGCAGATGGCCGAAGAGTATATTGAACAGCATCCGAAAGAGGCACAGATCATTGTGGCTTATAAGTTCGGTGTGGTGCCAGAAACCGTTGCGGCGGGGTGGGGCGATTACCAGTTCCAGCTCGGCATGGGGCAGCCGCTTCTTCTCCTTCTCGAGGATATCGCCCGCTGGATGAGGAGTGACGAGCAGGCCATCCCCAATTTCCTTGAGATGATGGCCTTCGAGGGGCTGGAGAAGACCAAGCCTCAGGGCATCACCGTGTTCAGATAGCGCCGAAAGGATAACCCGTGGGCATCAGACTCCAACTTCAGCTTTTGATCGTGCTGTTTATCACGACAGGCATTGGCCTGCTCGGGCTGCAGGAGTGGGTGCATCTGACCACGGAGAGGGCGGTGGAAACCGAACATGTCGTGGATGAGATCGAACGCACCGCCTTCCAGATCACCACGCTGACAGCAGAAATAGCCTCGAAACCAGCTGAAGTGCGTCCGCAGCAGCAGTGGCGGGCGAAGTTTGAGCAACTCGAAGAGCTGCTCAGGGACCCACGCATTCAGTCAAAAAGGGCTGGGGCAGCAATTGCTCAACTGCGCAGGGTGATGGGTGAGATGCAGGCGCAGATAAGTCGCATGATTGAGGCGGCAGGCAGTGGGCCGGAGGCGGCCTATTTCCAGGAGCGTCTGAGCAGGGAGCTGCAGGCAACCCTGCTGGTGGCGCAGAGCATTGTCTCCAATGCATCCACTGTACGCAATATTCTCACTGAAGGTTACCTCAAGGAGCTGCATGAGATCCGCGCCATCACCCTCTATGTGACGCTGGCGGCGGTGGCCATCCTGATTCTGGCCGGCAGCGTGATGATGATACGTATGATCGGCGGATTGTCCCTGCTGCAGGAGGGGATTGAGGTGTTCTCACAAGGAAAGCTGAGCAGCCGAATAACGATGAGATCGAAGGATGAGCTTGGCAGTATCGCCAAAAGCCTCAACAGTATGGCGGCCAAATTGAGCGAATCGATGGCATCGCGTGATCGTCTGGAGGGGATGGTCAAGGAGCGCACCGATGCGCTGCAGAAATCCCGGCTGGCAGCGATCAGTGTGATGGAGGATATCAATATTCAGCGCCATCAGACCGAGGAGGCGAAAGAGGCGCTGGAGAAGGCGAATGCCGAGCTTGAGGGCGAGATCAAGATCCGAAAAGCGAAAGAGAGCGAGCTGCGAAGGAGCGAGGCGATGCTCAGGCAGGCCAAGGCGGGCGCAGAGGAGGCGAGCCGTTCAAAAAGTATCTTTCTGGCCAACATGAGCCATGAGCTGAGAACGCCGCTCAATGCCATCCTTGGATTCTCGCAGCTGATGCAGATGGATCCGAATATCTCCGAAGAGAGCAGGATAAACCTGCAGACGATCAACCGTTCGGGCTCCCATCTGCTGACCCTGATCAATGATGTGCTCGATATGTCCAAGATCGAGGCGGGCAAAGTGGAGCTGCAGAACGACAGCTTCAATTTCGATGAGCTGGTGCATGAGGCGATCGATATGATGCTGGTGCGCGCCAGCAGCAAAGGCGTGGAGCTGCAGCTCGACAGTGAATCGGTTTATCCGAAGTTTATCCATGGTGATGCGGCGAAGATCCGCCAGATCCTGATCAACCTGCTCAGCAATGCGATCAAGTTTACCGAAGAGGGACGCATCGTGGTCAAGTTCAGCTCGGAAGCTCCGGATGCGAAGGGGTATTTCAGGCTCAACGGATCGGTGAGTGATACAGGTATCGGGATTAAAGCGGAAGATATCGATAAGGTGTTTGCGCCGTTCGAACAGATTGTCGGCAAGGGCGAAGAGAAGATTGACCAGAAAGGAACAGGGCTTGGTCTTGCTCTCTGCAAGCAGTTCATCGAGATGATGGATGGCCATGTCGAGGTGCAGAGTGAGTTCGGGCTGGGCTCCACCTTCAGCTTCACCATCACCGTGAAGGAGGCCTCCGCTGCTGAGATTCCTGAGCAGGTTCATGAGGCGAGAGGCGTGCCGGTCGGCCTGGCAGAAGGAGTGAAGGCGGTGAAGGTGCTTATCGCCGAGGATGACACGGCCAGCGGCATCATCCTCGAAAATGTCCTGCGCAAGGCGGGATTGCAGACACTGGCGGTTCAAAATGGCGAGCAGGCAGTTGCGCAGTTCAGGGCCTGGAAGCCGGACCTGATCTGTATGGATCGCCGCATGCCGGTTATGGATGGACTGGAGGCAGTGCGCCATATCCGCCAGGAGCCGGGTGGCAAGGATGTTGTCATTATAGCAGTGACTGCTGTGGCCTTCAGTGAAGAGCGGCAGCAGATGCTTGATGCCGGGTGTGACGATCTGGTGAAAAAGCCCTACACCTTTGAAGAGATATTCCAGGTTATAGAACGGAATCTGAAGATCGAGTTTGTATATCCCGAGCCGGGTGAAGGTGAAAGCCAGGGCGAAACCGGTGTTAAGGCGCTCGACAAGAGCAAGGTTTCCGATGCGCTGAAAGCGCTTCCGGCGCAGCTGCTTGATCAGGTTCACAGGAGTGCACTGGAGCTGGATATGGATGGCATGGAAGAGGCCCTTGCTGAACTGGACAAGGTCAATCCGGAACTGGCCGAAAGCCTGCGTGCCATGCACCGGCAGCTCGATTATTCTGCTATACTTAAACTGGTGCAGGAAGATTAACGATGGTAGAGAACGAAACGATATCGAATGGCATGTCCGAGATTCTCGTCGTAGACGATACCCCGGCCAGCCTGAAGCTGATTACCGAGACGCTGCGTGGTGAGGGGTATCAGGTACGCCCCGCCAACAGTGGTGAATTGGCACTTGGTTCTGCAACCGCCAAGCCGCCACAACTGATTCTGCTCGATATCCGCATGCCCGGCATGGACGGATTCGAGGTGATCCAGAAGCTGAAAGCCAGTGAGGTCACCCGCGATGTGCCGGTGATTTTCCTGAGCGCATCTGTTGAGCTTGAGAGCCACCTCAAGGGCTTCGATCTGGGCGCGGTCGATTTTGTTACCAAGCCGTTCCAGCGTCAGGAGCTGCTGGCGCGGGTACGCACCCATCTCGAACTGTTTCAGCTGCGCAGCCAGATGGAGCGATTGATCGAAGATCGCACGGCTGCCCTTGAGGAGAGCCAGCTGAGATTCCGGCGACTGGTTGAGAACCTTCGCAACGAATATTTTCTCTACGAACATGATACTGAAGGGTTGTTTACCTACGTCAGCCCCTCCATCACCAACCTGCTGGGTTATTCGCAGGATGAGTTCAAGACCCACTATGCAGAACACCTTACTGACAATCCGATCAATCAAAAGGTGGAAGAAAAGACCCGGCTGGCCATTGCCGGCAAACAGCAGCCCTCCTATGAGCTGGAGATATTTGCCAAGGATGGCTCCCGCCACTGGCTTGAGATCAACGAATCGCCCGTAACCGATGAGGCCGGAAAGGTGGTTTCCATTGAGGGAATCGCCCACGACATCACCGACAAGAAGGGGCTGCAGCAGCAGTTCCTGCAGGCACAGAAGATGGAGGCGCTCGGTACACTGGTCGGTGGCATGGCACACGATTTCAATAACCTTCTGGCGGGCATCATGGGATCGCTCTATATCGCGCGGCGGAGAATCGAAAAGGAGCCGGAGCAGGCGAGGGAGAAGATCGCGACCGCCGAAACGCTTGGCAGCAGGGCAGCAGATATGATCAAACATCTGCTTACATTCGCGCGCCATGGTGTTGTGGAAAAGTCGCCCGTACCGATCAAGTCGATGTTCAAGGAGGCGTGCAAGCTCATTGAGCCCGGCGTGCCGGAAAGTATCAGCTTCAAATCCAGCCACGATGAATCGGACATGGTGGTGATGGGGAGCCCTGCCCAGCTGCAGCAGGTGCTGATGAATCTGGTGAATAATGCCCGGGATGCCGTAAGCGATTGTGAGCATCCCGAGATCACCATGAGCCTGAAGCCCTATGCGGCCGATCAGGCATTCAGTTTATGGCACCCTGAGATAAAAGCGCGGGAGTTTGCGCTGATCGAGGTGAAGGATAACGGCTGCGGCATTGCCGGGCAGGATATCGATAAGATGTTCGAGCCATTCTATACCACCAAGGAGGCGGGCAAGGGTACCGGCCTCGGTCTGGCCATGGTTTACGGAACGGTCAAGGATCACGGCGGTGTGATCAATGTGGAGAGCAGGATTGGAGAGGGCTCCACCTTCCAGATATTTCTGCCTCAGGAGAAGGCGGCGATTGAGAACCTGGAAGGCGATGGTGAAGAGGTCAGCTCAAGTGGAGACAGGACGATCCTGCTGGCCGATGATGATGATGTGCTGCTGCTCGCATACGCCGACATTCTTGATGCTCTGGGCTACAGGGTGATAACAGCTCGCAATGGCAGTGAGGCGCTGAGCATCTACAAGGAGAAGGGGGATACGATAGACCTTGTTATCCTCGATGTGGTGATGCCGGTGATGGGAGGTGTGGATGCGGCCAATGCGATCCGTCAGATCAATCCCGGGCAGAAGGTGCTTTTCTCTACCGGTTACGACCTGAATCAGGAGATGGTGGCACATCTGTCCGAGAAGAATGAGAAGATTATCAGCAAGCCGTGGGCAATTGCCGTTGCCAGTAAAACCATCCATGAGCTGCTTGCTGCAGATTAACTCCGGGCTTCCCTAACTTCTGATCCTGCTTAGCATGGCAAGATGCGTGATGCGAAAATCATTCGTTTAGCCATCGATGGCATGCACTGTGCCGGTTGCGTGGCCAAGGTGGAGGCTGCACTGAACAGCGTGGCCGGAGTGACGCATGCCAGCGTCAACCTTGCCCAGCGAACGGCACTGGTTGAGGGGACAGCACACGCATCCGATCTGATCGCGGCAGTAGAGGCGACCGGCCGCACTGCGAGCGAGATCAGAACGGCTGCAGATGAAACGGCACGTGAGGCGGCTGAACAGTTGCGTTTCAAGCAGCTGATCAGACAGTTCGTTGTTGCAGCAGCTGTCGGTGCACCACTGTTTGTGGCCGGCATGAGTGGCTGGCTGCCACAGCTTGCCAGCGAATCCTTCAATACATTCTGGTTTATCCTCGGGCTGCTCACGCTCGCTGTCATGCTCTATTCGGGTCGCCACTACTATATTGGCGCGGCAAGAGGTTTCCGGCGCCTGCAGTTCGACATGGATACCCTGATTGCCACGGGAACGGGAGCCGCCTGGCTCTATTCAATGATCATTTCACTCTGGCCGGCATCTGTTCCCGAGATGGGAAGGCACATCTATTTTGAGGCTGCGCTGATCATTATCGCACTGATTAATCTCGGTCAGGCGCTGGAGATGCGGGCGCGCGGCAAGACCTCGGAAGCGATCAGGCGACTGATCGGTCTGACCCCAAAAACAGCGCGCATCGTGCGTGATGGTGAAGAGATCGATGTTGCCATCGAAATGGTGCAAATCGGGGATATGCTGCGTGTACGACCCGGCGAAAGGATTTCAGTGGATGGTGTGGTTGCTGATGGGCACTCGCTTGTCGATGAATCGATGCTGACCGGTGAGCCGATGCCGGTGATGAAAGAAGCAGGAGATGAGGTGGTTGGCGGCACCATCAACGGGCACGGAAGTTTTCTGTTCCGGGCTACGCGTGTGGGTGCGGATACGGTACTGGCACAGATCGTGGCGATGGTGCAGCAGGCGCAGAGCTCCAAGCCGGGCATCGGCAGGGTCGTGGATCGGGTGGCGGCAGTGTTTGTGCCGACCGTACTGGTGATCGCAGCAATCACGTTCCTGATCTGGTTCTATGCGGGGCCCGAGCCGCAGATCAGCTATGCGCTGGTCACGGCCATGACTGTGCTCATTATCGCCTGCCCCTGTGCGCTGGGACTGGCAACGCCGATGTCGATCATGGTTGGTGTCGGCAAGGCGGCCGAACACGGGATTCTTATCAGGAATGGCGAGGCGCTGGAACAGGCCGGCAGGCTGACCACCATCGTTCTCGACAAAACGGGTACGCTGACCATCGGCAAACCGGTGGTTACCGACTGCATTG
Organism: Mariprofundus ferrinatatus; assembly: GCF_002795825.1. Classification (NCBI taxonomy): domain Bacteria; kingdom Pseudomonadati; phylum Pseudomonadota; class Candidatius Mariprofundia; order Mariprofundales; family Mariprofundaceae; genus Mariprofundus; species Mariprofundus ferrinatatus. The sequence continues at coordinate 2,048,566 of NZ_CP018800.1, read as the reverse complement.
CCCTGCACGGCAGTCGCAAGGAGCTGCTCTACCTGGCTGCAAGCCTTGAATCCGGCAGCGAACATCCCCTGGCTGCAGCCATTCTCGCGGCCGCGGCAGAGGAGGGGGTTGAATCCGGCAATGTCGGCGGCTTTAAGGCGATTCCGGGCCTTGGAGTGGAAGGCGTTGTTGATGGCCGCAGGCTGTTACTGGGAAGCTTGCGGCTGATGGAGGAGCAGGGCATAGAGGCGGAGGTTGAGATCAGGCAGCAGCTTGCAGGGCTGGCGGAAAAAGCACGCACGCCGGTGCTGCTTGCAGAGAACGGAAAGCTACTGGGGCTGCTGGCTGTCGCCGACCCGGTTCGCAGCGACAGCAGGGAGGCGGTAAGGCGCCTGAAGGAAAAAGGGCTGCGCGTTGTGATGCTGACCGGCGATAGCCGTGAAACTGCCAACGCGATAGCCGAAGAGCTGGGTGTGGATGATGTCATCAGCGAGGTGATGCCCGCAGACAAGGATAGCAAAATTGCCGATCTGCAGCGGGGTGGAGAGGTTGTCGGCATGGTGGGTGATGGCATCAATGATGCGGCAGCGCTGGCGCGGGCCGATGTCGGATTTGCCATTGGGGCCGGCACGGATATCGCCATGGAGAGTGCCGATGTGACGCTGATGCGCTCCACGCCGCTCAGTGTGATTACTGCGATTGAGATATCGCGCGCCACCATGGCAAATATCCGCCAGAATCTGGTTGGAGCATTTATCTATAACATGCTTGGGATTCCGGTTGCAGCAGGTGTTCTGTTTCCATTCATGGGGTTGCTGCTCAATCCGATGATCGCCGGAGCCGCCATGGCGCTCTCCTCGTTTACCGTGGTGAGTAACGCCAACCGTCTGCGCCTGTTTACTCCCGAATCAGATCGCCCCCAGAGGAATCATTAAGCCCCATTTTCGGCAGCATCAGCGCCAGCGGAATGCCGGCCAGCGCCACTGCAGCGCAGATATAGAATGCCATCGCATAACCGAGGCTTCCGGCGATTACACCGCAACCCATAATCCCGATGGTGCTGCCCAGTCCGAAGCCGGCTGCTGAAAAGAGTCCCTGGGCTGCGGCATGGCGGCTGTCCGGAGCAATGCGCTTGACCCACGCGATGGCGGCGACATGAAAGGCGGCAAAGCTTGCTGCGTGTAGCAGCTGCAGTATCGCCAGCATCAGATAGTCCGTTGTAAGGCCAGTGCCCATCCAGCGTAGTGCGGCAAGCAGCAGGCAGACGGAAAAAATAAGGGCCGGGGCAAGCCGTTGCACTGTTCTGGACCAGCGCCACATCAGGATGATTTCGGCAACTACGCCGATCACCCAGTAGAGGCCGATCTGCCAGCCACTGAAGCCCGCATCGGCAAGGTAGAGGCTGAAGAAGCCATAATAGGCACCGTGTGAAATCTGCATAATGAAGGCAACCGACAGAAGCAGGTAAAAGGCACGGGAGAACGGGATTCTTGCATCTGCCTCGATCTCGATTCGTTCAACCTGCGGAAACCCCTGTGCGGCAAAGGCCAGCACGATCATCAGTCCGGCGAGCAGGAAGGGGAAAGTGGTGATGTTTTCACCAGCCAGCCAGGCACCGCCAGCCAGCGAGGTGATCACGAAGCCGACGGAGCCCCAGGCACGCAGACGCCCGTAATCGGCCCGCTCAGACTCTGAAACCGATACAGAGAGGCCATCGGTAAGCGGTAGTACTGCGGCCCAGAAGATGCCGAACAGCAGCACGATCGCAGCAAGCAGGTAGAGGTTGAGAGCGAAGGCGATGAGGAGTGCGGCAAAGGCGGCCATCCATGAAGCCAGAACAATAAACTGCTGCGCCTGCTCCTGCGGACGCCGGTCCAGCAGGTGGCCGATCCAGGGTGGCGCCACCACCTTGGCCAGAGCAAGCAGGCCGGTCATAAAGCCGATCATCACGGCATCGAGACCGCGTCCGTCGAGATAGATCGGAAAGAAAGGTAGCACCAGCCCCATGGCGGCAAAATAGGCCGCATAGAAGATGCGGATTCGATTCAGGGATGATTCGGTAACCATCAGCGCCGCCGTTCAGGCCAGGGTTGGCCGTGAAAAGGTGCGGCCTTAAACACCCTCAACCGTAAACAGGAATGCCAGCACGGCAAATTTGGCGTAGATCACAGAGATGAAGATCGCTGTCAGAGAGGTGATAAGGATGGTGTTGGCCTTTTTCTTGGCAAAAAAGATTTTAGGAAGCAGTGAAAGTCCGGCAAAGAAGCCGGCCACGCCGAACACGGTATTAAGCTCGGCATCACTCACCTCAAGCTCCAGCATGGCATGGTTCAGGTCATCGAATACGGAGCCGACCAGCAGCACGAATACGGCCCAGTTGAAGTAGAGGGCGAGATACTCGATCGGATGGCACCGGAGGTCGAACTTTCTGCCAATAAGAATAAGCGGCAGGGCAACGAGATTTGCAGCAATGGCATAAGCGATAAGTGAATGAAGGTAGGCGTCCATGTGCGAAGCCTATCGCAGGAGAAAATAAAATCACCGCCGGAACTGTATCGGCCTGCTGCTTGCGCATCCGTGCCGGCTCGGCCACATTTCAAGTCCATGAGCGCAGATGAAACAATCCCAGCAGTGTGCCGGTTGAGTGGAGCCAGGTATGGATGAGTGGTTCAATATCGTAGTTCGCCAGCTCATTCTCTACACTCTTCCGCTGCTTGTTTCCCTGACGATGGTTGTCCTGGCCGAGGCGAGGCTCTCCGGCATCAAGTCACCCCATCCATTCTTCGCCATCTCCTGGAAAGGCAGCTGGATTCCACTGCTGGTAGCTATCTTCCTGCATCGCGGTGTTATCGTTGCGCTTCCCCGGCCGCTGGCGAAGGGGATAAGGCCTGCAGTCGTCCGCCTGCTTGCGCATGGTGCGCTCTGTTTGGTCGGTTTTATCCTTTACACATGGAGTCTTTCACATCAGCCCCCAACAGGTCTTCCACCGCTGCACCACTGGTGGGCGAAGGTGTTGATGTTTTTCAATCTCTGTATGGTTGTACTGCATCTGTTGCCGCTGCCGCTACTATTGATGGGGGAGCTGGCGGAAAAACTCCCCTGGCTGCGCGGGTTGCCAAAAGGGGAGTCGCTGCCATGGATTGTTCTGGCGCTACTGGTCGCCACACCGCTGATTGATATTTCGCTTGGCTCGATGCTCATCTATCCGATCTATGAGTCGCTGAGCAGCATGGCGGTTCAACTCTCCCGCGGATAAACGCATGCTATCGGGCGGGCTGCTGTTTCTGTTACTGTTGGGGCAATCAGACGGCAAAGGTAATGGAAACGCATGGCTTTGAAGGATAAATTGGATATCAGGGACTTCCTGGCACGCGGCCTGCTGCGTGAAAAGGAGACGCTTTTCCTTGTCCTGCTGGCTGTGGTGGTGGGTGTTGTTTCCGGTTACGCCTCGCTGCTACTCCGCTTTGCCATTGAGTGGGTCAGCCTGTTCTGGACGGGCGAGCGCACCTGGACAGAGGCGGCGCACTCGCTCCCGTGGTATATCTATCTGGTTGCCCCGACCGTTGGCGGCCTGCTGGTAGGCTGGATTACCGTGCGTTATCTGCCGGGCGGCGAACTGCGCGGCGTATCGGGAGTGCTGGCCGACATGGTGGAGCATAAGGCGCGCGTACACCGCCACCAGATGGCCACCGAAACCTTCGGTTCAGCCATTGCTATCGGCAGCGGCGCAAGTCTCGGCCGAGAGGGGCCGACGGTAGCGCTGGGTGCTCTGATCTCCTCCGAAATCGGTCAGCGCGCGGGGCTCTCCGAACAGCAGTTGCGTATCCTGATCGGCTGCGGTGTGGCGGCAGCCATTGCGGCCTCATTCAACACGCCGATTGCCGGTGTTCTGTTCGCTCTTGAGGTGATTCTCGCTGACTATGCCATCGCCACATTCAGCCCGATCGTTATCGCATCGGTTCTGGCTACGGCGATCGCCCGCTCCGAGGTGGGCAATTTCCCGGCCTTTACCGTGCCGGAGTATCATCTGATCAGTGTATGGGAGATTCCTGCCTATATGATCATGGGGGTACTTTGCGGCATAGTGGCAAGCGGTTTTATCAAGTCGATGGCACCAACCCGCGCCTGGTTGGCCAGAGTTGTGCCGAACCGCCGGCTAAGGCCTGCTGCGGTTGGTTTTAGCATCGGCCTGATAGGGTTGGCCATTCCGCAGGTGATGTCGATCGGTTACGGCTTTGTGGAAGATATGATGCTGGAGCGTATCCATCCCGAGTTGCTTGGCGTTGCGCTGCCACTCACCCTGTTTCTGGCAATTGTCCTGATCGGCAAGATGGTGGCCGTAGTACTGAGTTCAGCCGGCGGTTTTCCGGGGGGGCTGTTCGGCCCGGCGCTGTTTCTGGGGGCCACGGTTGGTGCCCTCTTCGGCGATATCGCCCACAGCCTTTCACCATCCTATTCGGAGAGCTACGGAGCCTATGCGCTGGTGGCATGCGGCGCCCTGACTGCAGCCGCCCTGCAGGCACCGTTGACGGTAATGCTGATCGTTTTCGAAATGACTGCCGACTACCATATTATGCTGCCTCTGATGATCGCCTGCAGTGTTGCCACCATGGTGACCCGCTCCTTCGGCCGTGCATCGGTTTTTACCGAGGCACTGGAGGAGCGCGGCATCGAAACACACTGGGGTCGGGAGCAGTCATGGATGCGATCGGTGCCGGTTACCCAGATTCCATGGCGCGCAATTCCGCGTGTTTCCGAATATGCCAAGCTTGAGGAGCTCAAGCAGGTCTATACCGGCTCCGGCAAGGGGTGTGTTCAGGTGGTGGATGACGAGGGCGACATGATCGGTATCGTTACCTTCAGCGATCTGCAGCAGTGGCTGATCGATCCTGCGCTGGATCAGGTGGTGGTTGCCAGCGAGGTGGCCAATCGCAATGTACTAACGATTTCCGAATCGGGCAGCCTGCTTGATGCTGTGCATATCCTTGATCGCGAGGAGTTTGAGCAGATGCCGGTTGTCGCTGATGATAATCCGCGCAAAGTGCTGGGTATCCTTTCGAGGAATGCGATCTTTTCCACCTACCACAAGCTGATTGTCAAACATGGCGAGGGTGATCGTGAGTGAACTCAATACAGCACAGCAGCAGGCGGTGGAGGCGGGTGATGGACCGCAGCTGATTCTGGCAGGGGCTGGCTCCGGCAAGACCCGCACCATCGTGCATCGCATCGGGCACCTGATTGCCAGCCGTGGCATTGCGCCGCACAGGATTCTTGCCGTGACGTTCACCAACAAGGCGGCTGCGGAGCTCAAATCGCGTCTATCCATGCTGATCGGAGATGACGGCGGCGGTGTCGTGTCGGGAACCTTTCATGCCCTCTCGCTCAGATTCCTGCGCCGCTATGCCGATGCGCTGGGTTTTCCGCGTTCATTCCAGGTTATCGATGCCGATGACCAGAAGGCACTGATCAAGCGGCTTTTGAAAGCCCGTAATATTGCAACTGATCGATTGCATCCGAACTATCTGCTTGGCTGGATTGAGCACTGCAAGCATGCGGGCCTGACACCCGCCCAGGCACCTGAAAATGGCTGGAACGGCATCGATATGCGCGAACTGTACGGGGAGTATCAGGCGCATCTGAAACAGCACGAGCGCATGGATTTCTCCGACCTGATTCTCAATGTTGTGCTGCTGATGCGCGACTTTCCAGACATTGCCGAAGCGCTCAGGTGCCGCTTCGATTTTGTGCTGGTCGACGAGTATCAGGATACCAATCCGATCCAGCATGAGTGGCTGATGCAGCTCTGCAGCAGTCATCGCAACCTCACCGTAGTGGGCGATGACGACCAGAGTATCTATGGCTGGCGCGGCGCGGATGTATCACACATTCTCGATTTCGAACGCCACTGGCACGGTTCGGAAATTCACCGCCTTGAGAAGAATTACCGTTCCAGCGAAGCCATTCTTGAGCTGGCCAATGCTGTGATTCGTGAAAATGCCGATCGTCATGAGAAGGTGCTGAAGGCGACGCGAGAGCGCGGTGAAACACCGCGCTGGATCGTCTGCAACGATGATTACGACGAGGCGCGCCGTATTGCCGCACAGTTAACGCGCTGGCGGGAGGGCGGCTATCCATGGAGCGAGATGGCGATTCTGTTCCGTTCCAATCGCCAGTCGCTGGTGCTGGAGCAGGTGTTGCGCGAATCACAGGTTCCCTACCGCATGATCGGCGGTGTCGGATTCTTTGAGCGCATGGAGATCAAGGATGCCCTGGCCTACTGGTCGCTGCTCAACGGTTGCGGGGATGCATTGCAGCTGCTGCGTATCTGCAATCGTCCGAAGCGTGGACTTGGCGCCAAGGGGCAGGAGCAGTTGATGGCACAGCTGGCCGCATCGGGCATGCGGGCCGGCGATTGGTTGCAGCTTATTGCCTCGGCAGGTGCGGAGGGGGCGGCCAAGAAGATGGTGCCGATAGCCGCAGTGATGCAGAGCCTGCAGGGGAGTCTTGATCAGTTGCCCGATCGTGGTCTGATGATGTTGCTGGATGAGAGCGGGTATCTGAAAAGCATTGAGGCGCTGGGAGAGATTGAATCGGCATCGCGCCTGGAGAATATCAGAACCCTGCAGGAGTATATCGAGATGTCGATCTCCGAAGGCCTGACGCCCGTGGAGTTCATGGATCGGGCGGCACTGCTGCAGAGCAGCGAGGAGATGCAACAGGGCGAGGATGATGAACCTGAAGCGGTATCGATGATGAGCCTGCACCGTGCCAAAGGACTGGAGTTCGACTGTGTGGTGCTGCCCGGTGTCGAGGAGGGGCAGCTGCCCCATCAGCGGTCGCTCGATGAGGGTGAGAGTGGCATAAGCGAAGAGCGCCGGCTTCTTTATGTCGGTATCACCCGTGCCCGCAGGCACCTGCTGCTGAGCTCTGCGCGCCTTCGACGCCTGTTCGGAGAGTCGCACTATCCGCTGCCCAGCCGTTTTATCAAAAGCCTTTCCCCCGACACTCTTTCTCAGGAGGGCGTGGCTGCACCATCGACGGCGACTGATTCAGCCTCCGGCGGAATCACGATCGGCAGTAGCGTGACACACCCGAGTTTTGGTGATGGTGTTATCCTGTCGCTTGAGGGAAGCGGCGATGCAACACGCGTGACGGTTCAGTTCAGGCGCGCCGGAATCAAGCGGTTGATGCTGAAATACGCAGCTTTGCAGATGATGTAAGGAGAGAACTATGAGTGTGAAGGTTTACCACAATCCGCGTTGCAGCAAATCTCGGCAGACCCTTGCCCTGATCCGGGAGAGGGGGGTTGAGCCGGAGATAATCGAATATCTCAATACGCCTCCGACCGAGGCCGAACTGGACCGTATCCTGAATATGCTCGGTATGGAGCCTGCCGGACTGATGCGCAAGACAGAGGCCGAATATAAGGAGCATTTCAAGGCAGCGGATCTAAACCGCAGCGATGCGATTGCATTGATGGTGAAGTATCCGAAGGTGATTGAGCGCCCGATCGTGGTTAACGGTGACAGGGCCGCCATCGGCAGGCCGCCTGAGTCTGTGCTGGAGATACTCTGATTCATAAGTGATAAAAAAAGCCCGGGATCTCCCGGGCTTTTTGTTATCTCCTGATTGCTCCCCGCATCTGGGGTGCAGGATCAGGCTACGCCGATCGCTTCACGCCATGCCAGGACCAACCGGAACTCATCGTTGTCGAGATCAACGGAGAGATCACGCTTGATTTCGCTCAATGATGCATAGGGGTCGGCATCATCCAGTTCAGCCATGATTGTATCGAATGTTTTGCCGATAAAGGCGGGCACATCGATATACTGGCCGGCACGAATGATCGCGACATAGTGCTTGAGTACGGTCTCAAGACTTACCCCCTGCTGGGCGGCGATCTCGTCGATCGTCATCCCCTTGCGGTGGAGAGACAGGGTATAGCTCTGGGTCTCATTCAGGCCGGGTCCCTTGGCAATCAGCTTGGGAATCTCCTTGCCTCCGCTGCTCTCGGTCTGGTCGCTTGATTTTTCAGCATGCTCCTTAATCAGTTCAATGAAGGCTTTGCCGTATGCTTCTAGCTTGTGCTGGCCAACACCACTGATGGTACGCATGGCATCATCACTGGTCGGTTTGCGCTGCGAGAGTTCGGTCAGGGTAACATCACTGAACACCACGTGTGGCGGCAGATCCTCTTTTTCGGCAATGCTCTCCCTGAGCTTCACCAGCTTCTTGAACAGTGGCTCATCACGCGGCGTACCAAGGCGCTTGAACTGGCGTTTGATGCCGGGCTGGTACTTGGCGAGAATAATCGGGTCACCAATTCCGATATGTTCAGCCTTTTTGGTGGCCAGCATGGCTGCACGTTTGGAGACGTCCTGAATAAAGTAACCGTGATGAACAAGCTGGCGAAGAATGGAGGTCCACTCGTCGGCATTAAGGTCGGCGCCAGCACCATGGCTCTTGAGTTTATCATGCTTGTTTTCCCGAATACGGGCATTGGTTGAGCCGCGCAGAACATCGACAATATAACCCATGCCGTAGTGCCCCTTGACTTCGCGCACACACTGCAGGGCAGCCTGGGCAAACTCTGTGGCATCGTACGTAGCCGGAGGATCAAGGCAGATATCGCAGTTGCCGCAGGGCTCATCGAGTGCTTCCCCGAAGTAACCGAGCAGGACACGGCGGCGGCAGGTGAGTGCCTCGGAGAATGCGACCATACTGTTGAGCTTGTGCACCTCAACACGGCGCTGGTCGATATTCTCGACATTCTCAATCAGGCGGCGAACCAGATTCACATCGCCGGAGCCGTAGAGCATCAACGCCTCCGACTCCAGGCCATCACGCCCGGCTCGCCCGGTTTCCTGATAGTAGGATTCGATGCTCTTGGGAAGATCATGATGAATCACAAAACGGACATTGGGTTTATCCACGCCCATGCCGAATGCGATGGTTGCTACGATAACCTTGATGCGGTCACGCAGAAAATCATCCTGCACCTTTTCGCGCGAGCGGCCCGGAATGCCGGCATGGTAGGCGGCGGCACTGATACCGTGACGCTGCAGGTTTACAGCCAGATCCTCCACCCGTTTGCGTGACAGGCAGTAGATGACGCCTGATGCATTGGGCCACCCCTCCAGAAACTGCAGAATCTGGGTCAGGGGCTGCCGCTTTTCGGCGACCAGGTAGCGGATATTCGGGCGGTCGAAGCTGGCGACGAAGCGCTTTGCCTTTTCCAGCTTCAGGCGCTCGCTGATATCTTCACGTGTATGTTCATCAGCCGTGGCGGTCAGGGCCAGCATCGGCACATCGGGGAAGAGTTCACGCAACTCTCCCAGGCGCACATATTCCGGACGGAAGTCATGACCCCACTGGGACACGCAGTGGGCCTCATCGACGGCGAACATGGCAATATCCACCTTTTCAATCTTCTGCAGAAAACTTTTCGAGAGCAGGCGCTCAGGGGCCACATAGATCAGATCCAGGTTGCCTGACTCAAAACGCTCCAGTACATCTTTGGCATCAGCTGCCTTCAGAGATGAGTTGTAGTAAGCCGCCTTCACGCCGCAGGCTGTAAGTGCATCCACCTGATCCTTCATCAGAGAGATTAGCGGTGATACTACTATGCCGGTTCCCGGGCGCATTATGGCCGGAATCTGGTAGCAGATCGATTTGCCGCCACCAGTCGGCATCAGGACAAATGCATCCTTGCCATCCAGAAGGTTACAGATGATATCCTCCTGCATGGGGCGGAACTCATCGTAACCGAAAATATCTTTGAGAACTTTTCTTGCCTGTTCTTTTGCTTTTTTTGTTGCCATCTTCTTCCTCTTACAATCCCGGGTTTCCGGGTTGTATATTCTATTGCCGGAACTGACGTTCCTGATCACTTAATAGTGAAAATAGGTGAATTTCAGAACCCATCCATGGGTGCAATGTCTATTGCATCCGGCTTCCTATAATTATTTCATCACGATACTGGAATCTTGGCAAGCATTTTGAATCAAATTACCTTGAAGCAAGCCTTGGCAGCACTGCTTCAGGATGGCGGTGACATCAATCTTATTGCATGATTAGAGCCATGAAACTTTCTCCGCTAACTGGTAAGCGCATCCTGTTGACGCGTGCAGAACACCAGCTCACCGAGGTTGACCGGATGCTGCGTGATCGGGGAGCCGTTCCCATTCATTTCCCGTGTCTGGCGCTTGAGCCGCTGCCGCATGAGATCGACCAGGCCCTGCCGCTGCTTGAGAAGTGCAGCGATGTGCTATTTACCAGCAGCAACGGCGTGCTGGCCCTGCAACGTTTCTGCCATGATAGAAATCGTGATCCGGCACTCCTTCTTGCAGGTAAACGCATTGCAGCTGTCGGTGATAGCACTGCAGAAACACTCAGGGCCCTCGCTATCAATGTGCAGATCATTCCGAACACAGCTTCCCAGCATGGGCTTATTGAAGCCTATGCAGTGCACGGCATGCCGGAGCGCCTGCTTTTCTATCGGGCGGAAGAGGGTAGCGATGTTTTGGCCGCCAACCTGAGGAAGCAGGGGGTCGAGGTTGATACGGTGAAGGCCTACAGGACGATTTGCCCCCAAGGGAGCGCTGTGGAAATTGTCAGCATGATTGCCGCAGGGGAGATTGATGCGGTGCTGTTAGGAAGTGCGAAAACTGCCCGCCACTACCTGCAGCGCATCGGCTCCGGGCGAGTGGCGAATGCCCCCGTTGTGGCAGTAATTAGTCCTGCGATGGCCGATGAGGCGGAGCGCTCCGGCCTTCACGTGCAGGTTGTGGCAAAAACCGCTAGTTTTGAGGCCATGCTTGATGCATTGGCCGACTATTTCGATGCCAATCCTTCCTGAAAGAGGAGTTTATATATGTCACTGCCCGACCTGATTGTCCGTCCGCGGCGCCTGCGCAGAACCGCTACGATCCGTAAGATGGTGCGAGAGACGACACTATCCGCATCCGATTTTATCTATCCGGTTTTTGTCGATGAGACAATTGATGCGCCGCTTGAGGTGGCAAGTATGCCGGGCGTATCCCGTATTCCGCTCTCCATGGTTGGCGAGGTGACCCGGCAGGTCTCGGAACTGGGCATTCCGGGCATTATCCTGTTCGGAATTCCTGCCGAAAAGGATGCGGTTGGTTCCGGCGGCTGGGATGATCAGGGTATTGTGCAGCAGGCAATCCGGGCAGCCAAAGCGGCCAGTCCCGATACCTGTGTGATTGCCGATACCTGCTTCTGTGAATATACCGACCATGGCCACTGCGGTGTGCTGCACGGCGAGGATGTCGATAACGACGAGACGCTGGCTAACCTGCAGAAAGAGGCTATCTCTTATGCCAGGGCGGGAGTCGATATCGTCGCCCCCTCGGGCATGATGGATGGCATGATTGCCGCAATTCGTGGTGCTCTTGATGAAGCCGGATTCAAAAACATCCCGATCATCTCCTATGCCGTGAAATATGCCTCCGGTTATTTCGGCCCATTCCGGGATGCCGCAGACTCCACTCCGAGCTTCGGAGACCGGGCCAGCTATCAGATGGATCCGGCAAATCGACGCGAGGCGCTGAAAGAGGCGTGGCTTGATGTCGAAGAGGGCGCCGATATGTTGATGGTCAAACCGGCGCTTGCCTACATGGATATTATCCGAGAGGTCAAAGATGCGACCAATTTGCCGATGGCGGTTTATAACGTATCCGGTGAGTACGCGATGGTAAAAGCTGCCGCCGAAAAAGGGTGGATCGATGAGAAGCGCGTAGTGCTGGAGACGATGCTAAGCTTTAAACGTGCAGGTGCTGACCTGATTCTATCCTATCATGCTCTGGACGTGGCGCGCTGGTTGCAGGAAGATAAGGGATAACGGGGATTAAGCGTATGTCTGACAACAGGGATGAGAAAAAGGATGAAGTCGACAAGGCGAGTTCTGCCTCCGCAGTCCACCCCTTAGAGGAGAACAGCAAGCCAGCAAGCACGCTCTCCAGGGTGTTTGGTTTTCTGCTGCTGGTCATTGTCATTATTGCTGGCGGGCTTGCTGCCAACGGGCAGCTGATGCCGATGATCGACTCGATCAAGGCCAGCCTCGAATCTCAGCAGGCAACAGAAACCGAGGGGATGCCCGCAGAGCCAGAGGTCGCCGAGATCAAGCCGGAACCGGTTTCCCGGCCTGTTGCGCCAGAGCCAGAGCCGGTCGTTCCTGATGTGAGCAGCACTGTTGCTGCATCTCGTGAGGCTGAAGCGCTGCTCTCCACCATCGAGCAGTTGCGTGCCGAGCTCCAGAACATGGAAGCGTCACAAAAGTCACTGCAGCGTGGTTTGCGTGAGCAGCAGCGTATGAATCTGCAGGTTCGATTGCGCTGGATCACCGATCCGGCCAGCAGGGCACCGCAGATACAGTTGGCGTGGGAAGAGATTTCGCTGCTGCCGGGACTTAGCAGTGCTGAACGTAGCAGGGCGGAAGAGATGCACACGCTGGCACGGGCCAATGTTCAGAAGTTGAACGCATGGCAGGCAGCCCTGCTTAAGTGGATAGATGCCCTGGAAACTCCGACGCATCAGGATGTCATGCCGAAGCCCGAACATCCATGGCTTGCATGGATTGTGGGGCAGTTTCATCTTCGGCAGGCACCGACTGTGGAGTCCCGGCGCCTAGGTTCGCTGCGTGACCGACTGCAGCATGTTTCCCGCTCGTTGACGCTGGAGCAGTGGCCGGCTGACGGTGAATGGCAGAGTCTGCATGCCGAGCTGTTGTTGCAGGCCAAGGCCATGCATCCGGAAACCGCCGAATCCGCGATCGATCTCGGCCTTCCGGAGAACTTCACGGCGATTCAGGAAGATATGAATACATTGCGTGATGCTGCCCGGCAGTGGGCACAAAGCGCCCAGGGAGCGTTCTGATGCGACTTGTTTTCCTGCTTGTCATTGCACTGGCTACAGCTACGGCCTTGATTGCATTCCCCGACATTGCCGATCAGCACCTGCGACTGGAGGCTTTCGGCTGGATATTCGAAACCCGTCAGGGTTCATTCCTAATTGCGCTGTTTGTGCTGCTGCTACTGCTCTGGTTGTTGCGTTCACTGTTGCAGGCGATCTTTTCAGGCCCGGGCACAGTTTGGCGCTCGGCCCGCATGGGAAGCCGTAAACGCAGGGAGAAGAAGCTGCGTGAAGGCCTGGCCCAATGGCTTGATAATCGCGGCGACTTCGGCACCAAAGCCCTGAAGCGTGCCAAAGGAGTATTGCCTGACTGGGTGATGGAGATGCTGCAGGTTCTCAGTGTTCCTCCCAAGGATCAGAAGGTGTTAAGTGACCATGAAGATCCGCTGGTTACGGTGCTGGCCGCCCGCATTGCCACCGATCCTTCAGCCCACCCGAAACCTGATCTTACGACACGCAAGGCGCATATCGATACATGGCTGCACCTGCATCCGGGGGCGCCGCTTGCCATCAGCCGTAAAGCGGACACCGCCGAAGAGGAGGGCGACTGGAAGGGGTTGGTGGCACTGCTTGAGGAGGAGTGGAAGCAGGGACACCGGTCAGCGCACTCAGTGAAACCCCGTCTCGCCAACGCATATATCCGGCTTTCCGAAAGCGATACTGGGCATGCTATGGCTCACCTGAGGAAGGCATACCGGTTGCTGCCCCACAATCATGATGTGCTGCTTGCGTATGGACTTGGTTTGATTGTCTCAGGAGAAACACCGACGGCTGTCCGGCTCTGGTTATCACATCTGGAGAAACATGACTCACTCGATATTGCTTCGGCCCTGCTTGATACCCAGCGCGCTGACCCGTTGCGTGCATACCGTAAACTTGATGAGAGAAAGGAGAGCGAGCTCAATGATGCCGAACGCTGGCTGAAGGCGGAACTGGCGCATGCAGCCAAGCTGGCGGGGCTGGCATTTGAACAGATGCAGGCGCTTGCCGAGAGGACAAACAGCGCTGATGCCTGGCAGAGCCTTGGCAACTGGTATGCCGGCGCAGGGGACTTCCAGCACGCCAGTGAGGCTTACCAGAGAGCGCTGGAAGGCTGACACTTCTGACTTTGACCAATCGCACTTTCGGGTCTAAAATAGTAGTGAAAGAAGATAACACCTCACTTGGAGGTGTTGGCGGTCACCGACGGGTGGCCGCCTATTTTTTTGCCCATCTGTTAAGTGGTTCGAAGATGTGCTGTTGGGTGACCGGAGTCGGGTTTGAGTAAACAGCAAGATTGGCAGTTTGTGAACAAACCGGCAGAGGGTGAGGCCGTCTGCTTTGATCTTAAGGCAACAATTCATCTTTCCGACGGCAGTGATGTCGATATCAGCGAGCAGGGGTTCCTGATCTGTTTTCAAGGACAATACCGGGCATGGAGAAATCACTGTCCGCACGCCGGGGCTCCGCTGGACTGGGAGCCCGGCCGCTTCTTTTCGGATGATGGGGGGCAACTGCTCTGCCATGTCCATTTTGCCCATTTTGATCCGCTAAGTGGTGAGTGCCTTTCCGGCCCATGTTCACGAGGGCTCTACCCGCTCGAATTTCGCGAGATGGAGACGGTGATTCAGGTTCCCTCGATGATTTCGAATCCAGAGAGTGGAGAGGAGAAGTGCCATGGATGAATTTTTAGCGGCTGCAATCGAAGAGGCAAAGATAGGGTTAAGCGAGGGCGGGATTCCCATCGGTTCTGTCCTTGTGATTGATGGTCATGTCGTTGGTCGTGGCCATAACCGTCGGGTTCAGAGTGGCAGCCCGGTGTTGCACGCTGAGATGGACTGCCTCGAGCATGCAGGGCGCATTAAAGCCGCCGATTATCGAAGGGCAATCCTTTATTCAACCCTCTCTCCCTGTGATATGTGCAGCGGCGCTGTGCTGCTCTATGGGATTGGCAAGGTTGTGGTTGGCGAGAACCGTACGTTCAAAGGGCCCGAGGCGTACCTCCGCTCACGTGGCGTGGATATACAGGTGGTCGATGATCCGGTGTGCAGGCAGTTGATGGAGAGTTTTATCCGGCATAACCCGGAACTCTGGAATGAGGATATCGGCGAGTAGTTCCATAACAAAAAGGCCCCATTGAGGGGCCTTTGATGTTTCTGTTAAGCCTGCAACTAGACTTCTGACTCAAGGAGCTCCTTGAGATTGGCGAAATCCATCTCCAGCTCCCGTTTGGCGATATGAGCTACCACAGGGGAGGCCACCTTGAAGAACCTGCCCACATCAATGCTCAGTGTCCGGTGTACCCGTGTAGAGGGACCATTTGCAGAGAACTGCATAGAGGTTTCCATAGGGAATGGCCCCGTCATGGTTTTCGCCGACCAGAAGCTGCCATCCGTATTGCGGTCGGTAACTTCCCAATCCTGTTCAATAACACGGCCGAGAAACTTCTCCTTGACGCGATAGACTGTGCCGATTGCAGGCGTGCCATCACTCAGCTTTTCCGACTGCAGTACTGATGTCTGCCACATCGGATCATTCCTGCAGTTATCGACAAAGGCGATAACATCGGTGACTGGCCGGTTGATCTCGATACTTACTTCCAGCTTGCTCAATGGCATGGCCAACTCCTATATAACTGCAGCAGCAATCTAGTCAGTCGCGAAGCAGTTCCGTAATTCCTGTTTTCGAACGTGTCTGCTCGTCCACCTTTTTCACGATCACTGCACAGTAGAGGCTAGGACCGCCGGATTTGCCCGGCATGGAGCCGGATACCACAACCGAATAGGGTGGAACTTCGCCGTAATAGGTCTCTCCGGTTTCTCGATCATAAATGCGGGTGGACTTGCCGATGTATACGCCCATCGAGAGAACGGAGCCCTCACGAACAATGCAGCCTTCAACAACTTCTGAACGGGCGCCGATAAAGCAATTGTCTTCAATGATGGTGGGTGTGGCCTGAAGTGGCTCAAGCACGCCGCCGATACCGACACCGCCAGAGAGATGTACATTTTTACCGATCTGGGCACATGAGCCGACGGTAGCCCAGGTGTCTACCATGGTGCCTTCATCAACATAGGCGCCGATATTCACATAGGACGGCATCAGAACGGTTTTAGGAGCGATATAGGCACCTTTGCGCACTGTGGCGGGCGGTACGACACGCATGCCGCCCTTGCGGAACATATCTTCACCCCAGTTGGCGAACTTCTGAGGGACCTTGTCGTAGTAGTTGGTGCCACCACCGCTGATCACCGCATTATCGTGCATCTTGAAGTAGAGCAGTACCGCTTTCTTCAGCCACTCCTGCGTGACCCAGTTGCCCTCTGCATCTTTTTCCGCAACGCGGACACCGCCATCATCCAGCAGTTGAATGGAGTGCTCAACGGCCTCGCGGACTTCACATGAGGCCGAGCGCATATCCCATTCGGTTCTGGTATCCCAAGCGCCTTCAATGACTTTTTGTAAATGGTTCACGGACAACTCCTGTTATTAAACATATAAATTTGATGAGAATCGAGTATATCGTTTCACCAGCTGCAATCCAGCCTCGGTAAGCGGAAGTTCAGCCTAAAACGATCTCTTCCGGCCGCTCGTGGCTGAGGAACTCCATATTCGACATGGTCAGGCCATAAGCGCCGGCCAGCCCGAATACGGCAATATCGCCGATATCTGCCGCTTCGACGTGAATATTGTTGGCCAGTTTGTCAGCGCCAGTGCAGAGAGGGCCGCCAAAATAGACCGATTCATTTCGGATCGATTCCTGTCCATCGAAAAGTCGAGCTCTTTCGAGGTGAACGATGGCCAGCGGGTGGTTAATGGCCAGAGCTGCCGGGCGCCGGAAGTGGTTGATGCCGCCGGCACAGATCACCTGCTTTTTGCCGCGCGAATCCTTGATGTCGAGAATCTCGGTACAGAACCAGCCGGAATCGGCAGCAAGATAACGACCGAGCTCCAGAAAGAAGGTGCGCTCCTGATAGCCGTATTGGTCGATCAGACTCTTCAGGCCATCGGCATAGGCTTGAGGGTCGAAATCATGGCCGGATTCAAGGTAATCAACACCGAAGCCGCCACCGAAGTCAATGGTGTCGCACAGAGCCCCGGGAAAAGTGGCTTCGATATGGCGGGCCATGCCGAATACCAGTTCACAGTTCTTCAGCAGGTCAGCAACATTCAGTACACCGGAAGCAGCATAGACATGCAGACCACGGAAGTTGAGGGCGTCGAGCGCAAGGATCTGTGGCAGTACGTCTGCAAGCTTCTCCTCATCAACACCAAACTTTTTCGAGCCGCCCGAGAAGGTTGTCTGTGCTTCGTGAATGTCGAAATCAGCATTGATGCGCAGCAGAATGTCCTGTTTTTTTCCCGCCTTCTCTGCAATGGCATTCAGGCGGTGCGCTTCGGTCAGCGATTCGATATGAACGGTGCGGATGCAATGCTCCACTGCCCATGTGAGCTCTTCAGCCGACTTTCCCGGGCCTGTATAGATCAGGCTTGAGGCATCAAATCCTGCTGCAACTGCCTTCTCGGCCTCACCCAGGCTGGCAATCTCAATACCCTTTGCTCCCGCTTCAAGCGCTGCAGCAAGAAAGGCCCCATGCGGGTTGGCCTTCATTGCATAAAAAACCTCAACGCCGGCAGGCATGATCCGGGCCAGGTGCGCGATTTTCTTCCGCATCTCGCCGGTATCGTAAATATAGCAATTCAGTGTCTTACCATGTTCTGCAAGTTCGCGAAGTCTGGTTTCTACATGATTAGGTATCTGCATGGATATGGTACCTTTAGATAACTACCGCTTTTAAGCGGCGGGCAAGTTCGGCCGCGCTTTCCGGACCATCAACAAGCGCAGCCCGGATATAACCTGTTCCAGGGTTAATGCCATTCTGATCTGCTGCTCCCAGATAGGTTCCGGGAAGAACCGTTACTGACTGCTGGGTGTAGGCGGCTAATGCAAATGCTTCGTCATCGGCAACAGGAAGCCAGACAAAGAATGAACCGGAAGGTATTTCACCACCGTAGACATCAAAGAATGCTTTCAGGCTCGCCCGATAGACATCAAGATGCTGTTCGACATGTAATTCATCCGACCATGCAGCCGCGGCAACATGCTGTAATGGCAGTGGTGTGGCAGGCCCGGTATAGCTGCGCAGTTTGGTGAATTGCCTGATCAGTTTGGCATCGCCGGCTATCAGCCCCGAACGCATGCCGGGCAGAGCCGAGCGCTTGGAGAGCGAATTCATCACCAGACAGCGTGAGAAGTCGGTTCTGCCAAGGTTTTCGGCGACCTCAAGCAGGCCTGCAGGCCGCTGCTGCCAGTAGATCTCGGAATAGCATTCATCGGAAACAATCGCGAAATCAAAACGGTCAGCCAGTTCAAGCAGTTTACGGAAATAGTCCTCGTCAGCTATCCAGCCGGTCGGGTTGGACGGGGAGCAGACATAGACCAGTGCGGTATCGGTCCACACATGTTCGGGCACTGCAGCAAGATCAGGAGCAAACCCTGTTGCCTCAGAGCAGGAGAGAAACCATGGTTCAGCACCCGCCGTAATCGCTGCACCAAGATATATCTGGTACATCGGATTGGGCATCAGCACGTATGGGCGCCTGTCATCCGGAGCATCCGGGTTTACCAGTGCATGCGCGATGGCGAAGAGCGACTCGCGCGTACCATTTGCTGTCAACACCTGTGTGGCAGGATCAATGCTTTCCAGACCATAGCGTTGCTTCAGCCAGGCGGCGA
Organism: Mariprofundus ferrinatatus; assembly: GCF_002795825.1. Taxonomy (NCBI): domain Bacteria; kingdom Pseudomonadati; phylum Pseudomonadota; class Candidatius Mariprofundia; order Mariprofundales; family Mariprofundaceae; genus Mariprofundus; species Mariprofundus ferrinatatus. The sequence continues at coordinate 2,029,938 of NZ_CP018800.1, read as the reverse complement.
TAGCGGTTCGCAACTCGATACTGCCGACCGTGGACGGGTATTTTGAGAAGCCGGTGAGATTCGCATTCAGCGTGTCGGCGACAAAGGAGGGGAGTGGCAGGCGCGGCTCTCCCGCACCGGCGTCGATGGGCTCCAGCTCGGGATTAGGCGTATGGCCGTCAAACAGCGCTTTCAGGCGCTCAAACGGATAGGCGCCCAGCTGCGCAATGCGAACCTGATGGGATTTGTTTTGCATTATTGGTTGGATAGATCGGTGCCGGTGGCTCGAATCATCTTGCTCCATGGGCCAATGTTGCCATGCACGTCAACCGCGCGGACTCGGAACAGGAACTCTTTGCCCATCACCTTCAGGTTTACCAGCTTCTTTCCTTCGCTGCCTACCTGTCTGGCATTAGGAGTATCTTCCAGATAGCGCTGCCATAAGCCTGGGCACTGGCAGTAGGGATCGATCTCGGTGCGGTCGATCTGGATGCCGACACCATCAGGGCTTCCCTGCAGGGTGTAGGTCATCTCAAGGATGTTACCGACGACCTGATATTGAAGGTTCAGCAGTTGCGGCTTGCTTGACGGATCCGCTGCTATCTGGGGCGCCTCCTTGCGGCCACAACCGGTCACAAGCAGCGTTGCTAGAATAAGCAGGGCCATAGTGCGGAACATGGATTTAGTATTCATCAGCTTTTCAGCTCCTCTTTCCAGGCGGCAACCTGAAGACGCACCTGATTCGGTGCGGTGCCGCCGATATGATCGCGCGCAGCCACACAATTCTCTACAGAAAGCGTGCGCACCATATCGACGCTCAGGCGCTCGTCAATGTTAACACAGGTGGCGGCATCCATCTCATGCAGTTCAATACCCTCTTTGATACAGTGGGCGACGGACTTGCCGACTATTTCATGTGCGTTGCGGAATGGTACGCCGGCTCGAACCAGCGCATCGGCGAGGTCGGTTGCCGTGGCAAAACCGGAAGCGGCAGCTTCATGCATCACCGATTTGTTCACTTTCATGCCGGGGAGCATGTCACCAAACACTCGCAGGCTTCCTTCGAGGTTGTCGAAGGCATCGAAAATAGCCGTTTTGTCCTCTTGCATATCCTTGTTATAGGCCAGCGGCAGGCTTTTGACCGTTGTCAGAATAGCGACCAGACCACCGATAATACGGCCGGTTTTACCGCGCACCAATTCCGGCATGTCCGGGTTTTTCTTCTGAGGCATGATTGATGAGCCTGTGCAAAAGGCATCGGGCAGGTCGACAAAACGGAACTGGGCGCTCATCCAGAGGATAAGTTCCTCAGAAAAACGGGAGAGGTGAACTGCGGTAATCGAGGCGGCCGCCAGTAGCTCCATGATAAAATCGCGATCGGAGACTGCATCGAGCGAATTGGCGGTTGGTGCGTCAAAGCCGAGTGTGGCGGCGGTCATATGACGATCAATCGGAAAGGTTGTTCCGGCAAGCGCAGCCGAGCCGAGCGGGCACTGGTTCATGCGATCGGCTGCATCTTTAAATCGGCCGATATCGCGGTTGAACATCTCGACATAAGCGAGCAGATGGTGGCCGAAGGTGACGGGTTGCGCTGTCTGCAGGTGCGTAAAGCCGGGCATGATAGTGTCGGCATGTGTTTCAGCCAGTTCGACCAGTACCCGCTGCAGGTGGCGCAGGTGGCCGATTATGCGGCTGCTGCGGTGACGCAGATAGAGACGCGTGTCAGTGGCCACCTGGTCGTTGCGGGAGCGTGCTGTGTGCAGGCGTTTGCCGGCATCGCCAATCTTTTCTGTCAGGCGTGCTTCAATATTCATATGCACATCTTCGAGTGCGATAGTGAATTCGAACTCTCCACTTTCGATCTCACCGAGGATTTCATCCAGGCCACGCATAATCGCGTTGCAATCTTCCTGAGACAGGATTCCCTGAGCCGTCAGCATTTTAGCATGTGCTTTCGAGCCGTTGATATCCTCAGCATACATGCGCGCATCGACATCGATCGATGCATTAAATGCTTCTACAAATTCATTGGTAGGGGACTCAAAGCGGCCACCCCAGGGTTTCTCAGACATATTGGCTATCCATGATCATTGATCTGGCAACTATAGCTTTGCTTTACGGTTACGGAAACAGGCTTAGTAATGGGGAGGGGGAGACTCTTCATCAGGATGCGCCAGCCCGGATGAGGTAAGCGCTTTCAGGTGTGCCTGAACCCGTTTCATCTCCTTCTCCAGTTTTTCGATCTGTTTTTGCTGGCTGGTCACCACATCATCAAGCTCACTGATAATATGATCCTGATAGGAGATCTTGGTTTCAAGTTCGATGATTCGTTTTTCCATCTCCGTACTCTACTGCAGTTCTTCCACGACAGCGACATCCATGCGTTTATATCCAGACAAGAGGCGGCTCCTGCATCGCAGCCATCTGCTCTTTCAGTGATAAAACATGCTGCTCCCAGTAGTTCTGCGTGTTGAACCACGGGAATGCGTCTTTGAAGGCGGGGTCATCCCAGCGGCGTGCCAGCCATGCAGCATGATGCATGATGCGCAGGGATCTGAGTGGTTCGATCAATGCCAGCTCCCGGCAGTCAAAATCATGAAACTGATCGTATGCCGTGAGCAGGATATCGAGTGAGCTGCTCATATTGGCACGATCCCCGGAGAGGAACATCCAGAGATCCTGAATCGCTGGTCCCATGCGGGCATCGTCGAAATCGATGATATATGGGCTGCCGGCTCCATCTCCGCTGACATCCCAGAGAATATTGCCCTGATGTCCATCACCATGCAGGCGGATCAGTTGAGGATTGATTGACTCAAAGCGTGCTTCTACGGCATGCAGAAGGTCTTCAGCAACCTTCTCATAGGCCGCTTCGAGTTCTTTGGGGATAAAACCGTTTTCGATCAGGAATTCGTAGGAGTCGTCGCCGAACGTGCCGACATCAAGGGTCGGGCGATGCTCGAAATCGCGCACGGCACCGACTGCATGGATGCGGCCGATGTAGCGCCCCAGCTGCTCGAGCTGCTCCCGACTCTCCAGATCGGGAGCACGCCCGGCCTTGAGCGGATAGAAGGCAAAACGGTGGCCATCGTGATGAAAAAGGGTGCTGCCTTTGATGCTGAGCGGTGGCACGGCAGGGATATCAAACTCGGCGAGCTCTTCCGTGAAGAGGTGCTCTTCAAGGATTTCCGAATCCGACCAGCGGTTGGGGCGGTAGAACTTGACTACGATTGATTCGCGACCTGCCCCGACGAGATAGACGCGGTTCTCATAGGAGTTGAGCGCCAGCAACTGGCCATCACACTCAAAGCCAACGCTCTCTACCGCCTGCAGGATCTGCTCCGGACCGAGTCGGTAAAACGAGTGTCTATCCTGCTTCTTCATCGGCTAACGCTAGCACCGGAAAGGGCAGAGGTATCCAGCAAAACCTGGAATTCTGCTTGTGGGCTCAGTCACTGTTTATATGCATGGCCCAGATAGCATGCTCCCCATGAAGAACGATATATTTCATTCAATTACAACAGGACGAATCCGGCTGTTTTCAGCGCTGTTGATGGTTGCCGTAATGGCGTTGGCGGCATGCTCCCTTAAAGTCGGCGGTGTATTGATGGTTGAGAAAGAGAAGAACAGCTCTGAACTGAACGGTAGCGTCGAGCAGAAAAAACAGGCTTTCTTTGCCCGCATGAAGCCATTGGTTGAGGCGGAGAACGAACGCATTCTTGAGCAGCGAGAAGATCTGCTGGCAATGCGCTCCAGCAGGAATCTGGGCTGGTTTGAAAGGCGAACACTGCAAACGCTTGCCGAAGAGTATGAAGTCGAGATCGGAGATGAGCCGGGCCAGAAAGAGGTTCAGGCGCTTCTGATGCGAGTCGATGCTGTGCCGGTCGAGATGGCGCTGGTACAGGCGGCCAATGAATCGTCATGGGGCGAATCCCGCTTCGCGGTCGAAGGCAACAACTACTTCGGCCAGTGGTGTTATTCGAAAGGGTGCGGCATCGTACCTGAACAGCGTTCAGCTGGAGCCACGCACGAGGTTCGTCGCTTTGACAATGCCCGTGATTCAGTGCGTGCCTATATGAACAATATCAATACCACCCGCGCCTATGTGCCGTTTCGCAAGCTGAGAGAGGAGCAGCGCAAGCGAAAGCAGGAGCTTGATGCCGTGCATCTGGCACTTGGGTTGAAATCCTATTCGGAACGCGGCATGGCCTATGTGAAAACGATTCAGGCAATGATCCGCAGCAACCGCAAGTTGATCGCCTCCAGTTAATAACTGTTCTCCTGGAGGATCGGGCGGCGACTCAGTCGGCCGGCCGCTCCAGAATTAGAAAGGTGTAGGGGTATGGGTTTTTCTCATCAGGCTGGTGAGTCTCACGGAATGTCTCCTTCCATATGTTGCGGTCAAATTCCGGAAACCAGGCGTCACCCTCGAATTCACCTTCAATCTCGGTGATATAGAGCCGTGTAGCTCGATCAAACAGAAGTGCATAAATCTCCGCACCACCCATCACCATGATCTCATCGGCATCCGGGACCATGGCCAGTACCTCATCTGGTGAATGAACCACTGTGCAGCCCTCAATCACCAAGTCCGTTTGGCGGGTCAGAATCAGATTCGTTCGCCCGGGCAGCGGGCGCCCGATCGATTCGTGGGTTTTGCGTCCCATCAGAATCGGCTTGCCCATGGTCGAGCGTTTGAACCAGGCCAGGTCAGCAGGCAGGTGCCAGGGCAGAGCGTTGTTGCGGCCGATCAGGCCGTTCCGATCCTGCCCCCATATGAGTGAAAGAGTAGGTTTTGCCATGTAATCTATCCGATCCCCAGCAAGGACAGATCGAGTTTTTCACCCTTCATCGGCGGACACCAGAAGAAGCTGCCGGTAACGGGTGTGGTAAAACTGAATAGTGCGTCCACCTTGCCGTCATCGGCGCCAACCATGTGCGTGAGAAGGGTTGTATAGGCATCGAAGTTTTTGCCAAAGGCAACGAATACCAGACCTTCATGGCCGGCATCCGCCCACGGCATTGAACGGCGTACGACAAACGCCTCCGGGTCAAAATCCTCCTGCGCAACGCGTTTCACATGTGCTGTTTCAGGCGCTTCGTCGAACTCCTCGTTATCCGATTTTCTGCGCCCGATGGTGTCATCCTGCTCCTCTTCGGGGCGGGTGAGGAAATCATCAAGGTCATGAACCCACTGCTGCACAGCGACGAAGCTGGAGCCGTCTGCGGCGATGGCGGCGGCGATCGCATCACCATCGGTCGGGTTCTCAGTCCCGTCCTCGTAACCGGTCAGGTCACGGCCGATATCGTAGCGGAAACCATCGATGATGCTGATGCACTCGAAGCCGCCGGAGAGTATCTCGATAATTTTTCGGCTGATGTGCACAAGTTCGCCGCGGTCTTCACCGCGCAGCCAGCACCAGAGTGCGGACTGAGTGGCAGGGATATCCACCTTGGCAGCATCAATGACGGGGAAACTTTTCAGCTCCGGAATGGAAATGCCGAGTGCATCGGAAACAGGCCTGCCGATTCCGATCACCACCTGCTCGCCATCGGCAAAACGGGCCAGCTGTTGCAAGGCAGCGGAGATTTCAGACGGATCACTGATATCAAAGGTGAGGTAGCGTGCCTGTGCCGGCACATCGGCAAGGATGCCGGGTTGGGGATAACTCATACACGTACCTCCTCTACAGTTTGGTTCAATAATTATAGCAGCTCAGATCGCTATCGGGGCCCGGATGCCTGCATGGCACTCGTAACCCTCCAGTTCGAAATCCTCAAATTTGAAGTCGAAGATGCTTTTAATATCAGGATTGATCTTCATTGTCGGCAGAGGGAATGGCTCTCGCGCCAGCTGTGTCTCCACCTGCTCCATATGGTTGGAGTAGAGGTGGGCATCGCCGAAAGTGTGCACGAAATCACCCGGCTCAAGATCGCACACCTGTGCAATCATCATCGTCAGCAGGGCATAGGATGCGATGTTGAACGGGACGCCCAGGAAGATGTCGGCACTGCGCTGGTAGAGCTGGCAGGAGAGTTTGCCGTCGGCGACATAGAACTGGAAAAAAGCGTGGCAGGGTGCGAGTGCCATTTTTCCGTTGGCCACGTTGGCTTGAGGCGAGATCGATTCGTCGGGCAGATCGGCAACATTCCAGGCCGATACAATCAGACGGCGTGAATTGGGTTTTGTTTTAATCTGCTCGATCAGTTCGGAAACCTGATCGACCAGCTTACCATCCGGCGTTGGCCAGTTGCGCCACTGGAACCCGTAAACGGGGCCGAGCGAGCCATCTTCAGTGGCCCACTCATTCCAGATTGTGACACCATTCTCGGTCAGGTATCTGGTGTTGGTGTCACCGTTGAGGAACCAGAGCAGTTCATGAATAATCGATTTCAGGTGAACCTTTTTGGTGGTGACCAGCGGAAAACCTTCAGAGAGGTCGAAACGCATCTGGTAGCCGAATACCGACTTGGTGCCGGTGCCGGTCCGGTCGCCTTTCTGAGTGCCGTGGTCGCGCACATGGCGCATTAAATCAAGATAGGCCTTCATGTTCCCCCTCGCCTGCTGAATTCAATTTGGATATGATGCCGTCAGCTGCCAATTACGGCAATTATGGATACCCTGAAAAGCAGGGTGCCCATGCAGAGCACGGACGGCCTGATAAAATCCAACACTGCAAGTGTTTGATTTTGTGAGCAAAGGAAAAATCACACTTTTACCTTTGCGCGATGAAAAACTGCAGGGGTGTGGTTTTCAGCTGTTCCCAAACGAAGTGAGGTACCCATGTTGATTCGACTGATTGCGTTGCTAATGTTTTTTCTGACCGCTTCCGGAGCATGGGCTGGACCTAAAACCTCTACCGACAAGATCGTGGACCATTTCATGGAACTGGATACAAACGGCAGTGACTCGGTTTCATATGGTGAATATCTGGCGATGGTAAACCAGCGCGCCAAAGTCCGGTTCCGGGAGATGGATGCAAACCGTGATGGCGAGGTAACCGATTCGGAATACCGAGATTTCTGGCAGCAGAAAAAGGCGCAGTGGTACCGTCTGGAGCGCTAGAACCCTTTTACAATTAACGGCTTATGCGAAGCCGGATCACAAACTCCCGCCTCTCCGTGGTTGAAATATTGCCAAGCAGCGCTTGGCCGAGCCTGCCTGCCTCATTTCCGGATGCGGCGATGGTGACTATCTGATCAAATGGAACCGTCAGTTCGGTGGCGGCGCCTGTAATTTCAATCACTGGTCGCTGCTGCAGGCGTGGGGCGGCGTTCAATCGCATATCGGCATTGGCGGACGGAGGTGTTGCCGGATTACGGGCCGTGCCAAGATCGATAAGCATCTCATGCTGGCCGCTTATCTGCGGATCAAGCCGTTGCATCCACGGCGTAATACGAACCCGCACCTGATCACTTCCTGCCGGAGATGCGGTGACAGTGAATCCCGAAGTGACAGGAACCATCTCAACACTGTTGGCTTTTACCACTCCGTAGCCGCTCAGCCAGAGCTGTGTCTGTTGGTTGAATGATCGGATGATACCGGTTTCGATGCTACCGGGCCGGGCGGAACTGATGCGAAGTTGATACGATTGCCGGTGGCTTGAGTTTTGGTTTCCGCTGCCTGCAGTTAGCTGGACCCAGCCGCCGGGAAGCGCTCCGGAAGTGGCATGGCCAGAGACACTGGAGCGCTTTGAGCCAATGGCCGTGATATTTTCCATTTCAACCATGGCGGTGAACTGTGGAGTTGCTTGATCAAGCTTCTGCAGCAGGCTTTTGGCTTTGTCGAGGTGCTCTTCATCGTCCTCGATGATGAGCAGTCGCCGCGATGGAATCTGGACCACCTTGCCGCTTTCCGAAAGCTGGCTGCGTGCGCTATCCGCCGCTTCGGAGAGGGGGAGAAAGTAGATTTCGATAGTCTCTGTGGCCGCATGTACCGGCATGGAAGTTAGGCAGAGCATCAGTAGTCCAAGCGCAATTCTTATCATCCGACAAACTCCGGTTGTGGTTCGGCAAGACTGGCGGGATCCTGATGGATAATTACCTCCGCCCCCGGATATTTGGCAAGGATCATCGCTTCCACCTCATCCGCAATCTCGTGAGCTCGCATCAGGGTCAGAGTATCCTCTAGTTCGAGATGCAGCTGAATGAAAATAGTCAGTCCGGACTTGCGTGTGCGAAGATCATGCATGCCGAGTGTTTTCGGATGACTATGCACGATCGTCTTGATCTTCTGGCGATCCTCATCGGGCATCTCACGATCCATCAGAAGGTCGAGTGACTCCTGCACGATCTCCCATGCGCTATAGAGGATATATGCTGCGATCAGCAGTGCAAAAAGCGGGTCGAAGCCGGCCCATCCGTAGTAGGCCAGCAGCAGCGCAATGATAACACTGCCGTTAACAAGCAGGTCGGTTTTGTAGTGCAGGTGATCAGCCTTAATAGCAGTGGAGTTGGTCTTGCTGATCACATGCTTCTGGAACATAAGCAGCCCAAGCGTGGCAACAATCGAGATGATCATGATGCCGATACCGACTGGCAGTGCCCCGATCGGCTGCGGGCGCAAGAAGTGGGAGATCGCCTCAAGCACCAGAAACAGGGCAGAGCCGGTAATAAACGTGGCCTGTCCAAGCCCTGCCAGTGCTTCGGCTTTGCCATGCCCGAAACGGTGCTGTTTGTCCGGTGGCGCCAGTGCGTGACGAACTGCGACAAGATTGATAATCGATGCGAGCGCATCGAGGCAGGAGTCGATCAGGGTGGCGAGCAGACTCACCGAGTCGGTCATCATCCAGGCAACGGTTTTGCAGACAATCAAGACAAGGGCGACCGATGTGGATGCGTAGGTCGCCAGCTTCATCAGGTGGGCATTGTCATGCGGAGAGCTGTTTTGCATGTGGAAATTCTGCCTGATTCTCAGAATGAATAAAGGTGTAATCCATATCTGATCAAGCTAAGGCATGACATCAAAGCATGGGCGGACCATGATAAGCCTGTGCGAATATTGAACTCACCCCATCAGAACAGTCGTCCGGCCGGAGAGCAGGTGGATATGATTGTGCTGCATGCTGTCAGCCTGCCCGCAGGGAAGTTCGAGCCGGAGCCGGTCGAGCAGCTATTCATGGGGACACTCGACTGCAGTTCGCATCCATCATTTGGCGACCTGGAGGGGCTCAGGGTATCAGCACACTTTGTGGTCGATCGTAAAGGCAGAGTCACCCAGTTTGTCCCATGTGCACATCGTGCATGGCATGCCGGTGTATCAAGCTGGCAGGGGCGAGAGGGTTGCAACGATTTCTCCATTGGTATTGAGATAATCGGCGATGAGGAGCAGCCATTTACGCAGGTACAGTATCGCGAGGCGGCCCGGTTATGCAGGGTGTTAATGAGGAGGTATCCAGCCATCGGCAGGGATCGTATTGTAGGGCACAGCGATATTGCACCTGGGCGCAAATGGGATCCCGGAAGGCAGTGGCAGTGGTCGCGCTTTGAACGCTCCCTGGCTCGAATTCGCAGGATGGATGTGGAGGTGATATGACAACTCACAGCTGGCTTGATCTATTCCCGTCACTGAAGGGGTTACCTGACACAGTTGCTCGTGAACTGGCGGCCATGAAAACAATGAAAGTGGCTCCTGGCACCGTACTGTTTCGGGACGGTGATGCCTGCCAGGGCTATGTGTTTGTGATCAATGGTTCCGTGCGGGTGCAGAAGATGGATCCTGAAGGACGGGAAATTGTGCTCTACAGGGTAGAGGATGGGCAGACCTGTATGCTGACCACCTCCTGCTTGCTGGGGAACAAGGCCTATCCTGCCGAAGGTGTCGCCGAAGAGGAGACAGAGCTGGTTCTGATTCCAGCCAGGCGTTTTGATGAACTGCTTAGTGATAGCAGGTTTCGCAGGTTCGCGCTCGGTATGATTTCAGAACGTATCGCCGATCTGATGGCATTGATCGAGGATGTAGCCTTTGGGCGCATGGATGTTCGACTTGCACGACGCCTGCTGGAACTTGACGACGGGACACATACCCTCCGTTTGACCCATCAGCAGCTGGCAACCGAACTGGGCACCGCACGTGAAGTCATCAGTCGCATTCTCAAGGATTTTGAGCGCCGCTCGCTGGTTATGCTCAAGCGCGGCGAGATAAGGCTCTCCGACCTGCAGGGCATGAGGAAGTTGGCCACAGAGGATGTGTGACAATATCACGGAAGTCTGCGATCCGGACTAGTAACATCCTTTCATCAGCAGAGAGATATCCAGTGGAGGTTCATGATGAAAGTAAATGTTGGTGGTATAGACAGACTTCTCAGGCTTGTGTTTGGAGCAATTCTGATCGGTGTGGGTGTGGTTGGTGTCGGGACGCCTTGGACATTTATTGTTGGCGGCATTCTGGCAGGAACAGCGTTAATCAGTTTCTGCCCGCTCTATCCGATCTTCGGCATCTGCACCAAAGAATCGTGAATGAGATAAACAGCGGAAAAGAGCGGCCCAAAAGGCCGCTTTTTTTATGCCACTGCCCCGCGGCGTTTTGCCACCTCGGTTTTCAGCTGTCCGCAGGCTGCCGAGATATCACGTCCGCGTGATTCGCGTACCACTGCAATAATCCCCGCCTCAACCAGGGCGCTTCTGAATGCCGACACTGCGGCATCAGAGGGGCTTTCGAAGGCCGAGCCGGGATAGACATTGAACGGCAGCAGGTTGACGGTGCACTCCATCCCTACAAGAAGTTCAATCAGGCGGCCGGCATCTTCGATGCTGTCGTTGACTCCGGCCAACAGTACATATTCCATCAGTACCCGTTTATTGCCACGCGCGGAAATATAATCGCGTACTGCCTGCATCAGCGCTTTGATCGGATATTTGCGATTGATCGGAATGACCCGGTCACGTACTGCATCCGTTGTCGCATTGAGTGAGACTGCCAGATTACATGGGAGCTTCTCCTCGATCATCCTGTAGATGCCAGGCACCATCCCGGAGGTGGAGAGGGTGATGCGATTAGGCGAGAAAGCCATTCCTTTCGGGTCGGAGGCGATATGGACAAACCGGGCTACCGCATCGTAGTTGTGCAGCGGTTCCCCCATGCCCATCAGAACAAGGTTGCGCACCCGGCGCTCCCCAACTCTCTGGCCTGCCATCACCTGTGCTACCATTTCGGCGGTAGTGAGGTTGCGGGTGAGGCCTGCTGTTGCCGTCAGGCAGAAGCTGCAGCCAACAGCACAACCGACCTGTGTGGAGATGCACTGGGTCAATCTGCCCGGCCCTTGGATCAGTACTGTTTCGACCTCTTTTCCATCCGGCATTTTTAAAAGCAGTTTACGGGTGCCGTCTTCAGCCTGCTGCAGGGCGCTGCACCCGGGTTCGAATATACTGGTGTGCCCGGCCAGGTAGTGGCGTAGCACGACTGGAAGGTCGGGGATGGCATCGATATCGCTGTTATAGCGGCGGAAGATGGACGCGACAATGCGCTCAGCATGTACCGGTTTGGCACCAGCAAGCCGGCAGAGGTCGACAATTTCCGCGTGCGTCATGCCGATAATGGGTGGAAGGTGATTTTCACTCATGGAAATAAAAAACGCATGTGCAGTTGCCCGCACATGCGTTTGAAATGATGATTCCTGCCGGGATCAGAGGCCGTACTTGGCCTTGTTCTGTGCAACTTCTTCTGCAGTTGGAGGCGTGTGATCTTTCACTTCGGCAAGATCAAACAGGTCGCGCTCGTCGTCGCACAGTTCGTTCAGTGCGATGTCAGACTCAAATACCTCGGGCACATCCTCTTCAGGATAGATCGCTTCCCATGGGCACTCCGGTTCGCAGACAGCACAGTCGATGCACTCTTCAGGTGAGATGAATAGCATATTCGGAGTCTCATCGGTGATCTCTTTCGGCTGATAAAAACAGTCAACCGGGCATACCGCAACGCATGCGGTATCAACACAATCCTTACACAGTTGGGTGACTACAAATGCCATGGGTTATTACCTCACTCATAAATTCGGCGCGCAGACTAACAAGAGGAGTTGAAGATGACCATACACTGATCAATTGACAGCTTTCAGGCTAACCGTCTCGTCACCCCGGATACGCGCAATCAGGCTGGATGGCGTTTTCGCCTGCCGCCATTCGTAAACTGCGATAAAGGCCATCACCTGCTGAACATAGCGTCGGGTTTCATTGAACGGGATTGCCTCAATCCACGCCTCCGTGCCATTGAACGGACTTCGCTCCACCCAGAGCGAGACCCTGTGTGGCCCGGCATTATAGGCAGCTGCTGCAAGTGCCAGGCTGCCAAAGCGCTCTTTCATCTGTGCAAGATAAGTTGAGCCCAGGCGGACATTGGTGTCGGGAGAGAAGAGGTCAGGATGGCGGGATGGATGTTTGATCTTTTTGGCGACATCGCGCGCAGTTGCCGGCATAAGCTGCATCAATCCCCGTGCACCGGCATAAGAGACCGCCTGAAAATTGAAGGCCGACTCCTGACGGATAATGCTCCAGATTGAGGAGCTATCCAGACCACTCTCTTTTGAGGCGGCTGCAACTGCATCTTCAAAGCCGAGCGGAAAACGTACCTCCAGCGCATCTGGCTCGCTGGCTTTTGCGGCAGCACGAATCGCCTGATCATGCCATCCCCAGCTTGAGGCAAGATGAATGGCTGCACGCCACTCTCCCCTGTTGCTGTTGCGCAGAGCTGCATACCACTCCGCACTTGCCTTGTTGGCATGGCCGAGTTGCAGCCATTCATAGGCGCGCTGCACCGCCGGCAGTCTGGAGAGCGCTTCGATATCAGCTGGAGCGCCCTCAATCACATTGCTGTTGAATTTTAGCGGCAGCCCCAGCCGCTCGCTGGATAGAAAACTGTAATAACCGCGGCTGTTGGCCAGCAGCAGGTAGAGCGGTTCGGCCAGTTTCTTCTCTCCGTTAATCTCCAGTGCGCGCGCTTTCCAGTAGATCCAGTTGCTCTGTTTCCGCTCTCTGTCTGGCAAGGCATCAATGGCGGTGATGGTTTTCTCCCATTGCCCGTCAAGAATGAGAAGGCGTATCTGCCAGTTGCGTGTCTCTTCACTTTTGTGTGATTCAGGTAGTGCAGCTAACCATTCGACCGCCTCAATCCGATGCTGCCGGGCCGCTCTCAGGGCAAGATTCTGCTTCAGGTCAGCCAGCACCTCATCTGCGACGGATACTTTTGTCTCAAGTTTTGGCAGAAGGAGCCATGCCCTGCCGGCATCGTTGCGGGCCAGACGTACCAGGCCATCCTTGAGGATCATGGTTGCAGGGATCGTATCGACCTTTTCAGGCCACAGGAGGAGCATTTTTTCGGGGTCGCTCTGTACCTTCTGCCAGTAGCCAATCAGCGGTTGCTCCACCTTCGGTAGGTGCAGCGCCTCATTCTTCGCTTTCCGCCATGAGCCACTGTTAATGTGTTGGTTGATGCGTTGCCAGCGCTCCTCATGTGTCGGATGACCAGACTTTTCCCACTGCCGATGCAGTGACTCTGAATAACTGCTGCTCTTCCGGGCATTGATCCAGTGTTCGGAGTAGAGCGTGATTGCTGTTGCTTTTTCTCCACGATGCCAGGCCGCGACCATGGCGATTTCCGGAAGGCGGGAGCTATCGGAGGGGTGCTGATCAAGAAGTTTGATAATTTCGGCCCATTTTCCCTTCTGGGCGAGCTGCTTCAACCAGGCAATACGTAAGCTGGACGACTCCGGAATCTGTGCGTGCTGTTTCAGCACTTCCGCCACAAGGTCATCATTGCCCTTGTCGAGGTGTTGCCGGGCCATCCAGATATCGAGATAGGGGACGAGAGGGTAGTCCCCAAGTTTCTCTTTTATTGACTTGAAAGTGCCGCTGTCATCGTTGTTCAGGGCGAGACGCGCCTCTTCAAACCACGCTCGCTGCTGCTCAATAGTGTCCGCCTGCGCTATAGATGCGCAGAACATCAGCAGAACAAACAGTAACGCCTGCATATGCATGACACCCCTGCCAGTGAAGTTGCCCATGCGCCTAGCGTAGACGGAAATTTTCAGAATACCAGAGGCCGCTCACCATGGGTGTTCTAAAATGCATCCGTTGCGCTTGGCCTGGGGAAGGTTTTACATCTGATAAAAAGCGAACTCTTCGACGACTTTTCCGCCCTGGAAATGTTCTTCAACGATGCGATCAATCGCCTCCTCATTGAGGCCGTAATACCAGACCCCCTCGGGATAGACGACCATGATCGGTCCCTCAAGGCAGACGCCGAGGCAGCCGGCACGGTTAACGCGCACCGCATTGGGGTCGCCCACTGTCAGTCCAGCTGCAATCACCTGCTCTTTCAGGTAATTGAGCAGCGGCAGGTTTTCACCACAACTCTTGCCGCAGCAGAGAATGGCATGGCGTTTGTAGGGCATCATTTGTGGTTTGGTCATCGTTCAATCCTTCCAGTTTATTCTTTTGGCCACTACATCACCGACGATCAGGATCGAGGGGGAGCGAGCAGATATGCGGCCTGTGAATGCCTCATGCAGTGTCGCAATTGTCGTATTCTCCTCATTCAGTGTGGCAGCGTGAATGATGGCAAGCGGAGTCTGTTCTGCAAGACCTGCTTCCAGAAGCCTTGCCGCGATCTGTGACAGGTTTCTGGCACCCATGTAGAAAACCAGAACCGGAAATGCCTCGACGAGTGCCCGCCAGTCCATACGGCTCTTTTCACTGGCTTCATGGCCGGTGAGAAAGGCGAGTGTGGCATTCACCGAACGGTCGGTGACGGGGATGCCAGCCATGGCGGGGGCGGCAATACCTGCCGTGATGCCGGGAATGATTCGAAATCTGATGCCTGCCGCTGCCAGTGCGCGCACCTCTTCGCCACCGCGCCCGAACACAAACGGATCTCCCCCTTTCAGGCGTACTACTCGATTCCCGTTTTTCGCCAGATCGATCAATGTTTTGCAGATATCATCCTGACTGGCAGATGGCCTGCCGCCACGCTTCCCGGCTTCAACCAGTTCGACTCCGACCGGTGCCATGTCGAGCACCTCTTCGGATACCAGCGCATCGTAAACGATGGTATCGCAATCGCCGATCAATTTAGCTGCCGCAAGCGTGAGCAGGGATGCGCAACCGGGCCCTGCACCGACAAGGGCCACTTCGCCGTTGGCCAGTGGTGAATCAAGCTTCATGGCTAAAGCAGTCGGCGACCAGTTCGGCAAAGCCGTTTAGTTCACACAGAACGGGAGCAAGCCCGGCATCGGGGATAGGGGAGTCGTTGATCATGCGGCGAACCCTAGCAAGAGAGCGTCCCGGAAACAGCAGCAGTGGCTGCACGGTTACCCTGCTTGTATGCATTTGCTGAAGAACAGCGCTCAGTGATGGCTCGTCATGCAGAAAGGCAATGCTGCCTTTTGTTTCGAATGCGTTGAACAGATTTTCAAAGCCATTACGCTGGTAGAGCAGGAAGATGCTGTTTTTTACCGGGTTGTTATCGATAAGTTTGGCAATGGCCGCAGTTCGGGCTCCCAGTGCTGGCAACAGTCTGCAGTTCGCAGCGGCCGCAAGTTGTGGCGCATCCTTCGTGACATGAATGCCAGCGCCGAGAAAGAGGGGGAGGACCTCTGCCCCGTCAGGAAGTTTCTTGTCGGATAAATAGCTGGCGGAGACCTCATCGTTAAGCAGTCCTGATACTTCTGCAGCCAGTTCTGTTACTTTTGATGCATGCATCGCATCGGATGAACCGTGTGCAAGCAGGACCCTCAAAATTCAATGCCCTGCGTGGCCTGGATACCGGACTGGTAGGCGTGCTTGGTCATTTTCATCTCGGTAACGGTATCGGCAACCTCGATCAGTTCTGGTGCGGCATTGCGGCCGGTGAGGATCAGGTGCATCCACTTCGGTCTCTCATCGCGGATGAAGTCGGCGATCTCCTTGCCGGTGATCCAGCCGTAACCAGTACAGTAGTTGATCTCGTCAAAAATGAGCAGATCAAACTCCTCACTCCGTACCTTCTCCTTGCACAGCTCCCATATTTCGCGGCTGGTTTTAATATCCTGTTCGGGATTGTTGGTGTCCCAGGTGAAGCCGTCACCGAGCGCATGCCATTCGATATTGTCGAACTGCTTTGCGGCCCTCTCTTCGCCGGTTTTCCATTTGCCCTTGATAAACTGAATTACACACACCTTCATGCCCCAGCCGGCGGCACGGAAAGCCACACCGAAAGCGGATGAACTTTTCCCTTTTCCCTCACCGGTATGTACCAGCACGATGCCTTGTCGCTTATCACGTGATTTCATAAAGACCCCTCTCCGTAGTCAGGGACAAGTACAGTTCCCTTATGGATGACCGGAGCATCGAAAAGTTTACTTAGCCGGGCAGTTGCGAACAGCTCTGCGGCCTCACCATATTCCGCACCACCCTTGCCATCAATGAGTATGAGGTGGTCCGCTACAGCCATCGCCTGCTGGATGTCGTGCAGCACGGTGATGATTGCGCGTCCGGCTTTCGCCTCCCGCTTCATCATATGGATACTGTGAATCTGGTGCTTGAGGTCGAGGTGCGCAGTCGGTTCATCAAGCAACCAGATCGGTGCATCGCGTAACATCAGTGCCGCAAGTTCAGTGCGCTGGCGTTCGCCGCTGGAGAGTTCGCCAAGCGGTCGCTGCAGTAGCGGAGCGATATCCACATCTGCAGCGATCGATTCAATTCGTGCATGCTTCTCGTTGGCAGCAAGTTCAAGCCGCTGCTGGACAGTCAGGCCGAACTCGGTAGGTGGAAGATCGCCCTGCCAGGCAATGGTACGAGTCACTGTGGTGCGGTCGTAATCGGCAAGCGGTTTGCCAAGCAGTTCAAGTGAACCTGAGACAGGAATCAGTCCGGCAAGCGCGAGCAGCAGGCTCGATTTTCCGGCTCCATTGGGGCCGAGTACCACCACGACCTGGCCTGCCCGGAACTCACAATCAAGGCCTTTGAGCAGCGTATGGCCGCCGCGTTCTACCGCAACATCCACAAGTTTGATCAGGGGGTTCACTTAGGTTCGCCTCAAAAGAAGAAAGAGGAATACAGGAACACCGATGATGGCTGTGAGGATGCCGACCGGAAGTTCGGCAGGTACAATCACTGTTCTGGCAGCCGAATCCGCCAGTACCAGTAACAGGCCTCCGCCGATGGCGGAAGCGGGCAGCACTGCACGATGCAGGGAGCCGAATAGCAATCGCATCAGATGGGGGATCACCAGGCCGACAAAACCGATGGTGCCGGCGGCGGTGACCGCAAGTGCGGTGACTGCCGAGGCGAGCCAGAGCAGCCTGCTGCGCAAGCTTTTTACATCAACACCAAGTGCTTCAGCGTGGCGCTCACCGAGCAGCAGTTTATCGAGCGCATCGGAGAGAAAAAGTCCTGCCGCCAGTGCCGCTGCCCATGTCAGCAACAGCAGCGGCACTGGCAGGTCGGAGTGGGAGAGGTCTCCCATCATCCAGGAGAAGGCACGGAACAGTCCCTGTTCGGGAAGCAGGGCAAGCAGCAGCGCCAGCAGAGCCGACCAGAATGCGGCTAGCACAACGCCAGCCAGCAGCATGCGATTGGGCCCCAGGTGAGCGAAGAACATCACGGCAACAATGCCGAGCCACGCACCGGCAAATGCACCGAGGCTCATGATCCATGCCGATTCGGGCATAAACATCAGTCCGGTTACCGCACCGGCTGAGGCTGAGCCAGCCACACCCAGCACATAAGGCTCGGCCAGCGGGTTGCCGAGCAGCACCTGGAACCATGCGCCGGCCAGTGCCAGCAGTCCGCCGACTGCGAATGCGGTCAAGAGACGCGGAAACCGCAGCTCCCAGAGGATTGTGCTCTCCAGTGGTGAATGGGTACTGAACGGATTGAGCCACTGCTCGCCAGTTGCCAGCCCCAGCAGAAGGCAGGCTGCGACTGACAGTGTAAGAGCAGACCAGCGCAGCATCTAAAGGAGGCCGGCAGCGAGCAGCATCAGGCACTCGCTATACTCGATGCCTGCACCGAGACAATCACCGTTCATGCCACCGAGTCGCCAGGTGAGAAAGCTGCGCCAGAGCAGCAGTACGGCAATACATGCAAGGGCAAAGAGCAGCGACATGCTCAACCAGGTGGCGAGAAAGAGAACTACTCCCCAGCCCCAGAGGGTGCTTTCCGGAAGATCCCACTTAAAACGTTCACCACTTCCCGGTGCTATTGCATCAAGCGTCTGTGACCAGAAGATCGCCCCAAACCGTGCCCAGGCAGGAATAAGCAGCAGCGGCCATAGATGGTTTGCCGATGCTTCGAAGAGGGTGGCCATAGTCACGAGTTTGGTGATAAGAATAGAAGCAATAGCAACTACACCGAAGCTGCCGGTATGGGGATCCTTCATCACCGCAAGCAGGCGCTCGGGATCGCGATGCGCCGCCCCGAGTGCATCTGCAAGGTCGGATGCACCATCGAGATGCAGTCCGCCGGTGATGATGATCCAGACGAGCAGTGCCACCAGTGACGCCAGCCATGCATTTGAGACAGCTGCAGTCGCCAGAACAAGTAGCAGACCAAGGGTAAGGCCGACAAGCGGGAACCAGATGGCGGAGCTTGAGAGTTCCTCATCTCTGAAGCCGGACAGAGAGGGCATCGGAATGCGGGTCAGGAAACCGAAGGCGAGAATCAGACCGCGCGGCATCAGGTGGAGGGCTCGCGATTGAGGAATAGCAGGCGTGGTTGTTCCCCATGCAGCAGCGATACCCTGCTCCATGCCCCGTAGGGGAGTGCAAGGCGCCAGATATGTGAGAGAGGAATGCCCAGCAGGTGTGATAACAGTACGCGCATCACCGCACCGTGGCTGACCAGCAGGCGATGCTCTCCTGAGGCGCCGACAAGCCAATGGTCCCACTCATCGGTAATGCGTGCAGCGAAACTGTTGAATGATTCTCCACCCGGAATTTCAACGCCATCCGGGTTCTCCATGAAGCGGGTCAGCAGATCCTGTTCACCGATCTCGTGCGCCTGCTTCCCCTCCCAGTGGCCAAAATCGATTTCGCGCATATCCGAAAGGATGGTTAATGGAATTGCTGCCCTGGAACTGAACTGTTCCGCAAAACGGGCACAGCGCGGCAGCGGAGACGTCGCAACAGAAACAAGGGAGCCCTCCTTGTGCAGGGCATTTGCCACCGCATTCATCTGAAGCCAACCGGTTTCGGTTAATGGCACGTCGGTATTGCAGCCACGTGCAACCGATACCGGCCCTTCAACTTCACCGTGGCGAAGCAGATCGATGATGACCGGCTCAGCCATCTTTATCCGTCACGCCGGCACTCTCAAAGGTGGCCATTCCGTTGTGCAGGGCGATCGCCGACTGCAGCAGCGGCACGATCAGCGCAGCTCCCGAGCCTTCTCCAAGACGCATTTCAAAATCAATAAGGGCTGATAGCCCCAGCTCGGCCAGTGCCAGCGTGTGGCCATTCTCATGTGAGGTATGGCTGGCAAGCATCCAGTCGCTAGCGGCCGGATCGATGATACGTGCTGCCAGTGCTGCCGCAGATGCAATAAAACCGTCGATCACCACCGGCACCCCGCTCTCCGCCGCCTGCAGGTAGAAGCCTGCCATTGCAGCGATCTCAAGCCCTCCGAGGTGCTGCAGCAACTCACTTTTCGGGCGGCCGGCAACGCGCGCCAGTGCACCTTTTACCACATCGATCTTGTGCCGGCGGGCGGCATGTTCGATGCCGGTGCCGAAACCGACCACCATTTCAGGCGATGCACCCGTGCAGCTGCAGATGATGCAGGCGGATGCAGTGGTGTTGCCGATGCCCATGTCACCGGCGATCAGCAGGTTGGAGCCTGCCGCAATTGCCCTCATTGCAACACTCCTGCCGATCGAAATGGCGGCTTCACATTCGGCCGGAGTCATCGCTGCCTCTCGCAGCAGGTTGGCGGTACCTTTGCGTACTTTTTGGTGCTCGATCCCCTCTATGTTGCTGAGGTCGGGGATGACGCCCACATCGACAACCGAAAGGGAGGCACCACACTGGCGCGCCAGTACGTTGATGGCTGCGCCACCACGGGCGAAGTTCTTGACCATCTCCCCGGTGACCACGCTCGGATAGGCCGAAACCCCCTCCTCGACGACGCCATGGTCAGCTGCGAATACGGCGATGTGGGCCTTAAGGGGATCGGGGGTGACCTTACCCTGTCTGGCGGCAAACCAGCAGGCGACATCCTCAAGTCGACCGAGTGCGCCGCGCGGTTTGGTCAGGCTGTCCTGATGAGTCCGGGCCTCTTTTTCGATCTCCATATGTAACGGTGCACTGGTCAAGTGATCTCTCCTCTTAATTGTTGCGCTCTTTCAGGCAGAGCGGGATACCTGCGGCGACAAATTCGACACGGTCGGCGGTGGCGGCAAGGCGCTGGTTCAATCTTCCCTGCGCATCGCGGAAGGCGCGTCCCTCCTCGTTCTCCGGCACCAGCCCCATGCCCACCTCGTTGGCAACAAGGATCACCTCGCCCTTGAGTTGCGGCAAAAGTTCGCAGAGCGCCTCCGCCTCCTCCTCGATAGTGCGGCCGGCAAAGATCAGATTGTTGAGCCAGAGGGTGAGGCAGTCGATCAGCATCACGCTCTCTGCCCCATCCTCTGCCTGCAGCACACGCGTCAGTTCCAGGGTCTCCTCGATAACGCGCCAGTGGAGTCCGCGCTCCTCCCTGTGTTGCTCGATTCGCGCCAGCCACTCGTGATCGTGGTCGATCATCGGGGCGGTGGCGATATAGATCGGGTGCTCGCTCATCGATGTGGCGAGCGCCTCGGCGCGGCTGCTCTTGCCGCTGCGCGCGCCGCCGAGAATCAGTGTGATCGGCATAACTACCTCCCGAGCAGCGGAGCCAGCAGCTCCGGTGCGATGTTCGTTTCAAGGGTATCGGCCAGCATATCGAGCGATGCCATCACTCGTGCGGCGTGATCATCGCCAGCCTCAACGGTTACACCCATTTCGGCAAGCCAGGCGGCGCGGAACGGGCCGCTGTCGAACAGCCCGTGCAGGTAGCTGCCCCACACCTGGCCGTCGTCGGAGCGGTGCGAGAAGGGGAAGATCGCCGCATCCGGGTGATCGTCGCCGTAGTGGATCTCGTAGCCGTGAACCGGCACCGGCTGCGGCCAGCGGGCAACCGCATCGACCCTTTTCAGCGTCTTCTCCGGCTGCATCGTCGTGGTCATGTTAAGCCAGCCGAGCCCCGCCACCGATCCGGCGGACTCCATGCCCGCTTCGTCGATAATCTCGCGTCCCAGCATCTGCATGCCGCCACAGATACCGAGAACTTTGCCGCCATAACGAAGGTGCTTTTGCAGTGCCTGAACGAAGCCCTGCTCTTGCAGCCATGCCAGATCGGCTGCCACATGTTTGGAGCCGGGCAGGATAATCAGGTCGGCAGGCTGCAGCTCGTCTGTGCGGTTAACGAAACGTAACGATACGCCCGGCTCGGCGGCCAGCGGATCGAAATCGTCGATGTTGCTCATGCGCGGCAGGGCGATGACGGCGATATTCAGTTTGCCGGGAGTGGCCTCTCCTCTGTTGCCGAGGCGGTAGGGGGCATCCTCCTCGGGAAGTTCCAGCGGTAGCCAGGGGATCACGCCGGCAACCGGTTTTCCGCTTTTCTCCTCCAGCCATGTCACTCCGTCATCAAGCAGGGCGAGATAGCCTCTGAAACGGTTGATCAGCAGCGCGGTAACACGTGTTTGTTCGCTCTCTGAAAGGATGTTCAATGTTCCGGTCAGTGATGCGAAAACGCCGCCGCAGTCGATGTCGCCGACCAGCCAGACCGGGATGTCGGCCGCCTCGGCAAAACCCATGTTGGCAATATCGCCATCTCGCAGGTTCGGCTCGGCAGGTGACCCTGCTCCTTCGACCAGCACGACATCATATTGGTCACATAAAAGCTCGAATGATTCCAAAACGGTGTTCAGCCACTGCTCGCGCTCCTCGCGAAAACGGGCTGATTCAAGCTTGCCGACTACCTTGCCGCGCACGACCAGCTGTGAGGTGCAGTCGGCCTCAGGCTTGAGCAGCACCGGATTCATATGCACGGTCGGCTCAATGCTGCAGGCAAATGCCTGCAGCGCCTGCGCCCGCCCGATCTCGCCGCCGTCGACGGTCACGGCAGCATTGTTGCTCATGTTCTGTGGCTTGAACGGAGCGACGCGCACGCCATTGCGAGCCAGCAGCCTACATAGTCCCGCCACCAGCACCGACTTGCCGACGCCGGAGGCGGTTCCCTGAATCATCAGTGCCTTCATGGACGCTTCTCCCCGGCAAGAGCCTTTTGCAGGAACTCCAGCCCATCAAGAAGGCGTGGACCCGGGCGGTGCAACAGGTCGGGGTCAATGGCGACAAAACGTACATTTCCTTTGCCCAGCCAGCCCTCCCAGAACTGCCTGCGATCAGCAAGGTTCCGTTTCTCCAGTGGTATGACAATGACGGAAGGCCTGGCTCGGATCACCGACTCGACATTCACATGCGGTGTTTCAACATCAATATCGACAAAGATATTCCGGCCTCCTGCCTGATGGATCAGATCGGAGATAAAGCTGGGGCCACCGGCAGTGAGCATCGGGTCGTGCCACACCTCGTAAAAGACCGAGGCGTCAGAGCGCGGTATCGCACGCACTGTTTCAAGGCGTGCCCGCAGTTTTCCAACAAGGCTTTCAGCCTCGGATGAGCGGCCACTGAGTTTGCCGATCTTCAGTATATCCTCGAACATGGTCTCGAAACTGTCCGGATTGGAAACCATGACTGTAATCCCCATGCGCTCAAGTATCTCTACGCCGCCGACACTGCGGCTCATTACCACGGCAAGATCAGGTTGCAGGCGCAGGGCAGCCTCGACATTGATACGCTCGTAACTGCCGATGCGTGGCAGGTCCTTGGCTTCGGAAGGGTAGTCACAGTAGGAAACGGCACCGACAATCTGATCTCCGGCACCAACGTCATAGAGCATTTCGCAGGCGTGCGGAGTGAGCGCAAGGATGCGTGCAGCAGAAGCCGTTGCAGGCATAAGGGCTGCGGCAAACAGCAGAGAAAGAAGCAGACGTTTCATTGCAGTCGGAACTCTACCGGCAGGCTGTAAAGGCCGTTGGCCAGCGGCAGCTTGCCGACGGCCTGAATGCCGCGCATAGCAGCACGGTCGAGTAGTTCGTAACCGGAGGAGTGGAAGAGGTCGAGTTTTGCCAGCTTCTGCTCACGTACGTTGAGGTGAAAAGTGGCTTTGCCCTGCCAGCCCTTGCGGCGGGCCTGACGGGGGTAACTGATTTGCGTCAGAATCATCTGCTCTACATCGGCAGGCATGGCGCCGGGGTTGGTCGAGGCAGGCCTGTAAGCAACACTTGCCTGCTCTTGCGGCAGCTCGCTGTCAGATGGGGACGCTTCAGCAGTATTGTTTTGGGCAGAGGCTTGTTTTTTAACTGTTTTCACCACCGAACCCTCCGGGCTTTGCCGAACTTCAGCTTTAACCGGCGGGGT
This sequence comes from Mariprofundus ferrinatatus, assembly GCF_002795825.1. NCBI lineage: Bacteria > Pseudomonadati > Pseudomonadota > Candidatius Mariprofundia > Mariprofundales > Mariprofundaceae > Mariprofundus > Mariprofundus ferrinatatus. The sequence continues at coordinate 2,006,488 of NZ_CP018800.1, read as the reverse complement.
GGCTTGTGCTACTTGTGTGACAGGTGCAGCTGGCTGTTCTGCATCTTTTTTGACCAGTTCAATCTGTAGTGGGGCACCTGCATCGGTATGTAATTGCAGTGTGTTGTTGTGCGGCCAGAGCTGAAAGGCAAGCAAATGCAGGCCAGCGGCAGCTACGAAAGCAGCTGCCAGCCGGCCTGGTTTATGCCAGTTGATCAGAAGGTGGCTCCGGCGCCTGCATACCAGACGCGCCCAGGTACACCATAACCGGCGGCCTCTTCATACTTTTTGCCTTCGACGTTATCGACTCGGGCAGTCAGTTCCCATGTCTCATTGACATGGTAGCGGGCCCGCAGATCTGTTTTGTGATAGCCGGCCATGTAGGAGAAGTTGTTGGGGCTTGAGAAGCGAGGTCCTACGATAGCGAGGCTTCCTTCGAGATTAAGGTCCCCGATATCAACACCAATCAAGATATTGCCGCTTTCTTTGGGACGACGTGCCAGCCAGGTGCCGTTAGCACTGTCTTTTGCCAGCAGGTAGCTCCAGTTGGCAGCAACATAGGCCCCGGCAAAGTCGATGCGCCCCGATAGTTCGAGGCCACGGTTACGTGCCTTGTTCACATTCGATGGAATCCATGTCCATGAACCGGGTGTAATCGGAGCCCAGGCGATCAGATCCCTGAATCGTTGGTCAAACCATGTTGCCGAGAATGCGTAGCCGAGTGTTTCGCCGCTCTGTTCGTACGCAATACCTGCATCCCACCCTTTGCTGCTTTCGGGCTTCAGGTTGGGGTTGCCCAGCGCAGGCCAGTAGAGGTCGTTGACCGAAGGGGCTTTAAACGCAGTGCCGTAATTGGCGCTGATCTTAAGGCCTACCAGTGGACGCAGGGCGCTGCCGATATGCCAGGTTCCCTTGTCGGAAAAGTCGCTGTTGCGGTCATAACGTCCTGAGGCGGTCAGATCGATGATTTCACCATGCCAGGATAGGGCAGCGAATCCAGCGCTCTGGCGCAGAACACGATTGATCGGAGCCAGCGGATTCTCGACGCGATCAGAGTGGTGATCGAAGCCGAAGAGCAGCGAGAAGTTGTCCAGATCGACATGGTTCTGCCAGTTTAGCTGTGATATTTTAGTATGGATATCTGAGTTGTTGGCCGCATTGGCGGGATCGGTACCGGTGACATCGTCGGCCGAGTGCGACAGTTGCAGGCTGCTCTCCCAATTCTCCAGCAGAGGGTAACTGCCCTTGATACTGTAAACTGACTGCCGTGAATGGGAGTTCCAGTTCAGGATGTCGGCCAGTACCCAGCCGCCGTCTAGACTATTGCGGCCTTCGCTCTGTCGCACGGTAACCTCAAGGGTCCCCTCACCAACAGCCATTTCGACATGGCCTGAAAACTGGCTCTGTCTGAACGGGTCTTTCTCGGTACCGTTGGCTGCTACCGAGACACCTGTAGTACGCTGACCGGCAGCGGTCAATGCGTAGCTGATACCGTTCTCTGTACTGCCGGAGAGTTGCATGCTGCCACGAGATGAGTTCATGCCTCCTCCCTCGCCGTTGATGCGAACCTTAGGCGCACCTGCACCTGTTTTGGTGAAAATCTGGATCACACCGCTCACAGCATCAGCACCGTAGAGCGAGGACTGTGGGCCGCGTACGATCTCGATGCGCTCGATATCCTCGGGGGACATCAGCGACCAGTCGAATGCGCCGGTCGATGCGGCACCGACGCGTACACCATCCACAAGCACGAGGGTGTGGCCACCATTACCGCCGCGCATGAAGAGGGATGTGGCTTTGCCAGGCCCGCCTGTTGAGGCGACATGGATACCTACCTTTCGCTTGAGCAGCTCGACCACCGAGGGCGCTTGCGCTTTTTTGATCTCATCTTCCTCAATGATGGTGACATCGGACGAAACACGAGCCGGATCCTCGGCAATTCGCCCTGCCGTGACGATTACGGCAGGCAGCTCTTCGGCAGCCTGAACAGGTGTTGCCGACAGCGTAGCAGCTGCCGCCATGATGAGTGTTGTGATTGATGTTCGTTTTTTGAAGGGTTGTCCCAATGTTTTCTTCCTTTCGCGCCCGCCGCGCATATTTATAGTTTTGGCGGTTGTGAGTGTCGAAAGAAGGCGGGTGCGGATCAGAGGGGCAGTTATGGCGCCATCAGCTCCGGCATAAACCTCCCTCCGAGGACTCAAACCGATGACACATATGTGCCGTGCTTTAGGCCGGTCTCCTGGCTTGCCGTCATCCGCGGCTGCTCTCCTTCCCGGTCTCCCAGTGGATTCGATGCAGCGTTGTCAGGCCTACAGTAGCGGGGGCTGCGCCGGAATTGGTCGATAGCAATTCACACTCGGCATGAGTCTGTGTTGCTGTTGAATCCGCACCGGACTTCCCGTTTCACCCGTGGTCGAACGACCGTTTGGGCACCTGAAGCCCGGTAAGGCTAGAAAGCCAGCGGCTGTTTATCAAGGAGAGCGTGTGTCGGCACCATGCGCATACGCTGCGGAAGCGGAGGAATATATGTAAACAAAACCTTCAGGGTGTGGTGTAGATATCGAGATGCCTTGCCAAATCGAATGGCTCTTCAAACAGCAGGCTTGCTCTCAAGTCTGTGTCAATGGCGTGGCTGGCCAGAATAAAGCCACTCTGCTCCTTACCGAGCAGGGCGAGATTCTGGCGGGAGATTTCCAGCCCCTGAGAAGCAGCCCTGTTGAACCATTTGCGTGCCTGGTCCTGATCTTCGGTAACGCCACGTCCCAGCGCATACATATAAGCAAGTGCATTCTGCGACTGTGCATGCCCAGCTTCGGCTGCCTTGCTGTACCAGCTGACAGCAAGTTTGTCATTCTGCTCAACCCCCTCGCCTTTGCGATAGAGGTTGGCAAGGTTGAATTGTGCCGGTGCATAATCCTGTTCGGCGGCTTTTCTGTACCACGCTACGACATGCTCGACGTTGTAACTGACACCCTGGCCACGCTGGTACATGGAGGCAACCAGGTTGCCGGCCTGGGCATCGCCATTTTTGGCTGCAATGAGGAAATACCTGAAAGCTTTGGCGAAGTCGGCGCTGTTGTAGTGGAGGAGCGCGAGATTGAAAATGGCATCCGGTTCATTTTGGGCGGCAGCTTTTTCATACCACTGTGACGCCTCTACTTCATTAAAGGAGAGGCCGCGCCCAAGATGGTGGAGGAGCGCCAGCACCAGATATGCCTTATGATCGCCGCTTTTTTCTGCCTTATGGAACCATGCGGCTGCCTTTTCACTGTCTTGTACAACATGGATGCCGCGCAGAGACATGATGCCGAGGTTGTATTGCGCTTTGCCGTCTTCCTCGGCTGCCTTCCGGAATAGTGAGAGTGCCTGTTCCAGGTTTTTATCGACGCCTCTGCCAAGCGCGTACATGGCGGCAAGATTGTTTTGCGCCTTGGTGACGCCAGCATCGGCAGCTTTTTGCAGCCAAGTGACGGCCACGTTGTCATCATGGGAGAATCCAGGGGTTTCGCCATAGAGAATCCCCAGCGATGAACTTGCTTTTGCATCACCCGCTTCAGCAGCCTTGGTCAGCCACTGAATCGCCTGATGCCTGTCTGTCGCGATACCGTTTCCGGTGGCAGCCATTGTTCCATATGCCGAAGCCGCTTCCAGGTGTCCCTGCATGGCGGCAGCCAGATACCACTTGGCAGCCTCTTCAGGCTGACGACCATGATCTAAAGAGGCGAGAAAAGAGCCGAGATGGTATTGCGCCTCGCTGTTGCCCCGAGCAGCGCTCTGGCGTAACCACATCTCTGCTGATTTAAGGTCGGCATCGATGCCTTCGCCCCTGCTGAAGGTCATGGCAAGCACAAACTGCGCCTTGGCATCACCCTGCTCAGCCTTTGCCTTCACCCGCTTGAGTAAATTCTGAAGATAGGGTTCGGCTTCTTTGTTGTTGGAACGGGTGGCCTGCAGGGCCCAGTGAAGCGCCTTGCTCTCATCCTGAGAGACACCACGACCCTCAGCGAAGTGGACTGCCAGGCGAAGCTGTGCGCCTGCCTGCCCCTGTTCTGCTGCTTGCCTGAGCCAGAAAACTGCGGTTGCCGGATCAGCCTGATCCATACCGCGACCGCTGTCGAAAAGTTTGGCCAGTTCAAATTGCGATTCTGCATGTTTCTGGGCTGCCGAAAGCTTCAGCCAGCGGACCGCCTGAGAATCATCTCGATCGACCCCCTTGCCATCGCGGTAGAGCATGGCAAAGCGGTACTGCGCCTCAGCATCCCCAAGCTTGGCTGCCTGAAGGAACCAGCCGGCAGCCTCATCATATTCACCCTGCTGGTAAGCGGTATTACCGCGGGCAAGCTTGTCAGCACCAGGATCGCTGTAGTCACTCTCCATCAGGATCGGGAAAACGAGCAGGCCCGCTAAACCGATAGCAATGGCAAACAGGGGGATCTTCAGTTTCTCGATCATGCGCAGGCTCCCTCCCACGGAATGGACATGATTATTGCTATCATTACAGCCCCAGCTCGTCCCAGATATCGTCGATGCGCGTCTTCACCGCATCGTCCATGGTGATCGGGCGACCCCATTCGCGGTCGGTTTCACCCGGCCATTTGTTGGTGGCATCAATGCCGACCTTGGAGCCGAGGCCGGCAACCGGGGAGGCGAAATCGAGATAGTCGATCGGCGTATGCTCAGCCATGGTAAAGTCACGAACCGGATCGCAACGGGTGGAGATGGCCCAGATTACCTCATGCCAGTCGCGGCAGTCGATATCCTCATCCACAACGATGATAAACTTGGTGTACATGAACTGGCGCAAATAGGACCAGATGCCGAACATCACGCGCTTGGCATGCCCGGCGTACCCTTTGCGGATCGAGGTAATGGCGACGCGATAGGAGCAGCCCTCCATCGGCAGGTAGAAATCAACGATCTCGGGAAACTGTTTTTTCAGGATCGGCACGAATACTTCGTTAAAGGCGAGCCCCAGCACGGCCGGTTCATCCGGCGGTTTGCCGGTGTGGGTGGAGTGATAGATGGCACTCCTTCGCATGCTCATCGTTTCGACGGTGAACACAGGGAACATCTCGGTTTCGTTGTAGTAACCGGTATGGTCTCCGAATGGCCCCTCTTCGGCGTACTCGTCCAGCGAGACATAACCTTCGAGTACAATTTCGCTGGAGGCCGGCACCTGCAGGTCGATATCCAGGCAGTCAGTCAGCACGCTCTTGCTGCCACGCAACAGGCCTGCGAACTGGTACTCGGAAAGGGAGTCGGGGATGGGTGTGACGGCGGCAAGTATCGTGGCCGGATCCGCCCCGATAACTACCGCGCAGGGAAAGCGTGTGGCTCCTGATTTCTGCGCTTCGAGATGGTCCTGAGCGCCGCCGCGATGCTTGAGCCAGCGCATGATCAGCTTGTTTTTTCCGATCTTCTGCTGTCTGTAGATGCCGAGATTCTGCCGCTCTTTGTTCGGCCCCTTGGTGACCACCAGCCCCCACGTCAGCAGCGGTGCCGCATCCTCAGGCCAGCAGGTCTGGATCGGCAGGCGGTCAAGATCAACCTCGTCTCCACGCAGCACTATCTCCTGCCAGGCAGCTGTTTTTACCTTTTTCGGCTGCATGTGCATCACTTTTTTCAATACGGGAAACTTTTCCCAGGCATCTTTGAACCCTTTAGGCGGCTCGGGCTCCTTGAGGTAGGCGAGCAGTTCGCCTATTTCGCGCAACTCCTCAGCTGACTCGCGACCCATGCCGAGTGCGATACGCTCGGCTGTGCCGAAAAGGTTGGTCAGCACAGGCATCTCTGAATCTTTTACATTTTCAAAAAGCAGGGCAGGGCCACCTGCACGCAGTACACGATCCGATATCTCGGTAATCTCAAGCTTGCTGCTGATCTCGTGCTGAATGCGTTTGAGCAGCCCGCGCTTCTCTAGCTCGGCGGTGAATGCGCGAAGGTCGGAAAAGCTCATGTCTGGCTGGTATCTTCGATGTCAAAAACGGTATCGAGCTTGGCCAGTGAGAAAATATCGCGTACATTCTCTTTCAGGCCGGAGAGGATGAACTTTCCGCCGGTCAGGCGGGACCACTGCAGACCCTCCACGAGGGTGGCGATACCCGATGAGTCCATGAAGTCGACATGATCAAGCTGCACATGGATACGCTGGGTCTTGGTGGTGTAGAGAGGCTTGAGTTGCTCACGAAGGCGGGTTGAGGTGTGTATGGTGACATCACCGAAAACCCGGAGCTGAATGTTATTGGCACTCAGGTCGCTGCGTTCAAATTTAAGATTCGTGTCCATCTTTCTCTCCATTACAGACATTAAAAATAAGCTGCCAGCGGTTGCCATCTTCGAGCTCATGGTGTTCACAGTTATCACTTACCGAATGAATCAGCCTGAGACCCAGTCCGCCCGGACAGAGGTGTTCAACATCCAGCGGCTGATTGGCAATCTTCTCGATGTCTCCTCGCCAGCAAACCTTAGCATAGTCGCGAAAATCAAATATGAGAAATCGAGTTTCGCCCCTCTCTTCGAGACAGGCATCAACCTCAATCCTGCCTGGTTTGCCGCCATAGGCATGTGCGGCAATATTGGCAAACAGTTCATCCACACCAACCGCGACTCTGTTGCTGCGCAACTCATCCATGCCGGCTCTTGCAGTCATGACGCTTACGATGGAGCGCAGCACCTCGACACAGTCGCTGTTGCTGTCCAGCTGCAGACTTATTCTGCAGCTCTTTCCGCGCTGGTATTTGCCGGGCATGGCTCTCTCAGGATTGCCTATGTTGTCACCTCGCTGGTTCACTGTAACTGCCACTTTTCCAGTCTACTTCCCAAGCTTGTCTTTGATGCTTTGCAAACGCAACCGCAGCAAGCTGGCCGCTTCATCATTGCCTTCAGCCTCGGCAAGCAGGAGCAGCTGTTCGATAGCTCTCTTTTCCCCATTTGGATCATTCAGGGCTGAATAGATATCCAGTGCACGCTCCAGCCGGTTATGTTTTTCTGAGACGTCGTGTGACAACTCCCCCTGCAGCAGAAGAGCATGCGCGGTTAGCCTGGGCGCTCCGACCTTGCGGCACAATAAGAGGGCCTGCTCAGACTCCTGCCATGCAGTTGGATTATCTTCCGCATCACGGGCAAGCAGTGCAAGCCCCATGTGGGCGCCGGCCTTGAGCTGCAGGCTGCTTGCATTTGATGATTTCAGCTGGGTCACCAGCACGTATGCGCTGCGCGCACGCGCCGGATCGCCAAGCCGCTGGGCTATGCGTCCGGCCTGAAGGTGAAGGTCGGCTGGCCAGCTCAGATGAGAAAAGAGGCTTTGCGGCAGTTGCTGTATAGCGAAGGTCTCAGGGATTCTTCCCGAACGCTGTTGCATCAGTCGCAAAGCGAGCAGGGCCCGCAGCCGCATGGGTTCATCATGGTCGTTCGCGGACAGTTCGATGGCTCTGCTGTAAGCCTCTTCGGCCCTGGCAAGGTTGTTTGCCCCGCTTAGAGCCGTGCCCAGATTGTACCACGAGCGTCTGATAAGAGGGGAATCGTCTGCCAGCTGTGAGGCCGCAAGTGCCCGGGAGAAGGAGCGCTCGGCTGCATCCCAGCGCTCTTTCTGCATGGCTGCCAGGCCATTACCGGTGTGTGTTTCTGCCTGTATGGTATAGGGGTTAACAACTTCAGGCGGCTTTTTGGGACCGGATGCACCACAGGAGAGCAGCAGCAGGGATAGTATCGCGATGATCAGCGGCTGTTTGTATCCCATCACGGTTTCATCTCCAGCACCGGGGGCGCAACCGTTTCATCTTCCGGCTTCACGGTTGTTCCTCCGCCGACAAGCCATGAACCACGCATCGATTTTAAAATATCCTGCATTTCGGCAATGGCCTGTCGTGATTCCCGGGCCAGTCCGGGAAGCTCAGGTGTCAGCTCAGAGAGGTCGGATGTGACAATATCAAGTGATTTGGAGAGCCTGTTGACATGGTCGATCAGGCTATTGATCCGCTTCAGGCTTTCAGGCCCCTCTCTGCCAACCTGTGCGGCCAGCGGACGCAGATTTGTCAGGATTGAGGCACTCGCTTCAAGGGCGGTTGAAAGCTGTTTGGCAACCTGCTGCTGCTCCAAATCCTGAGTCAGTGACTTCAGATTCTCCAGCGCATCGGCAAGGTTGGTGATCAGCTTGCCGACATTCTCGCGGTTCAGGTCCTGGCTGACCAAATTCAGTCGCGCAGTAACAAGCCTGATATCACTTTCAGGATTGTTCAGCCAGGCGGCGAGTGCCGCCATCTCACTTAGCAGCCTGTTGGCGTTTTCGACAGCCGGCTTGATGTCCTGCAGCAGTTGTTCGACCGTTGCTGCGGTTCGGTACTCGATCGTCTGACCATCCTGCACCGGGGGTTTGCCGGCATCGCCACCGCTGATCTCAAGGGTCTGCTCACCGATCAGCCCTTCACGGGTCAGCTGAACGTAAGTGCCTTCGTGAATAATCGGGCGGTAACGCTCGAGGACACGAAGCCTGATAAGCACGCGCCCATCTTCCTGCAGCTCCATGTCGTCGATTCTTCCAACAGTAAAACCCTGATATTTAAGCGGCTGGTCAACATAGAATGAGGAGGCGGATGTCGGTGAAAACAGGAGATTGAATTTGTTGGCAAACAGGTCGGTGCGCAGGCTGAAGGCAAGCAGAAGAAAGAGAATCGCACCGATACCGAGGATGACGAACCATCCTACCTGGCGATGAATATTGGCTACAAATTGGCTCACCTGTTCTCCTTATCAGAGTCAAGACTTCGGGAATCCGCTTCAATCGTCAATGTGCGCGCATAGCTCAACCCGGAACCTTCATCGGCACTGGATGTCAGATAGAGCAGTCCCGAGCCAAGTTCAGCAAGTGTCTGCGTGCTCAGCTCCCTGAATCGCTGAAGGTGATCCGGCGGCATTCCGATATGGACCTCCTGGGCAACGATGATTGCCGGTTTTGCAAGCATGCAGCGGGCCAGACTCATCAACGCGTGCGTATAGGTTGTTCGCTCGCCAGCCTTCTCATCCAGAGCAGATGCGATGCCGAGCCTTTCTGCCACTTCGGCCGCCTCATCCGTCGCCTGATCAAGGCGATGTTTGTCGCCGTGGTAGAGAAACGGCAATAGCAGGTTCTCCCGGAGCGTTAAGTTGGCAATCAGTCCCCGCTGGCGGATCATGCTGCCGATACGTGAACTGAACTCCGCGGTCCCCGCATAATATTTTTCGCCGTTACTCTCCAGCCACATCTCGCTACTGCTGTTTCGACTCTCCTCTGAAAGCAGAAAGAGTTGCTGCATGAATGCGTACTGACAGGGGTAATTCATCACCATGCGGACGTATTCACCATGGGATACCTGACCTTCTGGAATCACAATATTTCCCAGCTGCAGTCTGTTCCAGTGCAGAAGGTCGCTCATGCAAGCTCCACGATCAGGGCGATCAGGGCATCACTCATCACCACAAGCATCAGGGACCCAAGCACGCCCTGTGTGGCATAGACCGGGATAAGGTTGGGTTCGCGTCCTACTTTGCAACCCATATTCAGCAGCATCACGGCACTGAGCATGGGGTAGAGGGTGGCCTTGCCGAGAAGCATGACGATCTCTTCCATGGTCGTTCCCCGGCGCACCTCGATCAGAAAATCGATAAAGTTGATCTCATAACCCAGCGATACCATCAATCCGCCCAGCCAGATCGATACAAACACGAAGATGAAGGTCAGGATGAGACCGCATAGTGTGAAGGCCATAAGGCGGGGCCAGAGAAGGTACTCGGTCTTGTTGATTCCCATGCTGCCGAGCGTCAGGTCTTCACCGCGCACATGCATGGTGCCCAGCTCAGTCACCACGGCAACACCCGAGCGGGAGAGCAACAGGATGGTGACAATCAGCGGTGCAATCTCCTGCACCAGCAGTGTGGATATCAGCTGCCCAATCATGGACATGTCCTGAATACTCTTGGCCAGATCCACAATATTATACACGGAGAGGGCACCGACACCGAGTGCGACAAGAACAACCCAGGGAACACCCTGTACGCCCGTAAAATAGATTTGCCGGAACACGACATTGCTGACGGCAGGCTTGGAAACCCACTGCATTCTGAGGCCGACTGCCAGTATGTCAGTGGTGAGCCGGTAGGCGCGCCGAAAATCAGCAAAGATGCGGATCACGGCTCCCCCCAGTTGATCAGCATGACGATTGATTCGCCCTGTTATCTGGCCTTTAGCATCCATGCTTGCTTTATAGGGAGATTGTCAGGAAAGACAAGTGAGAAGGTTCACAATAGCCGGTCATTGTTGTGCCGTGGCTGGCTCCTCTGATCCGGTTTTGCTCTTCCCGCTGCTGAACCAGAGCGAAGGAAGGGTCAGGAGCCCTTCGATAAGTCCTGCAGAAGCAAGCCCGGCCTGTTCAGGATTCACCTGTTCTACCTTGGCATTGGTGAATGGGCCATGCATACGGTACACCTTGCGGAAAAGGCTGTGAGAGCTGCCGCCCAGGATATCCCTCAGTAGCGGGATTTTTGCCAGCAGCGCATCAAGGTTTTGCAGCGGTTGCAGCACCAGATAGAGGTCGACCGAGGTCGATTCAAGGTTCATCTCCCCATGGCCGGCCAGATCGAAGGCTGTCGAGCGCATGGCCACATTGCGGACATGAATATTCTGATTCTGCATGATCGCCTCCATCTGCAGCCGTTCATACATGATGCCCGGGCCGGTCAGGTCTTCACGCTGGCCCAGCAGCAGCATCGGAAGCTTGGATAGGTTGGTGGCTGCCAGCAGTGTCGTCAGCGATCCTCCTTCGAGAATACGTCCCTTATCGGCGCGCAGGCGAAGCCGCCCATCCAGGCCCTGCCACCACGGCTGTTCACGCAGGATAATCCCACTGCCGGAGAAGAGCAGGTGGACATCGCCACCCATAAAACGTTCTGAAAGCCTGCCTCGCCTGAGAAGATGGGCGAAATCGCCATGCAGTTCTGCAAAGCCCTGCCAGCGCATGCCCCCATCCTTTTCCGGTTTCAGGGTTCCAGACATGGCCAGTCTCTGCTTTTCAATGCTGGCAGACAGATGCCTCAGATCTACAAGTCCGCCGCCCGGCAGTGAGAAACGGCTGTCGATATCGGTGATATCGAGCTGGGTTGTGTGAACCTGTTTGGCACTGAATAGCCCCACACTGCCTTTTGCAGAAGCCAGTTTGATGAAGACGCCCTGCATGCGTGAATCGTCCCAGTCAAATTTCCTGAGATTGGCAGAGAGCAGCCAGGGTTTGTCGACCATCTGCTCATTGTAATCAAGCGAAGGCGGCAGTGCGTTGCGGTTAAGGTAGTCTGCATCGACACTCAGCTGCCAGGGAGCGTCGCCAAATGGCATATGGATTTTCAGCGAACCGCTGAAAGAGGGGGTATGCAGGTCATTCAGACTGAGTTTAAGGCGCTCACGGTTAATGCTGGCACTGCTGCCTCGGATCAACAGCCCTGTTCCCTGACTGGTAAGGCTTGTCAGGTTGATGGTTGGTGTGTTCGCCTGCAGATCAAGTTCGCCACTGCAGTGGATCGAGTAAGGCTCGCCGGTTTTCTTGTCTGAGCCGAGCAGCTGCTTCCAGCTTGCCTCCTTCAGGTCCGCACTGCCTCTCCATTTGCCGTCATACTTCAGGTTGCTGTAGATCAATCCTCCTGCCTGCGCCAGCGGCAGCTGGAAATGGGCGGCAAGCATGGCGAAATCACTCTTCGAACTCATCTCAAGCTCAGTAATATTCCAGCGCTCCTCTTTACCGATAGAGGTGGCAAGCGAAAGGGTCCCCTCAATGTGCTGATTGCGGAAATGCATGCCTGCAATAGAGAGGCCGCTCTCCTGATCCCAGTTTGCTTTGCCTGCGGAAAGGGCGATTTTTGTGCCGTTGATTAAGACGTTCCAGTCGCTGACAGGCTGCAGCTCGGCAGTCGCCTCGCGCGGTTCAGGTTCACTGGGGTCCCAGACCAGCTGGAAGGCGCTCTCTGCCTTGGCGCCGTTCCACTGCCAGCCGGAAATTTCGGCAGGGCCGAACCAGCCCAGCAGAGCGCTGACATCCACATGTGACCTGCCTGAGATATGCAGTTCCAGCGTCTGCCAGGGTATATAGAGCTCGCCTGCAGAGCGACCAAGCCCCTTCGGAAGCTCCGCATCGGCTATCACAGCGTTCAGTCCATTCTGATTCAGGTCGACCTGGGCAGTGGTGTCACTCAGGAAATCTTCGGAGATACCGAGGGCGATATCGGTCTCTTCCACCTGTGCGGAGACCTGATACAGCATTGCCTGCCAGTTCTCAGCACTCGGCAGTGATTTAAACGGCTCTTCCCATGCCAGTGATAGCTTTGCATTTGCCTGAGTTGCCAGGCCTGACTTCATGGATGCCAGCCAGTGATGCCAGGTCTCATCACCAAGCGGCCTCAGCCACGACCAGACCACCGGCATGGACAGCCGTTCAGAGGTTGCCTGCATGGTCAGGAGGCCTGCACTCCAGCTGCCCTTGGCCTCGATGCTGCTTTCAGCAAGTGCCCAGGAGACCTTTTCCAGGCTGATATGCTCTACGGCAAAAGCTGTGTCTTGCCGGGCCTTCAGCTTAAGGCGCAGTTCGGCGCTGTTGAGCGCAACGGAATAGATGGTATCAGGCAGCAGGATAAGAGGTTGATCGGATGCGGCCGATGCGTTGAGCTCCCATCCTCTTCTGCCGGTTCGGGAGAGATTCAGCGATGCCGCACTGCTGCCGTTAAAATATCCCTGCAGAGGTGCCGGCAGCCACTGCAGGTTATCGCACTGCACTTTTATCTCCTGCGGCAGCAGGTCTTCGCTCAGCGAAGCGGAGATGGTGAAATCGGATGTTGCTACCTGCAGCAATTTCTCTTCGCCATCATACATGAGTTGAAGATGGGAAAGGGATCCGTGCCAGTCGTCATTATAGCGCCAGTTGGTCTGCACATCGTCGAGTACCAGTTGCATTCTGGGTAATTCGGCCCCGTCGGAGTCGCTGTGGGCTATATCCAGAACACCGCCGGAAAGACGGATACGGTCGGGAAGAAGGTTGCCGCTGAGGAGGCTTGCGAGCGGGATGCGTACGGCAATGCCGCCTTCGTGGAAGGCGACAGCATCATCGCTACTGGTGAAGTCGAGATGGTCGGATTTCAGCCAGAGAAAGTCATACCAGCTCCAGCTCAGCTTCCCCAGCTTTATCTCCTTAAGCTGAAGTTTCTTTTTTAACTGGCTTTCGATGCCGGGCCGTATGGTGTCCAGGCTTGGCGATTGCCAGTAGAGCCAGCCGCCAAGCAGAGAGAGACCCAGCAGCAGCAGAAGCGATACGCGCCAGCATGAAGCCAGCGCGCGTCTTGAGAAACTGCCCTTCATGGCAGAGTATCCTTTAAGGTCAGTCCTGATCCTTGGCCTTCAGTTCCGCAACCTTCTCCTCTAATGTTTTCAGCAGATGTTCGTAGCCGCCATTATCCAGCGTCGCCTGGAAGTCCTGATAGAAGGTTCGCACCATGCTGGTGCCCTCAATGCGGATGTCGTAAACCTGCCAGCCGGTTTTGGTCTGATGCAGCCGGTACTCCACGGGTGTTTCGCGTGTCCCGTCAATGACAGTGGATTCGACGCGCGCCTTGTCATTTTTGAGTTCGGCTTCTGCAAAGACCACCTTCTGACCCTTGTACTCACTCAGTCGGTTGCCGTATGAACGCTCAAGCAGATCACGAAAGACCTGGGTGAAATGGGCCTGTTGCTCTCCATGCAGGTCGTTCCATGGTTTGCCGAGACTGCGGCGTGCCATGGCGGCATAATCGAAGCGTCCTTCGACCGTCTGCCGGATCGCATCGCGATCTTTGGTGGTCAGTTTGGTGGTGTCTTCACGCGCCTCAAGCACTTGAATAATCTGGTTAACGGTTGTTTCAATCACCACCTTCGGATCGCTGTCTGCTGCCCATGCCGTAGTGGAGACAAGCATGGTCAGCAGGATAGCAAAGGTTGTACGGAAAAGTTTCATCATGGAAAGCTCCTTGTCATGTACCGATAGTTTAAAAGTCCTGCAGCTCGCTGCGAGGAGGAATGATTACTCCTTGCCGCTGAATATGTACTTGCTGATCAGGTCCTCGATATTGATGGCAGACTCTGTCTCTTCGATCTCGCTGCCCGCCTCCAGCGGCGTCTCTTCCATGCCCTGAGAGATTCGGATATAGCGGTCGCCGATAATCCCCTTGGTGCGTACCGAGGCAAAGGCATCTTCAGTGATCTCAACACCATCATTGATACGAAGGATCATCGTGGCGTGGTCATTGTCGGTCAGCACCACATCATCAACGCGTCCGATCACCACCCCGGCCAGCATGATATCGCTGCCCTTGCGGACGCCGCCGGCATCCTTGAAGTTGGCGGTCAGGGTATAGCCGGATGCGCCTATGCCGCCGATCTGGCCGACTTTGATGGCGAGCCAGGCAATGGCCACCAGTCCGATAAATACAAATACGCCGACAGTCATCTCTGTTTTTCTATATGCTTGCATTACAACTCCTTACAGGAAGAACGAGGTCAGAATATAATCTATGATCAGTACGCTGACCGAGGCGATAACCACAGCCTGCGTGGTCGCTTTGGCCACACCTTCCGTGGTGGGCTGGGCGCGGTAGCCCATATAGGTGCAGATCGTTCCGATCATGAAGCCGAAGACGACCGCTTTCACCCAGCCGCCGTTAAGGTCAATCATCTCGAGTTTGGCAACAAGTTCAGCCATATAGGCGCCCGGATTTACTCCCAGCAGCTCCACGCCGACAATATATCCGGCCCCGATGCCGACCACATCGAAGATCGACACCAGCAGAGGTACGGCCAGTGTGGTGGCGATGATGCGCGGAAGAATGATGCGTTGCATCGGGTTTACCGCCATCATCTCCAGGGCATCGGTCTGTTCTGTCACCCGCATGATGCCGATTTCGGCAGTAATGCTCGAGCCGGCACGCCCGATAATCATGAAGGCGCCCAGCACCGGACCCAGCTCACGGATAATCGACATGCCGACACCGGCTCCGAGCAGTGATTCAGAGCCGAATTTGGCCAGTGTGTAGTAACCCTGCAGCGCCAGTACCATGCCGGTAAATGCGCCGGTGATCACGATAATCGCCAGCGATCCGACACCCAGCGCATAGAGCTGGATGACAAAATGTTTGCCCTGCCACGGTTTTGCAAACAGCAGGGAGAGGGCGTGGAATGCCAGACGGGTGCCGTCGCCCAGGTGTTCGATGCCACGCATGGCATAGCGGCCCATCCGGCCGAAAAAGGTGGCGATACCTGATTGAGTGGTTGTGGATATCTCGCTCATACTTCCAGCCTTACGGTTCCCGGTCTGTAGGTCAAATCATCAACGTAAGAGGTGGTGCTGCGCGAAAAGGGGATAGGTCCGTCGGGGCGTCCCTCGAGAAACTGCCGTACGCGCTCATCACTGCTCTCCTGGATTACTTCCGGATTGCCTTCGGCAATGATGCTGCCCTGCCACATCAGGATCACGTGGTCGGCAATGGCAAGTCCTGCTTCCACATCGTGGGTGACGACGATCGAAGTCATGCGGTTCATTTTCGAAGTATCCTTGATCAGCGTGGTGATCACGCCTGCCGAGATAGGGTCAAGGCCAGAGGTGGGCTCATCAAAGAAAACGATTTTCGGATCCATGGCGATAGCGCGGGCAAAGGCAACGCGTTTGGCCATGCCGCCGGAGAGCTCCGATGGCATCAGGTGTTCAAAGCCACGCAACCCCACCTGTTCAAGCTTCATGGAGACCATGGTGCGGATCACCGACTCGTCGAGGTCGGTATGTTCATGCAGTGGGAAGGCGACATTGTCGTAAACATTGAGCGAATTGAGCAGGGCAGAGTATTGAAACAGCATGCCCATACTCTCACGCAGTTCATACAGGCGCTTGTCAGAAATAGTGCTGAGGTCTTCGTCGCCGTACCAGATATGGCCTGTGGTCGGTTTGATGAGCCCCGAGAGCAGGCGCAGCAGCGTCGTTTTTCCGGAGCCGGAACCCCCCATGATGGCTGTGATCTTGCCTGCCGCGATATGGATATCGGTCGGAGCAAGGGCAATTGCACTATCGTAACGTTTACTGAGGTTCTCACCGCGAATCATGGGCGCAGACTAGGCGTAGTTCGAAGCAACGGCAAATGATCCATGTCACGCTTAAGGATGGCGTGAAATGCTATGACACGTTACATTTGCGCTCCTTTTGAAGGGGATCGCCGAATCTGTTGGCGGTTTGAGATAAGCAGTGAGGATGTTGTAATGAATTTCGCGGATCGTGATGGATTAATCTGGTTTGACGGTCAGATGGTGGACTGGCGTGATGCCAAGGTGCATGTGCTTACGCATACGTTGCACTACGGCATGGGCGTTTTTGAGGGTGTGCGTGCCTATCACGCAGATGATGGCACTGCGATCTTCCGCCTTGAAGAGCATACCGACCGCCTGTTCCGCTCGGCCAAGATCATGAATATGCCGATGCCGTTCTCCAAGGATGAACTGAATGCGGCGCAAGTCGCAGCGGTGAAACAGAATGGTCTGGACTCCGCCTACCTGCGTCCGATGGTGTTCTACGGTTCGGAAGGGATGGGGCTGCGCGCGGATAACCTGAAGACGCATGTCATTGTTGCGGCCTGGAGCTGGGGTGCATACCTCGGTCAGGAGGCGCTTGAGAAGGGGATTCGTATCCGCACCTCATCATTCAGTCGTCACCATGTGAATATCGCCATGTGCAAGGCGAAGGCCAACGGTAACTACATCAGCTCCATGCTGGCGCTCTCTGATGCGCTGCGCGACGGATATGACGAGGCGCTTTTCCTCGATGTGGATGGTTTTGTTGCCGAAGGCTCAGGTGAGAACTTCTTCATGGTCTATAATGGTGTGATCTATACACCCGAACTGACCAGCGCGCTCGATGGTATTACCCGCGCCACGGTCATCCAGCTGGCTGAGGAGGAGGGGTACGAGGTTCGCGAGAAGCGCATTACCCGCGACGAGGTCTATACCGCAGATGAAGCCTTCTTCACCGGTACTGCAGCCGAGGTTACACCGATCCGGGAGCTCGATGGTCGCACCATCGGTTGCGGTTCACGCGGTCCGGTGACTGAAGTACTGCAGAAGAAGTATTTCGATGTGGTGCATGGCAGAAGTGCCGCCCACAAGGATTGGCTCGCTTACGTTTGATTCAACTCCTTACGCAATGAAAAGGCCCGCTATATGCGGGCCTTTCTTTTTCCTGAGTGTCCTTTTCCGGCCAGCTCCGGACATTCACAAAAGGGTAGCGTCCCCTTTAAGTCAGACATGTTATCAATAGCTAATCTTGATAATCTGATAAGATGTGCTTTATTAAGATTCAATTGTCATGCTTTAGAGGTATGACACTTATATTCATCAAGGGGGGGGGGAGAAGATGCCTGATGCAGCCGTGGATGCTATGAAGCCAAATATAGATGGCGATATTCAGAAAATAGATCAATCGAATATGGATAGTGACAGCCGAAAAAATGAGCACTATTTATCATTCTTAGGTGACAAGAACTCACAGTATTACCTTGGAAAGTTTACTATGTTTAATAATAGAGGAGGTGGCATGATTCCAAGTTGGAATTGGCCTGCCTTTTTCTTCCCTGGGCCTTGGCTATTATACCGAAAAATGTACGGTCCTGGCGTAACCATTCTATTATTGAGTTTCATTCCTATACTAAATTGGTTTATTTGGTTGCCAGTAGGAATAATTGCCGGTGTTTTTGGAAATTCTTACTACCACAAGCATGTAAATAAAAAAATCAATGAATGCCTCCTCTTACAAGATGAGGGACGTATTGCTTTTGCCTTGAATCAATCTGGAGGAGTCCATATGTGGGTGAAATGGGCAGGTGTTGTGCTGTTCATCTTAACCTTTTTGCTAGTGCTTATCGGCGGAGTTGCAAACGCATAATTCTAAGAAAATCACATCCGAATGACCGTTGTTGGCAGCGGTCTCAAGCGGTCGCTGCAACACATGCATCAAATCTCTCTGCCGGCGTTTCAAAATTCAACGTCTGCCTTGGACGCTCATTGAGGCGCCTGGCGATCATATCCAGGTGCTCTTGTGAGTGAATCGATAAGTCGGTTCTTTTCGGGAAATACTGGCGCAGTAGCCTATTAGTGTTTTCATTGGAACCACGCTGCCACGGGCTACTCGGATCACAGAAGTAGACCTTGATGTCGGTAGCCAGGGTAAAGCGTTTGTGATCGGTCATTTCTTTGCCCCGATCCCAAGCCAGAGATTTATACAGCTCATCCGGCAGTCTCTTGGCATGTTCGATTAACGCATTGATCACTGTCTCAGTTTTTCTGTCGGCCACTTTGAGCAACATGACATACCGTGTTTGTCTCTCCACTAGCGTGGCGATATAGCTGTTGTTTGAGCCAGCAATCAAATCGCCTTCCCAGTGACCGGGAAGCGCGCGGTCCTCGGCAGAGCCCGGACGCTCTCTGATCGAGACCATGTCCGGTATCTGGCCAGGTTTATTGTACTCCTTGCCCGCATGAAGCGATCTGCGGATGGCGCGCTTGGAGCGAAGATGCTGTTGCAACTCTTTTTTCAGTGCCCCTCTGGCCTGTATGAATAGGGTTTTATAGATCGTTTCATGCGATACCTGCATGCCATCATTCTCCGGATATTCCCGTCTCAACCAGCCGGATATTTGCTGCGGAGACCACTCCAGTTCCAGCTTGATGGAGACAGCATCCCTCAACTCATTGTTCATAGCCAGCTTACATGGTTTGGGGCGATGCGCTCTCTCCCAGGCCAACTTATCAGCCTTGGCTGCCCGATAGGCTCGGATGCCACCATTCCTTTGAATTTCTCTGCTAATTGTCGACGGCGAACGATTCAATTGTTTGGCAATCCATCGTATCGACTGCTTGGCAGAAAGACCTCGCGATATTTCTTCACGCTCGGAAAGCGTAAGCGAAGTTTCAGCGCGCTTTCTTGGCACAGGGCGTATGCCACCGGTTGGACACAATACGGTGTAAATAGAAGATGAGGCCCGATCAAATCTCTTGCCGATCGAGCCTTGAGATTCTCCTCGCTTCCAACGATCCCAAATCTCAGCTCGTTGAGTTTCTGAGTAGTAAATCCGACGTCGTTGCTTCATGGCTAACACTCCATCTCATTATTCTAGATAAAGTGTTGCAACGATCAGTTGAGATCACCGCCGAACACAGCCATCCGATAAAAGAAGAGGCCCTGCGTTTGCAGGGCCTCTTTCTGTTTAAAAGGGCTACTTTCGGACCCATTGTCCGGAAGGGGTCATGACATACTGACCGGGCGGGGTTTTATCGATCGCCTTTCTGCCGGCCAGCTGCTCAACAGCCTGAAGGCTGGTGCCGTTCTTGCGGGCAATATTCTGATAGGCTGCACGCCGTTTCTGGTTGATGTCCTGAACCATGCCCGCCACGCCCGGGCCGCCGCTGACAATGCCGAGGTAACCATCGGGCTTTTCACCGACCTGTCCGGCAGCCTTGGCCGACTGCAGGTCGGCCGACCAGGCCGTTGTGGCATTCAGGCCGGCTACAGAGAAGCTCATCACAAGAATGGCCAGTAAACGGAATAATATAAATTTGCCTTTCACGTCACACTCCTTGTTCAAAACAGGCCGCTGTCTTCAGACAGGACGTTTTCGAGATCTTTTTCGACCTTCACACGAATCTCGTGCTCGATCTTGATGTTCATGTTAATGGTGATGGGTTTATCCGGCGCCTCGACCTTTACGGTCGGATTGCATGCCGAAAGGGAGGCGAGAAGCCCTGCCATCATGAGAAACGCGCGCCAGTCATATCGCATACACATACCTCTTGGGTTATTCAGCTTTCATTTAGCAGCATAGACGCAATATTTCGCTTCGTCCACGTGCAGATATTACTGCTTCTGCAGTTTTTTCTGCATCCGCTTCTCAAGCCGTCCTCCAATCTCGTCGGCCATGCGCAGGCTGTAGAGCAGCTTGAGCACATTCTGCTCGATGTTGAAATTGAACTCGACGGGTCTGCCGTTCTCGTAGCCGGGGTTCTTCCCCTTCAGTTCGATATGCAGCATCATCTGACCGCTCTGATCTGCATCGACACCGATATCAAGCTTCCAGTAACGCAGGTCGCTGAGGATATCCAGTGCCATTTTTGTCATCTGGTCGCTCGCAGCAAGGCTGCGAATCGATTCGGAGCCGAGATAACGGATAACGCCACCGGGATCGCGGGCAGTGAGTCTGCCCTGAATCAGTCGTATTCCATTCTTCGTCCAGTCAAACGGCAGCGTGCCATCCAGCGTGCCGTCAGCGTAGAGCCCCTCCTGTGCCTGGATTTCGGCGATCTGTTTCGCATCCAGCCGGTCAAGCCTTACCACGAACGGGTTGCTGGAACGCTTCAGGTTGATGTCGATCTTCTCGCTTGAGATATGGCCGCCCAGAGCATCAGCCTGCAGTCTGCTTATAAGGATTATCGCAGGACCTTTGAATGGATAGCTCACATCCGTACGCATTGAAAGGTTGCGGACAGGAATGCCGGTATTGATCTCCCCGACGACGAGGTTATCTGATGAGAGGTTTATCGCCTGCTCTCCGACGCCCATCATCAGGTGGCCACTGAGGCCGGAAAAGGTGTTGCTCTTGTAGAAGCCCTGCAGTGCTGCAACGTCAATGTCTGATCGGTTATGCAGCTGCCACTCCCGCTTGCTACCCCGCCAAGAAAGTGTCCCCTTGCCTGAAACCTGACCCGACTGCAGGGCGTACTCATCCTTGCCGCCAGTCAGTCTGGAGATGTCAAAGCCATCAGGGCCCAGCGACAGGGGCTGCAGGGTGTAGTTGAGAGTGCCGCGGCGATCATCCAATAGATGAGTGAGCTGCCATTTAAGCCTTATGTTGTTGTCCCGGCTTTCCAGCTTGCCCGATGCGGTTGCCGGATCGTGTGAGAGATCAAAACTGCCCGTAAGAGCGCTGTCGGGCAGTGTCAGTGAATCTGTTGCCAGCCTTAACCCCTGCAGTGAGAAGTTGCCCCTGGGTGATGTCAGTGCGCCGGCGTGAAGATCAACTCTGATCGAGCTGGTGTAGATGCTGTTTTTTCCTGAGCGGATCTGTGGCGCCTGCACAGTGATGGATGCCGGGGTCTCGAGCTGTACGGGCTTTTCATCCACCAGCGTCAGCTTCAGCGGCTGCAGCAGTTTTAGGCTCCCCTTGTTCAGAGAGAGATCATCCAGTTGCAGATTGGATGCGTGCAGTGCCGCACTCTGATTGATGCCGAAATGCCAGCCATATTCATGCAATGCAAAGGTGCCGGCAGCAGATGCCGGGGTGAACCGGGTGTGCTGGCGGCCAGAGGCAAGCACTAGCCTTGAGTTGTCAGCAATGCTCCAGCTTCCTGAGCCTCTCTCATAATCTATGGTGCTGTTTAGCAGCAGGGCATGGGACTCTTTCGCAGTCACTGCCTCCGCATCCAGCGCTACGGTTGCAGTGAAATGCAGCAGCGTTCGCACTGTTTGAGCATCGACAGGCCTGTTGGTCGGGAGGTGGCCGCTCCAGCTGGCGTGAAGATTTCCGCGCAACTGATAGTCGGGCAGCTCGACCCACTGCCTTGCCTCCCGATCGAGAGGCGCCAGTTCGGCCTGCAGCTCACCCTTGATGGAGAGTTGCCCCGCCTGCTCGCGGACTACGGTATCAATCCGCAGCATCTCCCTGTCACCACGTCTGAGCAGCGCCTGCAGAGCCCCTTTCTCATCCATGGTGAAGCGCGCCTGCAGCGGGTTTTCTCCATACGGCTCACCCAGCTCGATGGCGAGAATACCTTCTTGCAAGTGCGCCTTGCCGGCCAGCTCCTGCAGCAGCGTACCTTCACTATCCAGCCTTCGCATACTGATCTTGCTGATCTCTATCCGGTCAACGGGCACTGCTGTCATAAGAGCGGCCGGTGCAAACAGTACTACGCCAGCATCGGTTTTTTGAGATGCAGGGTGAAGGGATAGCTGCAGATTGGCGATAGAGAGCCCGTCAAGTTGCCCGCTCAGAAGCCGCGACAGCGAATAAGTGAGGGATAGGGTATCAATATCCGCCTCAATGTCTCCGCTGCTCTGCCTGATGTGAAGCCTTGCAAGCCGGCTCCCATGCAGTCCAACCCGGTCGATCTCAATGGCTTTGACAGTGAAGCCGTAACCGGCAAATTGATCGCGCGCGACCACGGCCAGCCACCACGGGGCTGTAAGCCACGCTGTCGCGATCATCAGGATCACGAATCCGGTTATGGCGGTGAGGGTTGTTCTCCAGCGCATGTTATGATTTTACTACAAAGTGCCGGCTTGGCCAGCGGAGAGTATCGCGAGAGTTGCTCTGCATGGTGGAAAATTGCTGCTTAATATCCGGCCTGCCAACTTGAAGGCTTGCTCGCTGCATGAAAAAGGCCTGCATATTTGCAGGCCTGTCATTGGAAGGGGGTAATGGTTATGCTGCTACTGCCACGATGCCGAATACAACAATCAACGCCAGCATCAGGCCGATGCTCAGAAAATCCGGTCTGGTATAGGTTTCCAAGTTGTTCTTATTCAGGCTCTGCTCCCATGCTTCGCGCCTCTTCTCCTCTTCTTTGCTGTCTATTAAGTACTGTTCGTTCACGTTCGTGCCTCTGCGGGTGATTCGCGTACATGCGATATTTTCATTCCTGACTATCTTTTTATAGGACACAATTCAGACCTTGGCAATATTGTGGAGTCACTTCATAGTGAATGGCAGGAAACGCGCGGAGGCATATGATTCAGCACGATCGAAATTTTGATGACCTGGCCATCCGTTTTGCACGCAATATCTATGGCAGTGCCAAGGGCGAGGTGCGGCTGGCCATTGTCTGGCAGCATCTTTTGCAGACGCTTCCGCAGCTGAGTTCAGGAAAGAGGCTGCGCATTCTCGATGCAGGCTGCGGGCTGGGGCAGATGGGCTTAAGACTGGCAGAGCTTGGCCATGAACTGGTGCTGTCGGACCTGTCAGAAAAAATGGTCGCGGAATCACGGGCGCTGTTTGCTGAAAAGTTGCCTGATGTGGATGTCCGATTCATACACGGCTCTGTGCAGGAGCTGAATGAAAAAGAGCTGGGGCAGTTTGACCTGGTGCTTTTCCATGCCGTACTTGAGTGGCTGGCCGAGCCCAAACAGACGCTTGAGAAGCTGCTCGGAGTGATCCGGCAGGGGGGTGATCTGTCGCTCATGTTCTACAACCGGGATGCACTGGTGTTCCGTAATCTGATCCGTGGCAACTGGCGCAAGGCGGAGAGTGATGATCTGCAGGGAGAAGAGGGCGGGTTGACCCCTTATCATCCGCTCTGTCTTGAGGAAGTTCAGGGCTGGCTCGAGGCCTGCGGTTTTGAAACGCTAAGTCGCGCAGGGGTCCGCGTGATTTATGACTATATGGATCGTAAGATGCGCGAGGAGAGGGCTGTCGAAGAGGTGGTTCGCATCGAACTCAAGTATGCGCAGCATGAGCCCTACCTGCATATGGGGCGCTACCTGCATCTGATCGCACAGAAGCGGGAGAGTTAAGAGTTCAGGAAGCCGTTGATGGCAAAGCCGAGCATAAGAAATCCGGCCAGAAACAGAAAAATGCCAATATATCGCTTTACCGGGTCTTCCTGATCATGTTTTTTGTCGCTCATGGTAATCGCTCCTGTGAAATGGATGCGAACGTTAACACGCTTTTTTTTGGCGTGGCAAATGTGTGCCTGCCTCTACATATCTTGAACTGTTCCGGTTATCCTGCGCCGCCCCATCTATTGAAAGATCAGCTTTTAGGAGA
This sequence comes from Mariprofundus ferrinatatus, assembly GCF_002795825.1. Taxonomy (NCBI): domain Bacteria; kingdom Pseudomonadati; phylum Pseudomonadota; class Candidatius Mariprofundia; order Mariprofundales; family Mariprofundaceae; genus Mariprofundus; species Mariprofundus ferrinatatus. The sequence goes on along the minus strand of NZ_CP018800.1, from coordinate 1,982,677 downwards.
AGTTCATGACCGTCCGCACCCGTTTCGCCCCGTCACCGACCGGTATGCTGCATATCGGCGGCGCCCGAACTGCACTGTTTGCGTGGCTCTATGCCCGCCATCACGGCGGCCAGTTTGTGCTGCGTATCGAGGATACCGATCGCGAACGCTCCACAGACGAGGCTACAGAGGTGATCCTCGACGGCCTGAAGTGGCTTGGTCTGGACTGGGATGGTGAGCCGGTATTTCAGGCGGCGCGTCAGGCGGAACATGTGGTTGCTGTTGATCAGCTGATCGAGGAGGGGCATGCCTACCGCTGCTACTGCTCGAAAGTGGAGCTGGACGAGATGCGTGAAGCACAGCGTGCTGCGGGCAAGAAGCCGATGTATGACGGCCGCTGTCGTCATCGCTCTGATCGTCCTGCAGGCGCTCCATTCGTCGTCCGTTTCCGCTCGCCGGATGAGGGGGAGACCATTGTTAACGATCTGGTTCTGGGCAATGTGAGTTTTCCCAATGCGGAGCTTGATGACCTGATTCTTCTGCGCACCGATGGTACGCCGACCTACAATCTCGCCGTGGTGGCCGACGATGCCGCGATGGGGATCACCCACGTGGTGCGCGGTTCGGATCACCTGAACAACACGCCGCGCCAGATTCAGCTCTACCAGGCGCTCGGACTGCCGGTACCGCAGTTTGCGCATATCCCGCTGATTCACGGACCCGATGGAGCCAAGATGTCCAAGCGTCACGGTGCGGTGGCCATCACCGAATATCGCGAGAAAGGGTATCTGCCGCATGCGGTGAATAACTATCTGGCGCGTCTCGGCTGGTCGCATGGTGATGAAGAGGTGTTCTCCCGTGAGCAGCTGATTGCGTTGTTCGATCTGACCCAGGTTGGCAAGGGGGCTGCCCGCTTCGACCAGCAGAAGCTGGACTGGCTCAACGGCCACTACATGCGTGAAGCAACGCCAGCCGAACTTGTCGACGAGGTGGCGCGCCTGATCGGTGTGGATATCGCCAGTGGCCCCGCTCTTGAGCCTGTGGTCGCAAGCCTGCAGGAGCGATCGAAAAATCTTGTCGAGTTGGCCGAGGGTGCGCGATTCTTTTATGTTGCCCCTACCACCTACGACGAGAAGGCTGTTGCGAAGAATTTCAAAGAGGATACCCATGCACTGGTCGAGAAGTTCATCGCCGGAATCGAGGCGATGACTGAATTCTCGGGAGAGGCAGCGCATGCGCTGATTGCCGGGGTGTGCGAAGCCGAGGGTGTCGGTATGGGCAAACTTGCACAGCCGATCCGTATCCTGGTTTCCGGTGGGCCGGTCTCTCCGCCGATCGATCTGACGCTCGCCCTGCTCGGCAGGGATGAGTCGCTGTCCAGGCTACGCAGAGGTCTGCAGCTTCTGCAGGGGTAACCGCCGGTGCAATAAATCCGGTTGTGTTTCAAAACGGATTGCAGGATGATGTTTTCCGGTGGACATGCTGATAAATACTTCACTGGATCATGCAAGATGAGGCTGAGCAGCCCGCGCCTCTCTTCGCTCTGTGTGCTGTTGCTTGCGGCTGCACTTCTCTTCTCATCAAATGCCTTTGCGAATGATGCCCGCCGCATTATCGGTTCTCCTGTGGGGGTTCCCGAATCCCTGCTCAAAAAAATGGATACGCTGCAGCTTAAGTCGACGGCTGGGCCGGCTCTGGTTCGCTATATGGCAGCGCAGGATGCCAGCGTAATAAGAAGCTGGTTGCGCAGTGAAGGGTATCTTGACGCAGAGGTTACATCTGTCGTTGAGGAGGGGGAGGCACGCTGGCGGGTGCAGGCCGGCGAATTGTGGCGGGTACGACATGTTGAGGTGCTCCCCGCACCGGTGGCCAAGGTGGCGCTGCCTGAGTCGGGAGACCCTTTCCGCAGTCAGGATTATGATAAGGCTAAGACAGCACTGCGCTGGGCATGGCGCGATGCGGGTTACCTGAGGGCAGATTATATCAACGCCGTCGTTGTCCCTGATCGGGAGAGCCGGCTGGTTGATATCAGCTGGCAGATCAAACCGGGGCCACTTTTCTATATTTCAGAACTCCGGGTTGAAGGGGCGCGCCAGTATGATCCGGAACTGGCGCTGAAGATCAGCCGGCTCAGGCCAGGGCAGGTGGCTGCGCAGCATTTTCTGCAGGATGCAATGCAGCACATCTCTGATGACTCCCGCTATCTTCACGCTATGGTCGTGCCGCAGCTGAGTGAGGCGGAGGGGCAGCATGTGCCGATCCGCATTTCAGTGACCGAAGCGCCGTGGCGCAAGCTGACGGGGGATGTCGGTTATTCGACTGATTCCGGCTTCGCGCTTGCAGCGGCCTGGGTTGATCGCAGCCTCTACCAGGGCAATATCGAATACTCGCTGCGTGCTGAAGCCTCACGAACCTCTTCCGGTCTGGGAGCCACAATCACCCGCCCAGTCTGGCCTGCCGCCGATCAGCGGGTAGGTTTTAATGCCGATTACAGCCGCGTGGATACAGATGGACGCCGTTACGACGCCATCAGCGGAGGGCCGTTCTGGCAGTGGGATTTCGGGTTTAAAGATTATCTGCGTCTCTCTGTGCAGGCTGAGAATGTCCGCGAAGCAGGAATCAGCCTGCTAACCCTCGGGCCCCGGGCTGATTTCCATTTTGCACATGAGCATGGCGGCTATCTTCCTGAGCGGGGATGGCGGCTGGATGCAGGTGCGGGGTTGCCGCTGCGGGTCAACAGTCAGGGGTTGTGGGTCACGGTTGATGTCAGCGGACGTTATTTCTACCGACCGGCCGACTGGCTGCTGCTCTCGCCACGTGCCGGTTACGGCCGCACGGTGAGCCTTCAGGGTTCTGCGCCAAAGACCTACCGCCAGTTTGCCGGTGGCGCGTCCAGTGTCAGGGGTTATGCCCTCGATTCACTGGGGCCGCTTGGTGTTGATGGCCTGGCAACCGGCGGCCTGATGAAAACCTATGGCGGCATTGACCTGGTGTTTATGCCGGAGGCGGAGACGGTTTCACCGGTGCTGTTCGGTGATGTGGCGAAGATGTGGCAGGCGATCGGCAGCAGTTCACCGACTGTATGGTCAGCCGGTGCCGGTGCCATCATCCGTACCCCGGCCGGCCCGTTGCGGATCGATCTGGCCGTGCCGCTGAAACGCAGGACTCAGGACAGGCGCTTCCAATTCTATATTACGCTCGGAGAGGTGTTCTGATGCGGCGCTGGTTTATGGTTGCTTTGGCAGCTGCGCTGGCGCTTCTTCTGTTCACCTCAACAGGGCTCTGGTTCTGGCTGGGGAGTGATGCGGGACGGCAGTGGGTGGCCAGTGAGGTGGCATTGTTCAGCGATGGCAACATCGAGATTCGCGGCCTGCTCGGCCATCCGCTGTCACATCTCTCTGCCGATACAGTCGTGGTGAAAAGCGCATCCATGCAGACGGTGGCTTCAACTGTCACGCTGGAGTGGTCGCCATGGCGATTGCTGGCGGGTGACCTCTCTGTTGCGCTATTGAGGGTGGAAAAAATCGATCTGCAGAAGCAGGAGCGTGCTGCCGGAGAGGATGATGGCGCGGCCGGTCTGCCACCCATTACCCTGCGCCTTAACCGGATGCGTATTGCCGAGGTGGCGATCGGACAGAATGGCAGCAGTGAAGTCCGGGCGCGGGATATTCAGGTTGATCGGCTACGCCTCTCAGGCTCCCTTTCAGGCTCACTGCAGGCAAGTCTTAACGAAGGGGAGCTTGCCGCAAACCTGTCCGGCTCACCGGGCCGATGGCAGGCCAGAGGCAGCCTGCAGAGCAAAGCATCCGGATCAGCCAGCGTCGAGCTAACGGGCAAGCGGCTGCAGAGTGGCATGGTGAAGCTGAAGGCGGAAACCAATAGCGCAAGCGGAGAGATAGAGGCGAGCTGGAGAAGGTCGAAACAGGAGCTGAAGGGCGACGGCAAGCTCCATATCTCCAGCGATCGTGGGACGGTTGATGGCATATGGTCGTTAACTGCGCCGCAATCATTTGAGCGGGGGCATCTGGATATGCACAGCAGCCTCGCCGCTGAGTCGCTGCTGAGCAGGCAGATGGAGCTGGATATCACTGCAGACTGGTCCGTAAACGGCCTGTTGGCCACTGCAGAGGAGCGTAAGCATGGACTCAGAGTCGACCTGAACTATGCCGGTGAACAGCTGCAGGGGCTGATGACGCTGACAGGGTGGGATTCGCCTCTGAAAAATGCAGCTGGCCAGCTGAGCGGGCAGGTGAACGGTTCCTGGCAGGCCGGGAGCGGCAGCTGGCAGCTCAAGGGTCATATCGATGAGGGAAGACTGGCCGGACTTGTTGCCCGGATGCGACTCGATGGCGAAGGCGACGCTCAGAACTGGAGGCTGGCGGGGGCCGATATCCAGGCGCTTGGGGTTAACCTCAGGCTCAGCGGGCAGGGAGATGCTGATCGATTTGCACTGCAGGGAAGGCTGGAGGGGTCGGATATATCGCCTGCGCTGAAACTTGCTGGTCTGCGGGAGGGGGGCGGTAGCCTGCATGGCCAATTCACCCTGCAGGGAGGCTATGCTCAACCGAAGCTGGCCATGCATGCAGTGGCAACGAAATTGCAGCTGGAAACCGTGGCTATCGAGTCGGCCAAACTGACTGCGGATCACCTGTCCGGTGTGGCTTCGTATCATCTGAGCACATCTGCAGTGTCGCTCAGTGGCAGGCAGGAGATGGAGAGCCTGAAGGTCGATGCACGACATGAAAATGATGATGTGGTGTTCAGCTGGGTCTCGCAGGGCAGATTGCAGAGCAGCGCAACGTTCAGCGGTAAGGTTTCAGGACCGGCAAAGATTTCTGGCGTCATCAGCAGCTTGCGCATCAGCTACTCGGGCAGCCAGCTGCTGCTGGCTGATCGTTTACCGTTCTCTATTGACGGAGATCGGGTGCAGTTGGAGAGATCAGCCCTGCAACTGATGGGTGGCAAGGGAAGCGCTCTCTTTGCGATGACCGCTGACAAGGTCTCTGGCCAGCTTGATGCGAAGGGTATGACGCTCTCCGGTAACGAGCCGTGGATGAGCGCAATGCCACTCCGGTTCGCCGGAACCGCCGATTTGACCCTGTCGCTCAGTGGGCTTCCCGGGGCGCCGACAGCTGCCTTGAGGCTCGCATCTCAGGCGCTCAAGTTGAGCCATCCGATCTATGCGGGAGAAGATGGGAGGGCACTGTTGCTTAGCGACGCCAGTGCGAATCTTGATTGCAGCAAGAGCAGGCTTGTCTGGCAGGTGCGTGCTAAGGCGCCGGCCGAGGGCACTCTGGCCGGTAGCGGCAGCAGCGCACTGCTGTTCACTCTGAGGCCCTGGCAGTTCACCTTTCCCGAGGGGGAGGCTGGTTCCGGAGCACTCTCTCTCAGGCTTGAGCGCCTTTCGCATATCCAGCCGCTTGTGCCGCGCATTGATCCGATTGAGGGGCGCAGCGACATTGATCTGAAGTGGAGCACGCCGTTTGGTGTAAGCTCGCTTCGTGGCGGCGGATCGATCACCCTTGATGCGATCGGTGTGCCTGAATTCGGCCTTGAGATGCAGGGAGGGGTTAAGGCGAGCATTGCAAAAGGAGTGCCTGTTATCGACCTGCGCCTGCAGGGGGGTGATGGTGAGATGGTTATCAAAGGCGAGGTTGATATCGAAAACCGCACCATGCCCGAGATCCGATTCAGAAGATTTCCCCTGATGCAGCTTCCGGATCAGCAGCTGGTAGTCAACGGAACGATCTCGGCATCGGAAAAACAGAAGGTCAGTCTGATCAGTGGTGACCTTGAGGTCATTCACATGCGTTTGGAAATCCCTGATCCAGTGCCGGGGGTGACCGAGGATCTGATTTGGGAGGCGGCATCGGATTCGAAAGCTGACAGGAAAAAGGCGCCGCTTTCAAAGATCGATGTCGAACTTAACCTGAGCGGTGATTCGGAGATCTATGGCCGAGGCATGAGCCTGAAGCCGAAGGGGACGCTGCATCTTGGTGGCAGCCTGTCGCAGCCGCGCCTGACCGGTGTGCTGGAGATCAGCAGCGGCAAGATCGAATTCCGCAGCGTCAAGCTCGACATCCTTGCCGGCAGCAGGGTTGTGTTTTCGGGCGATCCAAAGCGGCCAGTAATTCAGATCAGGGCGGCGCGTAAGACGGGGGATATTACGGCAGGCGTCATTGTTGAAGGGCCTGCCGACCAGATCAATACACGCCTCTATTCGGAGCCTGCGATGAGCAATGCGGAGATTTTCTCCTACATCGCCACGGGTCGTCCGCTTGCCTCGCTCGGAACAGACAGTGCCGGCGATATGATGACTGCGGCCGAATTTATTCTGGGTCCCGGCACGATGATGCAGGAGGTGCAGGGACAGGTGCAGCAGGTGACGGGGCTGGATATCTTTGAGCTGGGTGGTGATGCCTCCGGCGGCCAGATAAGGGCAGGGCGCAAGCTCTCCGATGATATTACGCTGACCGTTGAACAGATCGTTGCCAAGGAGCCGAGCACGGCGGTGACGCTTGAGTTCATGCTGACGCAAAGCGTCTCGATCTTTGCAAGGCAGGCGATGGATCTGGCGCCGAAGATGGGTCTGCGCTACAGCAAGGAGTGGTTTGGTTCAATGAAGCCTGAGCCTCAGGAGAAGCAGTAAACCGGGCCCAACATGATTATGCGGGGATGAACTCCACGGATGCCCACTCGCCCCGGGCATCACGGCGAACTTCCAGCAGTCCTTCTCTGATATAGGCCTCGGCGACATCATCCACCTGCGTGGTCAGCAGGCCCGAAAGCACCAGCCGCTGGCCGACGCATGGGGCGAGCTCTCTGGCCATCCAGACCAGTGGGCCAGCCAGAATATTCGCAACCACGAGGTCGAACTTCGCCTCGGGCGGCGTATCGTCGAGCAGGGAGGTCAGCGAGACACCATTGATTTCGGCATTGGTAAGGCACGCTTCGACCGACTCCTCTTCCATATCAACAGTCAGAGCCGATCCCGCGCCAAGCTTCAGGGCGGCAATGGCAAGAATGCCTGAGCCTGCGCCCATATCGAGCAGGGTTGCCGGCGGCCTCTCTTTGCAGATGCGCTCAACCGCCTCAAGGCAGAGTTGTGTGGTCGGGTGGGTGCCGGTGCCGAAGGCCATGCCGGGGTCGAGAACAATGTCGACGCGGCCATCATTCGGAGCCGCACAGAATGAGGGGCGTACACACAGGTTTTCGCCGATCTCCATCGCCTGCCACTCCTTCTGCCAGGCGGTCTCCCAGTTCTGCTGTTCCAGTGTCGAGAGTGTTACTGCTTCATCGGCAATGCCCTGCCTCTGGCATGCCTCTAATATCTTGCTCCTGAGTGGGGCCTCATCATCTTCGATGGCGATCCATGCGATGCGATCGGTCATGCCGGAATCGGCATCGGTCTCTTCAGCCGTGCCGAGGGCATTGAGTGCTGCAGCGAGCAGTTCAAATGCCTCTTCTGAGAGCGCGCTGGCCGTTATTTTCAGTTCAAGGCATTTTGATGCTTGCATCTTCTGCTCCCCTTCGTTGCAATAGCCCTCCTGATTCCGGAGGTCATTTTCCAAGTGCAGAACTCTTCTACATATCGCATGCGCGTGAAAGAAAATATCCTCATCACCGATCCTGACTGCAATGATACCGTTGTTCACCTGTCGCTTGAGCCGCTGCGCGGGAAGCTCTCGACTTTTCTTCCGGGCCAGTATGTGCGCATCGGAATCCCCAAGGTCAACGAGCCGGCCCCTGGTTTTTTTGCCATCGCATCGAGCCCCGACGAGCCGGAGTCCTTTGAGTTTTTTGTCAAAAATGCAGGGCCGCTGTCCGCTTATCTCTGCGGTGTAAAACCGGGCACCATCCTGGAAGTGGAGGGGCCGATGGGCAAAGGCTTCGACCTCTCCCCCTTCAAGGGTAATGATGTCTACCTTGTCGGTGTGGGTACCGGTATCGCTCCGCTTCGCAGTGTCTGGCACAATATTATCCGTCACCGTGATGATTACGGGAAGGTGGTGATCTATGCCGGCTTCCTGACGGAGATGCATCAGCTGCTGACCGAGGAGCTTGCCGAGCTTGCCCGCCACGATATCGAGGTCTCCATTACGCTGGAGATCGGTCACGAGAGCTGGGACGGGCCGATCGGCTATGTGCAGCACGCACTCATGGCCGATGCGCCGGACGGAACCCATGCGGTGGCCTGCCTTGCCGGCATGAGCGCAATGGTGGACGCATGCACGGAAACGCTGCAGAATCTCGGCTTTAATGAAAGCCGCATCCTGCTCAACCACTGATTCCGTGACGCTCGGTCCTGCAGCAGAGCCCTCCTTTTCAAATTCACTGCCTGAACATTTTACCCTGCCGCTGATTTCACTCGATATCGGCATGAAGCGTATCGGCGTGGCTGTTTGCGACCGGCTCGGTATCTCCTGCCGCGGGGTCACCTTCCTGCATCGCAATGATCAGGCCTGGCCGAAACAGCTCGCAAAACTGATTCGTGAATACGGTTCGCAGGGAGTCGTGGCGGGGCTGCCCAGGAATATGGATGGCACCGAAGGGGTTCAGGCAGAGGATGCACGCAGAGCGGTTGCTCAGCTGAAACAGAGTGTTGATCTGCCGGTCATCTTTCAGGATGAGCGCCTTTCCACGTGGACAGCCAAAGAGCGTCTCTATGCACAGGGATTGAACGAGAAAAAGGTGCGGGAGAAGATCGACCAGACGGCTGCGGCCGTGATTCTGGAGGACTTTCTCTCGGCACATCCGGAGTTGAAACCATGAGTTCCCCGATTCTGTTTGATAACCGGGCGGTCGAAGCCGCTCTGGATATGATGAGTAGCGCAATCTCAGGCGATGAAGTCTATCTGGTAGGTATCCATAGCGGCGGTGCCGAAGTGGCCGATGCGATTCAGGGCCGCCTTGAATCGCGCGGTGTAAGTGTTGAACGCGGCAATCTCGATATCAGCTTCTACCGTGACGATCTCGACACCATCGCTCCACATCCGCTGGTACGCCGCAGCGAACTTCCGTTCGATGTTGCCGGCAAGGAGATATGGCTGGTCGACGATGTCCTCTACTCCGGTCGCACCATCCGTGCCGCCATGGACGAGATTTTCGATTACGGCCGGCCGGCAGCGATTCGCCTGGCCGTGCTGGTGGATCGCGGCGGCAGGCAGCTGCCGATTGCCGCCGAAAGTGTGGGGCTGAGCATCGAGGCGCCCGCAGACTGCACCATAGAACTGGTGACGGATGCTGCGTGGATTATTGAGCAGAGGCAGGTGAAACCATGAACGCGCTGAAACATCTCTTCGGCATTGCCGAGCTTGACCGGGAGCAGATTGAATATCTGGTCAACCTCGGCGACTCTTTTATCGATATCAACCGGCGACCGCTGAAAAAAGCCCCGACGCTGCGCGGCAAAACGGTGATCAACCTCTTCTTCGAGAATTCGACACGTACACGTACCAGTTTTGAGTTGGCCGGCAAACGGCTCTCGGCTGATGTGATCAATATCTCCGCCTCGACCAGCGCCACCAAGAAGGGGGAGAGCCTGCTCGATACAGGTATGACCCTGGCAGCCATGCAGCCGCATGTGCTGGTGATTCGCCACTCGCTGGCAGGCACCTGTCAGTTTCTTGCCGACTACCTGCCGAACACTGCCCTGGTGAATGCCGGCGACGGGGCGCATGAGCATCCGACACAGATTCTCACCGACCTGCTGACGCTGAAACAGGTGTGGGGTTCACCCGCCGGCAAGGTGATCACCATCGTCGGCGATATCGCGCACTCGCGCGTTGCCCGTTCACACCTTCTGGCTGCCAGAAAGCTCGGCTACACCATGCGGGTGGTGGCGCCGAAGACGCTGCTGCCTGCCCAGATCGAGCGCTACGGATGCGAGGTCTACCACGATTTCGATGCGGCACTGCCGGGTAGTGATGCGGTCTACATGCTGCGTGTGCAGACTGAGCGGCTGACCGATAACTGTGCATTTCCGTCAGTGCGCGAGTATCACGAGGCTTACGGACTGAACGCCAGACGCCTGAAGGCTGCAGGTTCCGACTGCATTGTCATGCATCCCGGGCCGATGAACCGAGGCGTGGAGATCGCTACCGACGTGGCCGATTCGGTGAAGAGCCATGTGCTGCAGCAGGTTGAGCACGGGGTGGCCGTGCGCATGGCTGTGCTGACAGCACTGTGCGGCGGGCAGACAGAGGAGAAGAAGGGCCCGGCAAGCAGTAAAAAACAGCTGGCGGATGAAGCGATGCAGGCACAGAGGACACTGTTATGAGCAGCACACTGTTGATAAAGAACGGACATATCATCGATCCGGCCAACGGCATTGATGAGGTCGCCAATCTCTGGGTCAAAGATGGCAAAGTGGCCGTCATCGGCGCTTACGACGGCCAGGCAGATGAAGAGATCGATGCCGACGGGAAGATCGTCTGTCCCGGCCTGATCGATATGCATGTGCATCTGCGCGAACCGGGGCAGGAGTGGAAAGAGGATATCGAGTCCGGCTCCCGTGCGGCGGTGGCCGGCGGCGTGACTTCAATCTGCTGCATGCCCAATACCGGTCCGCACATTGATCATGCCGGCATTGCCCGCCAGATCATCGAGCGCGCCAGACAGGTCAACCTCTGTAACGTGCATCCGATCGGTGCGGTGACCAAAAACCTCGACGGCAAGGAGCTGACCGAGATGCGTGAGCTTACCCGCGCAGGCTGTGTCGCGTTCTCAGATGATGGCATGCCGATCTGGCATGCGGGTGTGATGCGCAAGGCGCTCGAATATGCTTCAAGCTTCGGGTTCATGGTGATCCAGCACGCCGAAGAGAAAGAGCTGACGGCGGGGGGCGCAATCAACGAGGGGTGGATCTCCACCCAGCTGGGTGTCTCTGGTATGCCGGCTGCAGGCGAGGATTCAATGATCGCCCGCGACATCATGCTTGCGCGCCTATCCGACGCCCGCTATCACGTTGCCCATATCTCCACCAAGGGCGGCGTAGCGCTGATCCGGCAGGCGCAGAAAGAGGGGCTGAAGGTCTCCACCGAGGCGGCGCCGCACCACTTCGCACTCACCGAGGAGGAGGTGCTGGGATACAACTCCGATGCCAAGATGAGCCCGCCGCTGCGCACCGAAGCAGATCGTCAGGCGGTGATCGAGGGGTTGCGCGACGGTACCATCGCGGTGATCGCCACCGACCATGCCCCGCACCATGAGGATGACAAACGCTGTGGTCTCTCCTGTGCCGCATTCGGTATTGTCGGACTCGAGACGATGCTGCCGGTATCACTTGACCTGGTACGTGGCGGTGTACTTACGATGAGTGAGATGATTGCCAAGATGACCTGCAATCCGGCCCGTCTGCTGAACCTCGATGCCGGCACCCTTTCGGTGGGGGCAGAAGCCGACATCACCATCTTTGATGCCGACGCGAAGTGGACCGTGGATCGCGAGAAGATGGTCTCCAAGGGCAAGAATACACCGTGGCACGGCAAAGAGATGACTGGTCGCGTCACCCATACAGTGAAAGCGGGACGGCTTGTGTTCGCGGAAGGGGAAGTACGTGGCTAACGAACATCACGGAACCATTTTTGAAGAACAGGCCGAAGTGCTGGCGCATGTCGGCCATCCGGGCGATCAGTTTGTGCTCAGGGTTCTGGCGCCGAAAACGGCTGCCAAAGCGAAGCCTGGGCAGTTTGTGCACCTGCGCGTATCCGATGAGAGGCCACTGCGCCGCCCGATCTCGATCATGCTCACCGATCCCGAGCGTGGCACCGTCGATCTGCTGTACAAGGCGATCGGTGAGGGAACGCAGCTGCTCTCCGGGCGCAAGGTGGGCGACACCATTCCGATGCTCGGACCGATCGGCCGGCCATTCGATCTCTCGGACAGCTCAAGGCGTTATGTGCTGGTCGGCGGCGGAGTTGGTATTCCGCCGATGATTTTTGCCGCCATGAGTATTTACGGTGAAAGCGATTGTGTGGTCTTTGCCGGTTCAGAAGTTGAATTCCCGTTTGCGCTGAAGCCGTCGACGATGCTGCTCCCGGGCGTGAGCGGCAACGCGATTCTGGCAATCCGTTCGCTTGAGGAGCGAGGTATTCCGTCGCGTCTTGCCTCCAATGCAGGGCTCTACGGATGCTACGAGGGGCATGTGCCGAACCTTGCACGCGACTACCTGGCAGCCCTTGATGAGGCGGAGCGCAGCCGTTGCGTGCTGCTCTCGTGCGGTCCGCACCCGATGCTGCATGCGGTGGCGCGGGTCGGTCGCGAGTTTGATCTGCCGACCTATTTGAGCCTTGAGGAGCACATGGCCTGCGGCATCGGCGGTTGCGCCGGCTGTGTGGTCAAAACCATTGAGGCGGGCGAAGAGAAGTATCGCCGTGTCTGCGTTGACGGGCCGGTGTTCGAGGCAGGGCTGCTTCCCGAATTTGCATGAGTAGTGCAGGTGCGATTGATGTTCTCCAGTTCTGGTTTGCGGAGTTAGAGCCGCGCCAGTGGTGGGTGAAAGACGAGGCGCTTGACCGGGGAATCGAAGCGCGTTTCGGCGAACTGCACCGTGATGCCGCCGCCGCCAAGCTCTACGACTGGCGCGAAACCGCAGTGGGTCGATTGGCCGAGATCATTGTGCTCGATCAGTTCTCAAGGAACATCCATCGCGACACCCCGAATGCTTTTGCCTTTGACGGGATGGCGCTTGTTCTGGCACAGGAGTCGGTACGTATCGGCGCCGACCAGGAGGTGGATATCCCGGAGCGCAACTTCTTCTACATGCCCTATATGCACAGCGAATCAATGGCGATTCATATGCAGGCAGTGAAGCTCTTTGATCAGCCGGGCCTTGAGTTCAACCTTGAGTTTGAGATCAAACACAAGATGATCATCGACCGCTTCGGTCGTTATCCTCACCGCAACGCCATTCTCGGCCGCGAATCCACCCCCGAAGAGATCGAATTCCTCACCCAGCCCGGTTCATCCTTCTAGGTTCGGGCCCTGCCCGGTTCCCCGAGCAGGATTCGAACCAAGGAGTATGACACTTCCTCCGAAGTTGGCCTGAATCTCAGGGTTTAGCTGTTATCGATGATGGATTCGAGTCGGGTGAGTGCCAGCAACAGCTGCATGCGGCGGGATTCGGCACGGCGCTGTTCGCCCTGTTTTTCCGGCTTGCCCTCGCGATCTTCCCCATTCATGTAAGGCGCAACCGTTTCCCACAGGTGGTGATTGTGCCAAAGCCCCCTGCCGGTTGCTTCGAACTCAGGCTCATGCACATCGAGCAGGCGGCGGATTGCCCGCTCTTTCAGAATCACAAGCCGGTGCAGCCATTCGCGGCGCAGTTTGTGTGCATCGGGTTCACCCCAATCCCTTGAGCGCAGTTGCGCCTCCATCTGTCGGATCGGCAACAGCTGCAGGCAGATGCGGTTCGCCGAGAGGCAGCGGGCCAGCGTCTTGTTCAGGGAGGATGAGAGGTGCAGGGCGCAGGCGGCATGGCTCAGTTCCGGCATGGCTGCAAGTTGCACTGCCTTTTCGGGCTCAAGCCCGGAGGCGCTTGCTTCCGCCTCATCGCCGGCCAGAAGGTCGCGGAAGTGGGAGAAGCCCTTGCTGTGTTTTTCGACCCACGCCTGGTTGAGATGCTCGACCGGACAGAGGCGAAGCAGCTCTTCGGTAAAGTGGAGAAGGTACTCCTGCAGCTCAAGCTGAAGGCTCAATGCCAGCTCGGGAGTGCTGACCTGCTGCCAGATTGCATCGCGCAGTGGCTCTATATCGAGCAGCGACTCACTGATTAACAGCGCCTCGACAATCTCGCTGACCGAGTGGTCGACCATGGTCTCGAGATGGTGCACGGCACCGAGCCCGAAATGGTTGACGACATGATTGGTCGCCACGGTGTGAATAATCTCCGAGGCGAGCGGATGCAGCTCGAAATTGATGGCAAAACGTCTGTGCAGCGGTTCGGGGAAATAGCGTTTGAGCAGCTTCTTGTTAAAAGCACAGCTCTGGTGAAACGACTCCTCGCTGAGCTTGGCATGGATGCGGTTTTTCTCCTGTCCGAGCAGGATCGAGAGTTGAGGCCTGAGCGCCAGCAGCTCATCCTCGTCAATCCTTGGTGCAACCGACTCATCGAGCCACCCCTGGCTGCTGAGGTTGTTGCGCAGGCGGCGCAGGCGCAGCGGATGTGCGGTGGCGGCGCGTTCCGCCAGCGTGAGGCAGCGCGACTGCAGAAGGTTATCCAGCAGGCACTGTTCGGTGACCGCATCGGTAAGCTCTTTCAGCAGTTCATTACGCTCGTCAAAAGAGAGGTTCCGGCCTGACTGTCGGGAGAGCAGAATCTTGAGATTCACCTCATGGTCGGACATGTCCACGCCGGCCGAATTATCCATCGCGTCGGTGTTGATGATGCCGCCGGCCTCGGCATATTCAATACGTGCCCGCTGTGTGAGCCCCAGATTTCCCCCTTCACTGACAACCTTGCAGCGAAGTGCGGCCGCATCGATACGAACAGCATTGTTAACCGGATCGCGGACGTCGGCATGGCTCTCACGGCTTGCCTTGATATAGGTGCCGATGCCGCCGTTGTAGAGCAGGTCGACGGGGGCAGCAAGAATGGACCGGATCAGCGCCTCGCCTGAAAGGGCACTCTCTTCAGTGGCAAGCAGCTTGCGGAGTTTGGGGCTCAGCGGAATATGTTTGGCACTGCGCTCAAAGACACCGCCGCCTTCGCTGATCAGTTTGCGGTCATAGCTTTCCCAGCCACCCATTCCCTCAAACAGCCGTTTACGCTCTGCGAATGAACGCTTCGGATCCGGTTCCGGATCAAGGAAGATATGACGGTGATTGAAGGCTGCAATAAGGCGCAGCTCCGGATTGAGCAGCATGCCGTTGCCGAACACATCGCCGCCCATATCGCCGATGCCGACACAGCTGATCGGATCGGTGTAAGCATCGACTCCCAGCTTGGCAAAGTGGTGCGCGACGCAAACCCAGGCACCGCGCGCGGTAATGCCGACCTTTTTGTGATCGTAACCGTGGCGGCCGCCACTGGCGAAGGCATCGCCGAGCCAGAAGCCGGCATGTATGGCCCGTTCGTTGGCATCATCGGAGAAGCGTGCGGTGCCCTTGTCGGCGGCAACGACGAGATAGGGGTCGTTCGCATCGTGTTGGGCGATTCTGATACCGGCGGGCGGTGTGACGTGCCCCTCATCAAGGTTGTCGGTCAGCGCCAGCAGGGTGTCAATAAAGGCGCGGTACTGATCCAGTACAAATGAGGCTCCACTGCCGCCACGCACCACGAAGCCACCCTTCGAACCGGTCGGGACTATCTGCCCGTTTTTGACCACCTGTGTGCGCATCAGCTCCAGCACCTCGGTCCTGAAATCGGCAGGGCGATCGGAGAAGCGCAGTCCGCCGCGGGCGATCGGGCCGCCGCGCAGGTGTACGCCCTCGACATTCACGCCGTGCACGAATATTTCACGGTAGGGCCTGGGTTCGGGACTGTAGCTCAGCTTGCCCGGTTCGATCTTGATGCCGATAGCCTCCCTCTCTTTGCGCACAAAGGCATTGGTGCGCAGGCTCGCCTCCACCAGCTCGGCCAGTGCACGGAACCAGCGATCATCCGAGAGGTTGTCGATGATGCTCATCGCCTCGCTGAAGCTCTTCTGTGCTTCTGCAAGCTGTCCCTCATCGCTGTCGGGATGGTGACGGGCGGCAAAGAGGCCGTGTAGTTGCGCGGTTGCGGCGGGATTGCGCAGCATCATGTCGGAAAGTGGCAGCTTGGCCGCATCGGCGAGCAGCTGGATCAGGTGACTGCGCAGCGTGATAACAATGGCGATCGCTTCGATCTCAAGTCGGGCGGAGATCAGCAGGGCATTGACCGGATCGTGGTCTGCCCGGCCATTGAGAACCTGGGCAAGTCCTCGCCTGAGTCGCAACGCATCATCCCTGTCCAGGTGGCGGGGGGCTTTGCAGACCAGCGAGCTGATATGGATGCAGCCGCATTTGCCCTCATCATCATGCAGATGTTCCGGATTCCTGCCGAACGGAACCACCGACTCCTGAACAGGATCGAGGCCGAAGGCGCGGATGGTGTCGACCAGTGTTCCCAGCGATGGCTGCCTGAGCGAATAGATATGAAGCTCCACCTCATCACCCGTCGCCTTGGCGCGCGGGGTGACATAAACACGGGTCTGCCCGTTGTGCAGTACGCGCTTGCGCATCTGCAGGTCGCGTGTGAACTGTTCGGGCGGGAAGAGCTCCTGATAAAGCGGGGGAATCTGCTCCAGCTCATTCAGTGTATCCGGGATATCGAAGATATCGGCATGGCGCATCACTTCGGTGCGGGCGACATCCTTCCAGAAGGTGATGCAGCCGAGGATAAGTTCATCGAGCTTCTGCTGCCGGATGGCCGGGCTGTCGCGGTCGATGCCGATCAGGATAATGCGGTGCGGACCGATACCAAAGTCATCGTAGCCGTAGGTGATCTGGCCGGCCTCGTTCAGTGATTTGAGCAGGTGCTGCATGACATGCGGGCCGAAACGCTTGGAGGTAATGGTGATCATCAGCGTATCCATGTTGCCTTCGATGACAGGGATCAGTCGGGCAACCAGCTGCATCGGTCCTGCAAGGTCAATAATCGCCTTCAGCGGTTCCAGCCAATCGCCGGCCTTGCTGGCCAGCAGGATGCGTTTGGGCATGCGGTCGAACAGGGTTCGGATCTCGCGGCGGTAGAAAGCAGAGTGCTGCAGCAGCGGGTCGGAAGCAAGTTCCCGCCAGTGGCCAGCCAGTTTCGGCAGATAGCTTGCGTTGGCGTAGCGGGCGCTGCGCGAGAAGTGGCCGACAACAGTGGCCTCTTCAATGCCCCCCTCTTTGCCTCTCCAGCTGATGCGAACTGTTTCCACGCTGGCCGCACTGTAGAGGTAGCGGCTGCTGGCACTCAGGCTCAGCCATTGAATGCCGATCTCTGTTGCGGGCGCCAGTGTGGTGAGTTGCTCGGCGAGTTCCGGCGCGATGCGTTCGAATACGCGGCTGTTTTTGGCCACCCCCAGATGGTGACCGGTATGGAAGATGCCGAAATAGAGGAAGTGGTTGTCATTGATCCAGTCGAGCAGTGATGCCGCATCGCTGTTGTCAGTCATCAAAGCGGCAACCGAACCTGCCACGAATTTCCGCATAGGCTCGAAATCGTTCACGGAGAGGTCGACCGCCTTGAGGATCGCCATGATATCCTTTTTCAGCGGCTTGATGTCCGGCGTGACCGTGGCCGAGATGTGCAGGGCAATGAACATGAAGTTCTCTTCGGCATGCGTGTCAGGCTTGTGCAGCTCGAGCATGCAGCCATCCGGTCCGCAATCCATTTTGGCGACCATGGTCTGTTGACCGATCGGCTGGATATCGCGCTTGAGCAGGTAGCCTTTGATGGCGTCGAGATAGAAGGCCTGATCGGGGCAGCGGATGGTGAAGATATGGCGATGCAGGTTACCGTGGGTGAGCGTGCGCGAGTGCATCTCCACCCGTTTGGTTTTTCCTCTTGGCAGCAGGGCATAAAAGTCCTGCACAAGTGCGGCCAGAAGACGCATCGGCACGTGATCCATTCGATGTTGCTGGCGTGCCTGATCGAGCAGGTCGATGAGCTGTCGGCGAAGATGACGCATGCCACTAGTTTAGACACGCATGGGGGGCAATGTCGAATGGAGAAAAGGATGCATTGACGGGTCGGTAATTATTGTCTTTGATAGGATACAATGGACGAGAGTGTAAAGGGCCACCGCGAGAGACTTCGCAAGCGATTTGCCGGGCATGGACTCGACGGCTTCCATGATTACGAGGTGCTGGAGTTGCTGCTCACCTACATCATCCCGCGTGTCGATGTGAAACCGGTCGCCAAAAGACTTCTCGAAATCTTCGGAACGCTGGCCGGCGTCTTCGATGCAACCATGCCGGAGCTTGCACAGGTCAGGGGGATCGGCGAGCAGGGGGCACTGTTTCTGGCCCTGATCCGGCAGGCAGAACTACGTTATCTCGCATCCGATCTGCCTGGAAGGTCGGTGTATGACAGGCCGGATAAGGTAAAGGCACACCTGCGGATGGTGGTGCAGGGGCGCGGCATGGAGTGTTTCGGCGCCGTATTTACCGATCAGCAGCACCGTCATCGTGCCACCCAGATCATGTTCGAGGGAACCGTGGATCGGACCGCGGTCTATCCGCGCAATCTTATCAAGCGGGCGCTGGAGCTGGATGCCAAGGGTCTGATTCTGTTCCACAACCATCCCGGCGGCACGCCGCATGCAAGCAGCGAGGATATTGAGCTGACCCGGCGAATGGCCGAGGCGTGCAGCACGCTCGATATCAAAATCCTTGACCACTTCCTGATTGCCGGCAAAGAGGTGCTCTCCTTCAAGGAGAACGGCTGGTATTAATGCGGCTCTGGATTATTTTCCGGAGCCGAGAAGACTCCTCAGTGTCTGGCTAAGCAGGGGGTATGAGATTGGTTTTTGAAGCAACTCGATATCGCCGAGGTCATCCTGGATATCCGCTACCTGCCGTTCATCATAGCCGGTTATGAGAATGACAGGGATATCGTGAACACGCTCTTTCGCTCTGCGGGAAAATTCGGTGCCGCCCATTTTCGGCATCACAACATCACTGATAATGAGGTCGATTTCATGTTGGTATGCATCAAAGGTATCCAGCCCCTGCTGCCCGTCTGATGCTATCAACACCCTGTAACCCATGCTCTCAAGCACTTCACAGGTTGTACTGCGCACATCATCGTCATCATCAACAAGAAGGATGGTTTCCCCTTCGCCCGCAACCGGGGGGGTCTCAGGCTTGTCGGTTTGCTTCCCATCTTTCTGGCATAGTGGCAGGTATATATGGAATGTTGTGCCCTTGCCTTCGCTGCTCTCAACGTCAACCGCGCCACCATGCGTCTGAATTGAGCCATAGACCATGGCCAGACCAAGCCCGGTACCTTCACCGACTGCCTTGGTTGTATAAAACGGTTCAAAAATGTGTTCAAGGGTGGCTGCGGGTATGCCGCTGCCATTATCTCTTATGATCAGATGGGCAACTCCGTCCCCCTGGATTTCAGGGTGTTTCTGCTGAAAGCCTGTGTTGATACTGAACGGTTCAAGCGTGAAGCTGATCTTGGGCTGCTCTGTATTGCGTACGGCATCCCGCGCATTATTAAGCAGATTGACCAGTGCCTGCTGCAGCTGGGTGGAGTCTCCCAGTACGTTCAGCTCCTCGTCGCACAGTTCAATGCTGTAATCGATGTTCTCAGGAATGATGCTTCTGAAGAGAGAAAGCTCGGTTCTCAATAACGAGGTGAGGGAAAACGGCTGGTGGGTCACAATATCCTTGCGGGCAAATGTGAGCAGTTGTCTGACGATCTCCGCAGCGTGCTCGCTTAGTGATACGATGTTGTTCAACTTGGAGGCAAGCAGCTCTTTGTCATCCAGCTGTTTTTTCGCCAGGTAGAGGTTGCCCTGAATGGCGGCCAGTGTGTTGTTGAAGTCATGGGCGATCCCGCCAGCCAGAGTGCCGATCGCCTCCATCTTTTGCGACTGAAGCAGCCTCTCTTCAAGCTCCTTGCGTTCGGTGATGTCCTGCACTGTGCCGGTTGATCGGGTTGGGTTTCCTTCGGCGTCATAGAATGTCTGGCAGTGCTCGTGCACATATTTAACCCTGCCATCGCTGAAAAGGAGCCGGTGCTCCACATCATAAGGGATCCTGCTTTTCACTGAAGCAGTATACTTTGCATTGACAAGCTCCCGGTCGTCCGGGTGGATCGCTTCAATAAATGCTTCGTAGGAGGCGCCAAACCGTTCCTTGTCGATTTCAAAAATCCGGAAGATTTCATCCGACCAAGTGAGTGTGTTTGTTGCGAGGTTGAGCTCCCAGTTGCCAACACAGGCGATTCGCTGGGCCTCATTCAATCTTGCTTCACTCTCAAGAAGGTTCCGGGTCTGTTTTCTGACCTGTCGTTCGATCTCCTCACTGCGTTGCTTAAGCTCCCTGTCTCTCAACTCGAAACTGCGGGCTGCAAACAGCAGCAACAGGGTCAGGATCAGTCCGGCAACCAGAGCTGCAAGCGGGTATTGGTATTCAATGTCCTGCCAATAGATCTCTTTCTCGAAAACAAGTGTGGAGCTGACCGCCTCAAAATCGAGTGTGGATTCACTCTGCAGGGTTTTGAACAAGAGGTGGCGGCCCTGCTCCGGGGCGTTGCCTGCCCATAGGGAATTTTCATCAGGCTTGTCTGGATGAAAAATATCGACAATGCTCCATGACAGACGGAAACCGCGCGGCAGCGACACTTCGCCCAACATGGCTTTTGCACTCACCTGAACGGCAATCATGCCGCTGGTGTTTTCTCTCTCCGCGCCGCTGCCGGACGGGGCTTTGTCAGCGAAGAGTGGCTTGAAGAGCGAGAAGACGACATCGCCGTTCGCCAGCTTTTCAAAACAGGATGCGGTAACGGCTCCGGCATGGATAGCCTTGCTGATGTGAGGCCCGAAGCGGTCAACAGTTGCCATGTCCAGCCCCAGCAGCGTTGCATTCTGAGGCGTCAGTGGTTCGATAAACTTTACGGGAAAGGCGCTGCCATCCGAGGCAGGCGTTCTGCTGCGCACAGCATATGTCACAAAGCCGGCTGCCTGCATCTCTTTCTCGAACACCTCGATATCCGTGTTTGATACCTGAGGGTGAAATGAAACGGAGTGAATATAGGGGTAATGCTGTAACTGTTCTTCAGCGATAACCTGGAATTCGTCCGGCTCCACATAGTCGGAGGCGTGAAACAGGGCGCTTATATTATCGGCCAGCTCGTTGGCATGCAGGTTCAGCAGCAGCAGCTGCTCCCTGATCTGCGCAGACTCTTCGAGGAAGCGGTTCTCCGTATCGGCTACCAGCTTGTTGTATGCAAGCATGAGCAGCAGGCCGGTGACCAGCACGCCGGCAGTCAGTGCAAAATAGAGTGCCCTGTTGGTGGTGAAAGCCCTCATCTACAGGCTGATCCGAATCGCTTTGGTGATAATGGCCTGCGGCAGCCTGATATTGCTCTTCTCCATCAATGATGTGTTGATGAGTAGCCTCCAGCGCCTGTTCACAATGATGGGGATGGTGCTTATCTCAGTGCCTTCAAGGACAGCGATGGCTGTCCTGGCAGCCCAATCGCCCTGCTCTTCAGCAAGTTTGGTAACAGAAAGAAGTGCATAGCGGCTCATCCAGTCATAGTTGGTTACCGAAAGAAGCCCTCCCTCTTCAACTACAAGCTTTGTGGCTCTCTCATCATCCCAATCCTCAATGCCGGCATTGTTGCCGATGATGACAAAATCGGCCTGATCCTGTGCATTGCGATAGGCTGCGATCCACTCCTCCATGTTCTTGGCGAACACAGGCGTGAGCCGAATGCCACTGCTTTCGTAAACCTCCCGGTTAAGTTCAAACTCCTTGTATTGGGAGATCACATCTGCTGCCAGGAAAGTACCCTTCCCTAATCGCGGCAGGCTGTTTTTTACATACTTCAGCAGCGGGCGAACCGGCGATATCTCAATCATGCCGGTCGCATTGGAGTAGGGGTATCCATAGGGCTCGACCGAGTAGTTGATGCCGCAAAATACAACAGGTATTTCTGCATCTCTGAAGTAGGGCTCTATCAGGTAGCGTGAGGCGTTGTCATCGGCTGCAATCAGGATATCCGGATTGCTCTCTTCAATGTATGTTTTGGCCTTCAGCGCCATCGCCTTACCAAAGGCTTCACTCTTGTTGCGCTTGGTGTCCAGATAGAACCTGTCCAGTTCGCATCGCTCCTTCAGTGCCGCTTCGATGCCGCGCTCAATGCCGTCATTCCACTCATAACCTTGGTGATACGAGGAGATATAGAGGCATTTCGCCGCCATAGCAGGTGAAGAGAAGAGAATGGCCAGTGAAAAGGCCAATGCCGTTCTGGTGATCAATGCGTTGCCGCTCTGTTCAACATATCTCGGGTCGCCTTGGTTTCTGTCATGGCCAAGATAAGCATGGCCTTAAGCTGGGACGGCATCGGCCGCTACATCCTCCTGCAGGGTTGCCCTCTTCCAGCAGGATTCAATGTTATTCTTCACCATGCCGATCACATTGCGATCCAGTTTGCCGGCATCCGAATCGGCTTCCAGAATTTCAATGATCTGGGATGGTGTCATAGCGGGTCGATAAGGGCGATCCTGTGCCAGCGCCTGAAAAACATCGGCTACGGCAACAATGCGCGCCTCCAGGGAGAGGCTGCTCTCTTTGGCGTGGTAGGGGTAGCCGCCGCCATCCACCCGTTCATGATGCTGGCCGGCCCACTGTGCGATTTCGCCGAAGCCGCGAATCTTTTTCAGGATATTGAATGTATCGAAGCTGTGGCGCTGGATGGTTCTGAATTCGGAGTTGGAAAGTTTGCCCGGTTTCTCCAGCACATTGTCGGGCACCCTGAGTTTGCCGATGTCATGCAGTAACCCTGCCAGATCGAGCATGTCGCAATTGTGTTCCGGAATTTCAAACAGCTCGCCCAGATGTCGCGAGAGGCTGGCTACTCCTTGCGAGTGTTCGAATGTGAACGGGCTTTTTGCATCGACAATATGGGAGAATATTTTCACCAGGCTTTTTACATCCTCGAATTTGATCGGGCGTGTGGTTTCGTGTGAGAACCACTCGTAGACGTAACCGTCGACATGCTCCCTCTCAAGTGAAAGCCAGAATGACTCTGAGCGGGCAACCTCCAGAAAGGCATCGACGATATTGGGGTTAAACCAGCTCCCCCGTTTCTCGACAATTCTGGCGATAACATCATCCATGCCGAGCAGGATATTGGCGTTTTTGACCTGCGCCTGCAGGGAGAGGACATCAACACGGTCAACGAGGAATATCAGGTTGGCCATCAGGGCAATATCGTCCGGAAGGTCCAGTGTTTTCAGGGTGGACCAGTGTGTATGGTGATGCAGAATGACATCAGAAAGGTGGGCCAGCGGCGGAGTGATGGCCAGCAGGCCGGCACCAATTTCACAGTGGCCATGCACCTGTTCCCACTCGAACTGGGCGAGGCGTGCGTGTACTGAGGTATTGGATACACCGCAGTCATGCAGGATTGCCGCCTGAAACAGGCTGTCCAGGGTGGTTGAATCCAGCCCCATCTGCTTGCCACACTCGGCTGCCATAAACCCGACACGTTTGCCGTGGTGGATTTGCACGACGCCCACCAGATCCAGTGCATCCGAGAGGCTGTAAACAAGTTCATGCAGGTTGATGTTGAAGGTGCCCAATTTGTACCTCCTGGCAGATGTTCAAATGAGTGGGTAGTTTCTATTATCGCCAGTTTCCGGGGCTACATTAATTCAGATCGTATGCCATGCCGGATGACAGCGGCATGGTGCTTTTGCTTGCAATTGGACGAGGAGTTCCGAAGGGTTTGCCGATGAACAGTTTTGACGTATTTAATGGTGATGCCGATGGCATCTGCGCGCTGCATCAGCTCAGGCTGGCAGAGCCGCGTGAGGCCGAGCTGGTTACCGGTGTGAAGCGCGATATCTCCCTGCTGAAAAGGGTTGAGGCCGGAGGAGGGGATCGGGTCACGGTGCTCGATATCTCGCTGGATAAGAATCGTAGCGACCTTGTCCGTATGCTTGAAGCAGGCGCTGCACTGTTTTATTGCGATCACCACTTTGCCGGCGATGTGCCTGTTTCAGCAAATCTTGAGGCCGTTATCGATACATCCGCAGAGACCTGCACCAGCCTGCTGATCAATGACTATTTGAACGGCGCATATCTGCCGTGGGCAGTGACGGCCGCATTCGGCGACAACCTGTTCGATGCGGCGCGTAAGGCCGCTGTGCCGCTGAATCTGTCAGATGCGCAGCTCTCGCAGCTGGAGCATCTCGGCACCCTGATCAACTACAACGGTTACGGCGTGACGCCGGAAGATCTCCACTTCCACCCCGCTGAACTCTATCGCGCGATTTCCCACTACTCCGATCCCTTCGCATTTATTGCCGAGTCGGCCGATTACCGGAAGTTGTCCGACGGCTATGCGGAAGATATTGCGCAGGCGCGAAACCTTCCGGTTGCAGTCGAGGAGCAGGGTATCGCTGTCATTATGCTCGCCGATGCGCCCTGGACGCGGCGTGTCTCAGGCGTTTACGGCAACGAGCTGGCGCGCGAAAATCCGGATCGTGCCCATGCCCTGATGACCGAACTGCCCGATGGCGGCTACCGCATCAGCGTGCGAGCACCGTTGAACAATAAGACAGGGGCGGACGAACTCTGCATGCAGTTCCCGACCGGCGGAGGCCGCAAGGCTGCCGCAGGCGTCAATGCGCTGCCTGCAGAGATGTACGGTGCATTCGTCGATGCGTTCAGGGAGATGTATGAGCAGTAATGTGATCGCCGGCATCCATGCCGTAAAACATACGCTGGATGCGGGAGAGCCGATCGAAGAGCTGATGGTCGAGAAGGGCAAATCGCACCCGCGCCTCAATGAACTGGTGCATCTGGCGAAGAAGGGGCGGCTGCGTGTCAGTTTTGTGCCGCGCGAGAAACTGGCGAAGCTGGCCGGCAATGTGCCGCATCAGGGTGTTGTGGCCCGGCTGGCTTCAAGAAGCGGCAGGCCGGCACTCTCCTTTGAGCAGTGGCTTGATGGGCTCGACATGGGCTCTAAGCCGCTGGTGCTGCTGCTCGACCAGGTGACCGATCCGCACAACCTCGGCGCCTGCATCCGCACGGCCGAAGCGGCTGGATGTGTTGGTGTGATTGTGCCCAAGGATAATGCGGCGGATCTGCACTCGCCGGTGGTGGCAAAGAGCGCTTGCGGTGCGCTGGCCAGGGTTCCGCTGTTGCAGGTGACTAATCTGAAGCGCTCGATGGAGAAGCTGCAGCAGGCCGGGTTCTGGGTTACCGGGCTTGCCGGTGAGGCGGAGAGCTCGATCTATGATGCGAACCTGAACGGGGCGACTGCGGTGGTGATGGGTTCCGAGGGGAAAGGGATGCGCAGGTTGGTGCGTGAAGGCTGTGATCAGCTGATCAGCATTCCAATGCCGGGGCAGGTGGAGTCTTTGAATGTTTCGGTGGCGACCGGCATTGCGCTGTTTGAGATCAACAGACAGCGCAATAAATGATTATGCGGCGATTTTGTCCTGATTGCTGGCTTCAGCTTTCGTGATGCGGACGAATTTCTGGCCGCAATACTGACACTGGCCGCTGCCATCCTTAAGGCTGATGTAGATGAGAGGGTGCTGCCCGTTGTCCGAACATGAAACGATCTCTTCGATAGACTTGATAACGACACTACTCATTGGAACCCCTCTTCCTGCAACCAAAAAAGCGCGGCGAATTGTGGTGGTGAACGGTGAAATGTCAAGCTGGAATCATTGAAAAACATATATGGAGACTGTTATGAGCGCGAAAGACCTTGTGTTAATTGAGGGTTTGGAGATCCGGACCGTCATCGGGATTTATGACTGGGAACGGGAAATCAGGCAGACTGTTCGCCTTGACCTGGAGATGGCCTGGGACACCTCCGGAGCGGCCGAGTCGGACGATATTCATGATGCACTGGACTATAAATCGGTCTCCAAGCGGCTGATCTCATTTGTTGAATCCTCCAGCTTCGGGCTGATCGAGAAGCTGGCCGAAGAGTGCGCACGGATAGTCATCGGCGAGTTTGGTGTTCCGTGGTTGCGGTTGAAGATGTCAAAGCCGGGAGCTGTGCGCGGTACCGAGAATGTTGCCGTGGTGATCGAGCGGGGAAGCCGCGACTGATGGCTGAGGTATTAATCGGCATGGGCTCCAATATCGAGCCGGAAAAGCACCTGCTGGCGGCGGCAACGGCACTGCGCATTCAATTCGGGAGTGTTGCCTTCTCATCGGTCTATCGTTCTGCGGCCGTCGGCATGCAGGGGTCCGATTTCCTCAATGCCTGCTGTCGTCTGCAGAGCGAAATGCCGGCAGGCGAGATTAAGCTCTGCCTGAAAGGGTTGGAAGATGCGCAGGGGAGGGACCGCTCCGAGGGTTCATGGCGGCCGCGGACCCTGGACCTTGATGTGCTGATGTATGGCGGCGAGGTTCTGGACGATGAGCTCTACCGTTATGCGCACGCTTTTGTGCCTGCAGCGGAACTGGTTGAGATCGACCTGCCCTGCGATGATGAAAAAACAGTAACCTTAGTCGAATTGCGCTTGTAAATCGGGCCTGTGCTTCTAAACTTCCACATCCATTGAGCCGCCGCCAAGCCGATCGAGATACTGGTAGCTCTGTTACAGGGGAAATGAACAGATGTTGATCGCGGTTCCAGCCGAAACCCAGACCCATGAAAAACGCGTTGCTGCAACGCCTGAGACTGTTGGCAAGCTTGTTGCCGCAGGCTGTACGGTGGTGGTCGAGCGTGAAGCAGGGCATGCCGCCCGTTTTCCCGATGCGGCCTATGAGAAGGCTGGCGCCCGCCTGGTCGACGGCTTCAGGGCCTGTTGCGCTGATGCCGACCTTGTACTCAAGGTGCGCGCACCATCCACGGTGGAGCTGAAAGATATCAAGAGCGGTACCGCCGTTGCCGCGCTGCTCTCGCCATTCACCAATCCGCTGTTAAAAGATTATGCCGATGCCGGGCTCGCCTGTTTCTGCATGGAGATGATCCCGCGTATTTCGCGCGCCCAGAGCATGGATGTGCTCTCGTCGCAGGCCAATATTGCAGGTTATAAAGCGGTGCTGTTGGCGATGGAGCATTACGGCCGTTTTATGCCGATGCTGATGACTGCAGCAGGCACAGTGCAGCCGGCCAAGGTGCTGATTCTCGGAGCCGGCGTCGCAGGGCTCCAGGCGATTGCCACGGCGCGCCGCATGGGGGCAACGGTTGAGGTGTTCGATGTGCGTGCAGCTGCCAAGGAGCAGGTGCAGAGTCTTGGCGCCCGCTTTGTTGAGGTGGCGTCCGACCAGGATGCCGAAGATTCCGGTGGTTATGCCAAAGAGATGGATGACGATTACAAGCGCCGCCAGTCGGAGCTGGTTGCCGAGCATGTCGCCAAGTCCGATATTATCATCACCACGGCGCTGATTCCCGGCAAGCCGGCGCCGGTGCTGATCAGCGAAGAGATGGTCAAATCGATGAAGCCCGGCTCGGTGATAGTTGATCTGGCGGTTGAGATGGGCGGCAACTGCCCGCTCTCGGAGATGGATCAGGTGGTCGAGAAGTATGGCGTAATGCTTGTCGGCGTGGGCAATATCCCATCCCTGATGGCAACCGATGCCAGTCAGCTCTATGCCCGTAATATGCTCAATTTTATCCAGCCGATGCTCGATGCCGAGTCCGGCAGGTTGAATATTGATATGGAAGATGAGGTGGTTGCGGCCGCCCTGATCTGCCGTGATGGCGAATTTCTCAAGCCGCAGCTGCTTGGCGCGGAGGTGAAGTGATGGATATGGTGCAGCAGGCAACTCAGGCGGCAGCCGAAACCTCGCATGACCCATTTGTGTTCTCGTTTACCGTTTTCGTGCTGGCGGTTATTGTTGGTTACCATGTGGTGTGGAATGTCACACCGGCTCTGCATACGCCGCTGATGAGCGTAACCAATGCCATCTCCAGTATTGTTATTGTCGGCGCGCTGCTGGCCGCAGGTCCCGTTGAGATGAATCTGGCAACCGTACTCGGGCTGATCGCTGTCGGCCTGGCCTCGGTGAATATCTTCGGTGGTTTTATGGTGACCCAGCGCATGCTGGCGATGTTCAAGAAGCGCAGGTAGGGGATCGATATGCTCTCAGTCAATATGGTGGCATTTGCCTATCTGATCGCCTCGGTGCTGATCATCTTTGCGCTGAAGGGGTTGGCCAGCCCTGAAACTGCCCGTCGTGGTAACACCTTCGGCATGCTCGGTATGGGTATTGCAGCACTGGTAACGCTGCAGCTTGAGTCTGTGCAGAACTACGCCTGGATCGTGGCGGCGATTGGCGTCGGCGGCCTGCTTGGAGGCATTACCGCACGCAAGGTGCCGATGACCCATATGCCGCAGACAGTTGCCTTCATGCATTCGCTGGTGGGTCTGGCAGCCGTGTTGATTGCGGTTTCCGCCCTTTATGATCCGGTTGCTTATGGCATTGCAGATGCCAGTGGCGGCTTGCATCTGGCCAGTCGCATCGAACTGTTTCTCGGTACCTTTATTGGTGCCATCACCTTTACCGCCTCGCTGATCGCTTTCGGCAAGTTGCAGGGTCTGCTCTCCGGCAGGCCGCTGGTGTTCGGCGGACAGCATGTTGTTAACCTGGTTCTCGGTATCGGCATGATCGGGGCTGGTATTCTCTTCTGTGTGAACGGCGCGTGGCTGCCGTTTCTGGTGATGCTGGCCATTGCGCTTGTGCTCGGTGTGCTGCTGATTGTGCCGATCGGCGGTGCCGACATGCCGGTGATCGTATCGATGCTGAACTCATACTCGGGCTGGGCTGCGGCCGGTATCGGCTTCACGCTCGGGAACAATATGCTGATTATTGCCGGCGCACTGGTCGGCTCATCCGGTGCCATTCTCTCCTATATCATGTGCAAGGCGATGAATCGTTCGCTGTTCAATGTGTTGCTCGGCGGTTTCGGTGGTGATGCTCCGGCAGCTGGTGGTGCTGCCGCTGCAGGCGAGCGTCCGGTGCACTCAGGGGCAGCGGAGGATGCGGCATTCATGATCGGCAATGCGCGTTCCGTGGTCATTATTCCGGGATATGGTCTGGCGGTAGCGCGTGCCCAGCATGCCCTGAAAGAGATGGTTGATCTGCTGCTGAAGCAGGGCGTTGAGGTGAAGTTTGCCATTCATCCGGTTGCAGGTCGCATGCCAGGCCACATGAACGTTCTGCTGGCTGAGGCTGATGTGCCTTACGATATCGTGTTTGAGATGGATGAGATCAACTCTGAGTTTGCAGAGACCGATGTGGCGCTGGTGATTGGTGCCAATGATGTGGTGAATCCGGCGGCCAAAACCGATCCGGCGAGCCCGATCTACGGTATGCCGATTCTTGAGGCGGCCAAGGCACATCATGTGATTGTGGTTAAGCGTTCGCTGGCTGCAGGCTATGCCGGACTCGATAATGATCTGTTCTATATGGATCGCACCATGATGCTTTTTGATGATGCCAAGAAGGCGTGCGAAAAGATTATCCAGGCGCTTGATTAGGCGCTTGATCAGGCGCTGACGGGTGGAATCGCTTCGTCTCCCGGGGTGGAAGTCAGCAGGGCGGCGTTGAAAAGCAAGCTATATAATATAGTAGATGATTTGACGGCAGGCGCCTGGATTCGAGGCAACTGCCGATGCTGGCAGTGGCGAATTGCGACAATTGTATCGCTCCTGTTTTTTCAGTGCTGAAAGCGGTTGACAGTCAAGTTGGCCGACACTATGGTTCGCGACCCTTCGCTAGGGCTGTGTTTTTCGCGGTCTGACTGGGGAAGTGAAAGTTTGGAGAAGAGGTAACAATGCCAACGATTAATCAGTTGATTCGCAGCGAGCGAAAAGACAAACGAAAGATCAACAAGGTTCCTGCTCTGCAGGCGTGCCCACAGCGTCGTGGCGTATGTACCCGTGTTTACACCACGACCCCGAAGAAGCCTAACTCGGCACTTCGTAAGGTTGCCCGTGTGCGTCTGACCAACGGTATGGAAGTGACTGCTTACATTCCGGGTGAGGGCCACAAGCTGCAGGAGCACTCGGTTGTGCTGATCCGCGGCGGCCGTGTAAAGGATTTGCCAGGTGTGCGTTACCACATTCTCCGTGGTGTTTTGGATACAACGGGTGTTGAGGGCCGTAAGCAGGCTCGCTCGAAGTACGGCGCGAAGCGTCCGAAGTAATTGTTGGAAAGATTGAGGAGTTTGAACGATGCCACGTAAAGGACCTGCCCCACGCCGCCCGGTTGTGCCGGATGCGAAGTTTGGTAACACCACTGTATCCAATGTGATTAACAAGGTGATGCTGGACGGCAAGAAGACCGTAGCTGAAGCGATTGTTTATGAGGCGATGGATATCGCTGCTGAGAAGACCGGTAATGATCCGCTGGCTTGCCTGCTGAATGCTATCGAGGCGATTAAGCCTGCGGTCGAGGTGAAATCCCGCCGTGTTGGTGGCGCCACCTATCAGGTGCCGATGGAAGTTTCCGACCGTCGTCAGCACTCGCTGGGTGTTCGCTGGCTGGTTGAGTTTTCGCGTAAGCGTTCCGAGTACACCATGGCTCAGCGTCTGGGTAATGAGATGGCTGATTCTGTTGCGGAGCGCGGCGGAGCATTCAAGAAGCGCGATGAGACCCATCGTATGGCGGAAGCCAACAAGGCGTTCTCGCACTTCCGCTGGTAACAGGATTGGCGGACATGGTGTCCGCCGTTTAAACCTGAATCTGCATGGCAGGTTCAACTGAAGAGAGGGTTGCCTCTCTGTTGGATTGACGGCGCAAGCCTGATTTCCGAGAACAGATTGTTCTTTTAATTTGATGGTAATAAAGGAGAAGCGACGTGGCTCGTAAGACCCCACTTCAACGTGTACGTAATATCGGCATCATGGCGCATATTGACGCTGGTAAAACCACTGCGACTGAACGTATTCTTTTCTACACCGGCGTAAGCCACAAGATCGGTGAGGTGCATGACGGCGCTGCGACCATGGACTGGATGGCGCAGGAGCAGGAGCGTGGCATCACCATTACCTCCGCGGCAACAACTTGTTCGTGGAAAGACCATCAGATTAATATCATCGACACCCCCGGACACGTGGACTTCACCATTGAGGTGGAGCGTTCTCTGCGTGTGCTTGACGGCGCTGTCGGCGTCTTCTGTGCAGTGGGTGGTGTTCAGCCACAGTCCGAGACCGTTTGGCGTCAGGCGGACAAGTATAAGGTTCCCCGTATCGCATTTGTAAACAAGATGGACCGCACCGGTGCGCGCTTCTTTGAGGTTGTTGATGAGATTCGCGAGCGTCTGGGTCACAACGCGGTTGCCTTGAATGTGCCGATCGGCGCTGAAGAGGATTTCCAGGGTGTGATCGACCTGGTGTCCATGAAGGCGATTGTCTGGCAGGACGAAGCCATGGGTGCGATGTACGACGTGATCGATATCCCTGAAGAGCTGGCTGAGGTTGCTGAAGAGCGCCGCGAGATGCTTCTCGATGCAGTTCTGGTGCACGACGAAGATCTGATGATGGCTTACCTTGAGGGTGAAGAGATTGACCAGGATGCGCTGAAGAAGTGCATCCGTCAGGCTGTGCTCGACATCGAAGTGATCCCTGTCATGTGCGGTACCGCATTCAAGAACAAGGGCATCCAGACCCTGCTTGACGCTGTTGTGGATTACATGCCTGCGCCAGTTGATGTTCCTGCAATTAAAGGTATCCATCCGGACACCGAGGCGGAAGATTCCCGTCCTTCATCCGATGAGAAGCCGTTTGCTGCCCTGGCATTCAAGGTGATGACCGACCCGTTTGTGGGAACCCTTACCTTCTTCCGCGTCTACTCCGGCGTGGTCGAGGCTGGCTCCTACGTGATCAACTCCACCAAGGATAAGAAAGAGCGTCTGGGCCGAATTCTGCAGATGCACGCCAACGAGCGTACGGAGATCAAAGAGGTTCGCGCCGGCGACATCGCTGCTGCCGTAGGCCTGAAGTTCACCACTACCGGTGATACGCTTTGCACTCCTGAGGCTCCGATCATTCTGGAGCGCATGGAGTTCCCTGAGCCGGTGATCTCCGTTGCTATTGAGCCGAAGACCAAGGCTGACCAGGAGAAGATGGGTATCGCACTCGGACGTCTGGCTGCAGAGGATCCATCTTTCCGCGTCCGCACCGATGAAGAGACCGGTCAGACCATCATTTCAGGCATGGGCGAGCTGCACCTCGAGATCATCGTCGACCGTATGAAGCGCGAGTTCAAGGTTGAGGCGAATGTTGGTAAGCCTCAGGTGGCCTACCGTGAAACCATTCGCACCAAGACCAAGGCTGAAGGTAAGTTTGTACGTCAGTCTGGTGGTCGCGGTCAGTATGGTCACTGCTGGCTTGAGATCGAACCGCTTGAGCCGGGTGAGGGCTTCCAGTTTGTTGATGCCGTCACCGGTGGCTCCATCCCCCGCGAGTATATCCCTGCAGTTGGCAAGGGTGCTGAAGAGGCGATGCAGAACGGTGTTCTGGCCGGTTATCCTATGGTGGATATCAAGGTTACCGTTGTTGACGGCTCCTACCACGATGTCGACTCCAACGAGATGGCGTTCAAGGTTGCAGGCTCCATGGGTTTCCGTGCCGGTTGTGCACAGGCCAAGCCGGTTATCCTCGAGCCGATCATGGAAGTTGAGGTGGTAACACCTGAAGATTACATGGGCGATATTGTTGGTGACCTGAACCGTCGTCGTGGCCGCGTACTGGGCATGGAAGATCGTTCCAATGCCAAGGTTGTTGATGCGGAAGTTCCGCTTTCCGAGATGTTCGGATATTCAACCAACCTGCGTTCGGCGTCTCAGGGGCGTGCGACCTACACCATGCAGTTTAAACATTATGAAGAAGTTCCAAACAACATTGCGCAAGAGATCATTGCGGCTGTTAAGGGTTAAGGAGTAGATCATGGCAAAGGAAAAGTTTGAGCGTACGAAACCGCATGTGAACATTGGTACGATTGGTCACGTTGACCATGGCAAGACCACGTTGACCGCTGCGATCACCAAGGTTCTGTCTTTGACAGGCGGCGCTACCTTCAAGGATTACGGCGATATTGACGGTGCTCCTGAAGAGCGCGAGCGCGGTATTACAATTGCTACAGCTCACGTTGAGTACGAGACAGAAGCGCGTCACTACGCACACGTTGACTGCCCGGGCCATGCTGACTACGTGAAGAACATGATCACCGGTGCTGCCCAGATGGACGGTGGTATTCTGGTTGTATCGGCTGCAGACGGCCCGATGCCACAGACCCGCGAGCACGTACTTCTGGCGCGTCAGGTAAACGTACCTCACCTGGTTGTATACCTGAACAAGGCTGACATGGTTGATGATGAAGAGCTTCTTGAGCTGGTAGAGATGGAAGTTCGTGAACTTCTGGACTCATACGACTTCCCTGGTGATGACACTCCGATCATTATCGGTTCTGCGCTGAAGGCGCTGGAAGGCGACCAGTCTGAAATTGGTGAGGCATCTATTCTTCGCCTGATGGAAGCGGTGGATTCATTCATTCCTACGCCTGAGCGTCCAATCGACAAGACCTTCCTGATGCCAATCGAGGACGTTTTCTCGATCTCAGGCCGCGGTACTGTTGTAACCGGTCGTATTGAGCAGGGTATTGTTAAGGTTGGTGACGAGATCGAGATCGTTGGTATCAAGGCTACCACCAAGACAACCTGTACCGGTGTTGAGATGTTCCGCAAGCTGCTGGATTCCGGCGAAGCTGGCGACAACGTTGGTGTACTGCTGCGTGGTACCAAGCGTGAAGATGTTGAGCGTGGTCAGGTACTGGCGAAGCCGGGTTCTATTACTCCTCACACCACTTTCAAGGCAGAGGCATATATTCTGACCAAGGAAGAGGGTGGTCGTCATACGCCATTCTTCAACGGTTACCGTCCACAGTTCTACTTCCGTACAACTGACGTGACTGGTTCCGTACAGCTGCCAGAGGGCACCGAGATGGTGATGCCTGGCGATAACATCTCTATGGATGTTGAACTGATCACTCCGATCGCGATGGACAAAGAGCTCCGTTTCGCAATTCGTGAGGGTGGTCGTACGGTCGGCGCTGGCGTCGTAACCGACATTAGTAAATAAGGGGGCCGTACGTGGCAACTCAAAGTATTCGTATTCGCCTTAAGGCTTTTGATCACCGCATTCTTGATAAGAGCGCGGCTGACATTGTGGCGACAGCAAAACGTACCGGTGCGGAGGTTCGTGGTCCGATTCCGATTCCGACCAAGATTCGCAAATTCTGCGTAATCAAGTCACCGCACAAGTACAAGGATTCTCGTGAACAGTTCGAGATTCGTACTCACAAGCGCATGCTTGATATTGATAAGCCGACTCCACAGACCGTGGATGCGCTAATGAAGCTTGATCTGCCATCCGGTGTGGATGTCGAGATCAAACTTTAATTCGGGAGGATAATCATGAGTGTTGGATTGATCGCCCGGAAAGCGGGCATGACACAGGTCTTCGCAGAAGATGGTTCTGCGGTCCCTGTGACTGTATTGAATGTTGAGCCATGCAAGGTGATTGCGCGTCGCACTGCAGACCGCGATGGCTACGATGCCGTTCAGGTGGGTTTTGGCGCTGCCAAGCGCAATAACACCCGTGCTGTTCAGGGTCATTTCGCCAAGCAGGGTCAGGAAGTTACCGGTGGTCTGAAAGAGTTCCGTGTTGCTGCTGATGCTGAATTCGAACTGGGCCAGGAGTTGAATGCCGGTCTGTTTGAAGTTGGCCAGAAGATTGATATCTCAGGCACCTCTAAGGGTCGTGGTTTTGCCGGCGTCATGAAGCGTTACAATTTCGCCGGTGGCCGTGCCACCCACGGTGCTGAAAAAGTACATCGCCAGATGGGTTCTACCGGTCAGTGTCAGTGGCCGGGCCGTGTATTTCCGGGCAAGAAGATGCCTGGTCACTACGGTAACGAGCGTGTTACGACTCAGAACCTTGAAGTGATTCGCGTGGACGCTGAGTCCAATCGTATTCTGGTAAGGGGTGCTGTTCCCGGTTCGCGTGGCGGGCTGGTTGAACTGCGTCCTGCCGTGAAGGGAGCGTAAGATGGCGAAGATCACCATCGTAGATCAGAACAATAAGGAAGTGAGCAAGCGTGAGTTGAATCCGGCTGTATTCGGTCTCGAGTCTGACGCCGGCTTCGTTCACCGCGTCTATGCATCACTGGCATCTGCACAGCGTGCAGGCACCAGTGCAACCAAGACCGTGGCAAACGTTTCAGGTGGCGGCAAGAAGCCTTTCAAGCAGAAGGGTACAGGCCGGGCTCGTCAGGGTACAACCCGTGCTCACCACATGCGTCATGGTGGTACTGCTCATGGCCCGAATGCTGATACCACATTTGTATCACGAATTAACAAGAAAGAGCGTCGTCGTGCACTCTGCCTGGTTCTTTCCGATGCAGTTCGTGCCGGTAAGCTTACTGTCGTCAACAAGCTGGAGCTGGATGCGCCTAAGACCAAGTCATTTGCCGATGTTCTTGGTGCACTTGAAGCGAAGTCAGGTCTCATCGTTCTGGCAGAAGCCAACAGCAATGTTGAGCTTTCCGGACGCAACATTCCGAACACCAAAGTGGTTCTCGACGGCCAGATGAATCTGCATGACCTGCTTAAGTGCGAGCGTGTGATCCTGACCGAGGCTGCTGTAGATAAACTTGAGGAGCGTCTGTCATGAGTGCGAACATCAATCATTTCGACATCCTGCGTCAGCCAGTAATCACTGAAAAAAGCTACTCGGCTACCGGCGCAGCTAACCAGTACACATTCCGTGTTGCCCGCAATGCGACCAAATCACAGGTCAAGGCTGCTGTTCAGGCCGTCTTCGAAGTGAAGGTTGACAGTGTTCAGGTGATCAACATGCCTGCCAAGCCTAAGCGTCGCGGAATGCAGTCCGGTACCCGTTCGGGTTACCGTAAGGCTGTGGTCCGCCTGGCTGAGGGCGAGACTCTTGAAGTGTCTGAAGAGGTATAAGCAATGGCATTGAAGGCATTGAAACCAACAACAAACGGTAACCGCGGTCGTATCGGCGTGGTTAACGAGGATCTGCACAAGGGCGCTCCTGAGAAGAGCCTTGTTTCAGGTCTGACAAAATCAGGCGGACGTAACAACAATGGCCGTGTAACCAGCGCCCATCGTGGTGGCGGACACAAGCGTCTCTACCGCATGGTCGATTTCAAGCGTGACAATTTCGGTATTGGCGGTAAGGTTGCGCGCGTCGAATATGACCCTAACCGTACAGCGCATATCGCACTGGTTGTTTTCAGCAACGGCGACAAGCGTTACATCCTTGCACCACAGGGCCTGCGCCCGGGTGATGAAGTGATGAGCGGTCCGGAAGCGGAAGTTCGTCCGGGCAATGCAATGCCACTGGCGAAGATTCGTGTAGGTACCCTGCTGCACAACGTTGAGCTGAAGCCTGGCAAGGGCGGTCAGATCGCACGCAGTGCAGGCGCATCCATTCAGCTTATGGGTAAAGAGGGCGGCCGTGCTGTCCTGAAGATGCCATCCGGCGAATTCCGTCGTGTTGACTCCCGCTGTCTGGCAAGCATTGGCGTCATGGGTAATGCAGACCACTCCAACCGTAAGGTAGGCAAGGCCGGTCGCACACGCTGGCTGGGTGTTCGCCCGAACGTTCGTGGTGTTGCCATGAACCCGGTTGACCATCCGCATGGTGGTGGTGAGGGCCGTACATCCGGTGGTCGTCATCCGGTTACCCCGTGGGGTGTACCGACCAAGGGTCACAAGACCCGTGCAAAGAACAAGGCGTCGAACCGTGATATTATTCGCCGCCGCAACCAGAAGTGAGGTAAGACATGGCACGCTCATTAAAGAAAGGCCCTTACATTGAGGCCTCCCTTCAGAAGAAGGTTGATGCTGCTCAGGCTTCAGAGAAGAAGTCTGTGATTAAAACCTGGTCCCGTCGTTCTACGATCGCACCGGATTTCGTCGGTCTGAACTTCGCTGTGCATAACGGTAACAAGTTCGTTCCTGTGTTCGTGACTGAAAACATGGTTGGCCACAAGCTGGGCGAGTTTTCGCCTACTCGTACCTACTATGGTCACGGCGCGGACAAAAAGGCTAGGAAGAGGTAATAGGCATGTCTGAGCAAGTACGTGCATTGCACAAAAACAGCAAAATCAGCCCCCAGAAGGCCCGACTGATGGCCGATGCCATCCGTGGTCTGGATGTTGATCGTGCGCTGGCCGTTCTGGCCCTGTCACCGAAGAAGTCTGCTCGTCTCTACGAGAAGGTTCTTAATTCCGCAGTTGCCAACGCCGAGCAGAATCATGGTCTGGATGTCGATCAGTTGTTCGTCTCCGAGGCCAAGGCCGATGCAGGCATGACGCTGAAGCGTTTCCGTCCGAAAGGTATGGGCCGCATGCGTAAACGTTTCCACCGCCACAGCCACCTGACCGTGTCTGTCAGCGAACGCGGTTAAAGGGAGTAGTCATGGGACAGAAAGTAAATCCGATTGGATTCCGTCTTGGAACGATTCGTAACTGGGAATCGATCTGGTACGCCAATGACAAGAACTTTGGCAACAACCTGCGTGAAGACATCAAGCTGCGTCGCTATGTAAAAGAGCGTCTGAAGCATGCCGGTGTTTCCCGTATTATCATCGAGCGCCCTGCCGACAAGATCAAGGTGACCGTTCATACCTCCCGCCCAGGTGTGGTGATTGGTAAAAAGGGTTCCGAGATCGATGCGGTACGTTCTGATCTGGTAAAGAAATTTGGCCAGGAAGTGCAGGTATTTATCGTTGAAGTGCGTCGTCCTGAGGCTGAAGCTCAGCTCGTTGCCGAGAACGTTGCCTTCCAGCTGGAGCGTCGTGTTGCCTTCCGTCGTGCGATGAAGCGTGCGGTTCAGAGCGCCATGCGCATGGGAGCAAAGGGTGTACGTATCAACTGTGCCGGCCGTCTGGGTGGTGCTGAGATTGCACGTACCGAGTGGTATCGTGAAGGTCGTGTGCCGCTGCATACCCTGCGTGCCGATGTTGATTACGGCTTTGCTGAAGCCAGCACCACCTATGGCGTGATTGGTATCAAGGTTTGGGTTTTCCATGGTATAAAGCTTGGCGAAACCGAAGCTGACAACGCATAAAGATTGAGTTGAAGAGGATTAGTAACGATGTTGCAACCTAAGAAAATTCGCTGGCGCAAGCACCACAAGGAGCTGCAGCGCATCCGCGGTAAGAGCCCACGTGGCGCAAGCCTGAATTTCGGCCAGTTTGGCCTGAAAGCTGCTGAGCCTGGTCGTATCACTGCACGTCAGATTGAGGCGGCTCGTATTACCATTAACCGTCACGTTAAACGTCAGGGTCGCGTCTGGATTCGTATCTTCCCTGATCTGCCTGTTTCCAAGAAGCCTGCAGAAGTTCGAATGGGTAAAGGTAAGGGCTCTCCGGAGTACTGGGTTGCAGCTGTCAAGGCTGGTCGCATCCTTTATGAGATGGATGGCGTGGATGAAACACTGGCTCGTGGCGCCCTTGAGCGTGCTGCTGCGAAGCTGCCGATCCGCACCAAGATTGTCGTGCGTGGAGTAGGACGATGAGTGATAACAAGAAAGCAAAAGATCTGCGCGGCATGAAAGATGCCGAGTTGAAAGAGCGCATGGATGAACTGGCCGCTGAGAACATGAAGCTGCGTTTCCAGAAGGCGACTATGCAGCTGAATAATACCGCTCGTGTAGGTCAGGTACGTCGCGAAATCGCACGCATCAAGACCATTCTTGCTGAGCGCGGCTAAGGGGTTAGAGAGATGTCCGAGGCAACTACAAACAAGCGCACCCTGGAAGGGGTTGTCGTAAGTAACAAAGGCGAGAAGACCGTGGTCGTTCAGGTTGAGCGTAAGTTCATCCATCCGCGTTACCGTAAGACGGTTCGTTCGCACAAGAAATATATGGCTCATGATGCTGAGAACACCTGCAACATTGGTGACACTGTACGTATTATTGAATCCGCACCAATCTCCCGCCGCAAGCGCTGGGTGATGGAAACGGTTCTGACACGTGCTGAGCAGCTGTAATCCGGAGGTTTTGCAATGATTCAGAATGAAACCGTACTGCAGGTTGCAGATAACTCAGGTGCAAAGAGCGTCAAGTGCATCAAGGTTCTTGGTGGCTCCAAGCGTCGTTACGCCAGTGTTGGCGATGTGATCGTTGTGGCCGTTCGCGAAGCAATGCCCGGCGGCAAAGTGAAAAAGGGTGAGGTGCAGCGCGCTGTTGTTGTACGTACAGCCAAAGAGTTCCGTCGTGTTGATGGCAGCTCCATCCGCTTCGATGAGAATGCGGCTGTGCTGCTCTCCAAGCAGAATGAACCACTCGGCACCCGTATTTTTGGCCCGGTAACACGTGAACTGCGTGCCAAGGGTTACATGAAGATTGTTTCCCTTGCGCCAGAAGTGCTGTAAGCGGAAAGAGAGGCGAAAGAATAATGACAACGTTGGTTAAAACCCGAATCCGCAGAAATGACGAAGTGGTTGTAATCGCCGGTCGCGACAAAGGTACGCGCGGTAAGGTGATTCGTGTGCTGCCACAGGATGGCAGTGTGCTGGTTGCTAAGGTCAACATGATCAAGCGCCACACCCGCCAGAGCCAGGCCAGTGCCGGTGGTATCATCGAGAAAGAGGCACCCCTGTCTATTTCGAATGTGCAGTACTACTGCGCCAAATGTAAATCTGGTGTCCGTCTTGGTGCCAAGACACTTGAAGACGGTCGTAAAGTCCGCACCTGCCGCAAATGCGGTGAAGTGCTGGATAACTAGGAGTTTCGACAATGGCTCGTTTGAAGGAATTTTATAAAGAGAAAGTTGTGGCTGCTCTGCAGGAAGAGTTTGGCTACAGCAATCCGATGCAGATCCCCGGTATTACCAAGATCGTTGTAAACATGGGTGTGGGTGAGGCTTCTCAGAACTCCAAAGAGATGGAGGGTGCTCTGAGCGATATGGCTACCATTACCGGCCAGAAGCCAGTAACCACGCGTGCCCGCAAATCGATTGCAAACTTCAAGCTGCGCGACGGTATGCCTGTCGGTTGCCGTGTTACACTTCGCGGCGAGCAGATGTGGGAGTTCCTGGATCGCCTGGTTAATATTGCTCTGCCGCGTATTCGTGACTTCAAGGGTGTTTCTCCGAAGTCATTTGACGGACGTGGCAACTACACGCTGGGTCTGAAAGAGCAGATCATTTTCCCTGAAATCGAATATGATAAGGTGGATAAGATTCGCGGTATGGATATTACCATCTGCACATCTGCGAATACGAACGATGAGGGACGTGCCCTGTTGAAGCTGTTCAGCATGCCGTTCCGCACATAAGAGGGTTAGTTCATGGCTTCAAAGAGAATGATTGTTAAATGCAATCGCAAACCAAAATTCAAAGTTCGCGCTTATACACGCTGCCAGCTGTGCGGTCGTCCGCACTCGGTTTACCGTAAGCTGGGTATGTGCCGTATCTGCCTGCGCAAGCATGCACTTGCCGGTGAGATCCCCGGCATGGTTAAGTCGAGCTGGTAAGGGGTATATAACGATGATGATGGACCGTATTGCCGACATGCTGACGCGTATTCGTAACGCACAGACGGCTGGAATTGAAAAGATCGAAATGCCCGCAAGTAACGCTCTTCTGGCGCTCGCAGAGCTGCTCAAGGAAGAGGGTTATATCGCTGCCGTGAAAGCTTATAATCACAAGGGCCACCGTTATCTGCGCCTGACCCTGCGCTATGATGACGAAGGTCAGCCGATTATTCGCGAGATCAACCGCATCTCCAAATCTGGTCGCCGTGTTTACGTCGGCGCTGATGAGATTCCGCGTGTTAAGTCCGGTTACGGTGTTGCCATTGTCAGCACCTCCCAGGGCATTATGACCGACAAGAGCGCCCGCGCAGCACATATCGGCGGCGAAGTTCTCTGTACGGTATTTTGAGGTAAGTTATGTCACGTGTTGGTAAAGAACCTATTACTATCCCGGCCGGTGTTGAGGTTCGTCTGAGCGACGACACCGTCACCGTCAAGGGAGCCAAGGGCGAGCTCAGCTCTCCGCTGTTTGCTGGCATTACTGCTGAGCAGGATGGCAACACCCTGACCATCAGCTGTGCTGATCTTGAGACCAAGAAGACCAAGTCATTCTATGGCCTGGCTCGCATGCTGATCGCCAATAACATCACCGGCGTCAGTCAGGGCTTTGAGAAGAAACTCGAACTCAAGGGCGTTGGATACCGCGCTCAGTCACAGGGCAAGAGTCTGAACCTTTCACTGGGATTTTCGCATCCTGTTATCTACGCGCTGCCTGATGGCGTGGATGCAACAGTCGAGCAGAGCATTATTACTGTAACCGGTATCGACAAACAGAAGGTCGGCCAGGTTGCTGCAGAGATTCGTGCTTTCCGTCCGCCTGAGCCTTACAAGGGCAAGGGTGTTCGCTATGTCGGCGAACATGTGGCAATGAAAGAAGGCAAGAAGGCTTAAGGGCGTCAGGTAGGAGATAAGAGATGACTGCAAAACGTTATGAATCCAATGGCGCAGTGCGCCGCGCTCGCAAGGTCCGTGCCCGTGTTAAGGCATCCGGCAAACTGCGTCTGAGCATTTTCCGTTCCGCTCGCCATGTCTATGCGCAGGTGATCGATGATGCCAGCGGTAAGACTCTGGCTACCGCGTCCAGCCTGGATGCCGGTGTGAAGTCCGGTGGCAACAAGAGTGGCGCTGAAGCGGTTGGCAAGCTGATTGCCGAGCGCGCAATTAAAGCAGGTATTACAGAGGTTGCTTTTGATCGTGGCCGCTTCTCATACCATGGACGCGTACAGGCGCTGGCAGAAGGTGCTCGTGCCGGCGGACTGAAGTTCTAGGAGACCATAGAAGATGATCAATGTAGACGAATTGGAACTGAACGAGAAACTGATTACCATCAACCGTATCGCCAAGACAACATCAGGCGGCCGTCGCATGAGCTTCTCTGCGCTGATGGTAGTAGGTGATGGCAATGGCCATGTTGGTTTCGGCCACGCTAAGGCAAAAGAGGTTCCTGAAGCGATCCGTAAGGCAACTGAGATTGCCAAGAAGTCGATCATTTACGTTCCTCGCAAGGAAGGCACCATCCATTATCAGGTTATCGGTGTTCAGGATGCGAGCCGTGTGATGCTCAAGCCAGCTGCAGAAGGTACCGGTGTTATCGCGGCCTCTGCTGTTCGTGCCGTGTTGGACGCTGTTGGTATCAAGGATATTCTGACCAAATCACTGGGTTCCCGTAATGCGATGAATACAGTACGCGCTACCTTTAACGGCTTGAAAGAGCTGGAAAGCCCAGAGCAGGTTGCCGCACGTCGTGGCAAGACCGCTTAATCGGATTAGGAGTTTCAAATGGCTAAGAAAGAGACGATTCGCATCCGTCAGGTAAAAAGCGGCATCGGTTATTCCAAGGATCAGAGAGCGACTCTGGTTGGTCTGGGTTTCCGTCGCATGAATCAGGTAGTAGAGCTGGAAGATACCCCTTCTGTTCGCGGCATGGTGAACAAGGTTTGTCATCTCGTTCGTATTGAGTCCGGAGAGTAAGGCATGAAACTGAATGAACTGAAAGCAACTGAAGGTTCTCGCAAGGACCGCAAGCGTAAAGGTCAGGGCATCGCTTCAGGCAATGGCAAGACCGGTGGCCGCGGCCATAAGGGTCAGAAGTCCCGTTCAGGCGGTAAGGTTGCACGCGGCTTCGAGGGTGGCCAGATGCCACTGATTCGTCGTGTACCCAAACGCGGTTTTACACCACGCAAAGATAACA
This sequence comes from Mariprofundus ferrinatatus, assembly GCF_002795825.1. Taxonomy (NCBI): domain Bacteria; kingdom Pseudomonadati; phylum Pseudomonadota; class Candidatius Mariprofundia; order Mariprofundales; family Mariprofundaceae; genus Mariprofundus; species Mariprofundus ferrinatatus. The sequence goes on along the minus strand of NZ_CP018800.1, from coordinate 1,940,273 downwards.
GCTTCCAGGTGGTTAACCTGGATCAGCTGAACGCTTTTGATGACGGCGCAGCGGTTGATGCAGCGGCGCTGTTCGAAGCAGGTCTGGTTCGCAACGCTGTGGATCCGATCAAGCTGCTGGCAAGCGGCGAGCTTTCCAAGAAAGTCACAGTTTCTGTTACTGCTGCTTCTGCGCAGGCTGCTGCCAAGGTTAAAGCTGCAGGCGGCAAACTGAACCTGGCATCGGCTGAGGCCTAACAGTGGCGCAGCCTGGAGCAATGGGCGGATTCGGGAATATCGGTAAGATTCCCGAGCTGAAATCCCGCATCCTGTTTACCCTGGGAATGTTGATCGTCTATCGAATCGGCGCGCATATTCCTGTTCCGGGTATCGACGCGGCCGTTCTCGCCCAGTTTTTCAATCAGGCACAGGGCTCGCTGCTGGGCATGTTCGACATGTTTTCCGGTGGTGCGCTTTCACGTTTGACGATCTTTGCTCTGGGTATTATGCCCTACATCTCTGCTGCCATTATCATCCAGCTGATGACCGTGGTTTCACCCAAGCTTGAACAGCTCAAGAAAGAGGGTGAGGCAGGCCGTCGCAAGATCACCGAATACACGCGTTACTTCACGCTGGTGCTTGCCACTTTCCAGGCGATCGGAATCTCGATCGGCCTTGAGCAGTTCTCTGTTGGCGGTCAGGGCGTGGTCATCGATCCCGGTCTGGCGTTCCGTGGCATGACGGTGGTCACACTGGTGACCGGCACCATGTTCCTGATGTGGCTGGGTGAGCAGATTACCGAGCGAGGCATCGGAAACGGCATTTCGCTGATCATCTTTGCCGGTATTGCTGCAGGTCTTCCGTCTGCAATCGGCGGCACACTTGAACTGGCTAGAACCGGCGAATATACCGCCTTTACCGTGCTGCTGCTGTTTGCCATGGCGCTTGCCGTAACCGGTCTGGTGGTCTGGTTCGAGCGTGCGCAGCGCCGTATTCCGATTCAGTATGCCAAGCGTCAGGTGGGCAACCGCATGTATGGTGGCAAGGCATCATTCCTGCCGCTTAAAGTGAATACTGCTGGCGTGATCCCGCCGATCTTCGCATCTTCATTGATCCTGCTGCCTGCTACTTTTGCGCAGTTTACCAAGGGTGCTGAAGGGTTCGAATGGCTGGGGGATATCTCCGCGATTCTTTCTCCTGGTGCGTGGCTCTATATGGCTATGTTTACCGGATTGATTGTGTTTTTCTGCTTCTTCTACACTGCGATTGTCTTTAACCCTAAGGATACCGCTGACAACCTGAAGAAGAATGGCGGTTTCATTCCCGGTATTCGTCCGGGTCAGAAAACTGCCGAGTATGTGGATTCTGTTCTGACTCGTATTACTGTCGTCGGAGCTGCTTATGTCGCTCTGGTCTGTCTGCTTCCTGAGTGGCTGATTGCAAACCTCTCAGTGCCATTCTACTTCGGTGGTACAAGCCTTCTGATTGTCGTGGTCGTGACCATGGACACCATGGGCCAGATTCAGTCCCATCTGATGAGTCATCAGTATGAGGGGCTGATGAAAAAAGCTCGTCTGAAAACCGGCAAGTAATGAACCTGATTCTTTTTGGCCCCCCGGGTGTTGGTAAAGGCACGCAGGGTGAAAAGCTCGCCTCGGAAGAGGGGATCCAGCATCTGGCTATGGGCGACATTCTTCGTGCAGCTGTACGTGATGGCACCGATGCCGGCTTGAAAGCGAAGGCTTTCATGGATGCCGGAAAACTGGTTCCGGATGATGTTGTCGTTGCGATGATCGAAGAGAAGATCATGCGTGATGCGGCAGACGGCTTCCTGCTCGACGGATTTCCGCGCAATGTGCCACAGGCCAAGGCGCTGGACGAGATGCTGGCCAGACATGGCATCACCGTCGACAATGTTGTATTCATGGATGCGCCTGAAGAAAACCTGCTGGAACGGCTGTGCGGGAGATTGATCTGCAGGGCTTGCGGTTTTGGATTTCATAGGCAGTATTCACCGCCCCAAAAATCGGGCCAGTGCGACCGCTGCGGTGGTGAGCTGTACCAGAGGGATGATGATCGGGAAGATGTGATTGCTCACCGTTTGGAAGTGTATCGTGAGCAGACCTCGCCTCTACTGAGTTTCTATCAGGAGAGAGCGGGCTTCAGTAAGATCGATGCGTCCGGGGAGATGGGTGCGGTGTATGCCGTGCTGAAACAGGTGGTAGAGAACTAAAATATGGCGAAAGAAGATATTATTGAAATGTCAGGGGAAGTGGTTGAGAAACTTCCTAACGCCATGTTCAAAGTAAAGCTTGAGAACGGACACGAACTGTTGTGCACCATCTCCGGCAAAATGAGGAAGTACTACATCCGTATTCTTCCTGGCGACAAGGTAACGGTGGAGATCTCTCCATACGACCTGTCACGTGGTCGTATCAGCTACCGCGAAAAATAACCGGTAACGGTAAAAATAACCGGGTTACCGGTTAATGCAGAATTTGAGGAGGTGCAGGCGTGAAAGTCCGTGCATCAGTCAAGAAAATGTGTAACAAGTGTCGTGTGATTCGTCGTAAAGGCGTAGTCCGCATTATTTGCGAGAACGCACGTCATAAACAGCGTCAGGGTTAAGGCAGTTGCGCGAGGCAAGCCGAATGGCTATGGTTCGCGCCCTTTTTCTTAAGGCCTAAGGAGGCAAGAAGTGGCTCGTATTTCGGGTGTAAATATTCCGACTCAGAAGCGTATTGAAGTAGCGCTCACCTATATCTTTGGTATTGGGTCGACCAGCTCAAGGGAGATCCTCGCCAAGGCAGGGATCGACGCTGACACGCGAGTGAAAGATTTGAGTGATGATGACGTCGCCAAGATCCGTACTGTAATTGATGCAGAGTTCACGGTTGAGGGCGACCTGCGTCGTGAAGTGACCATGAACATCAAGCGTCTTACAGACCTTGGATGCTATCGTGGCCTTCGTCACCGCAAGGGGCTGCCCGTTCGTGGTCAGCGAAGCAAAACCAATGCCCGTACGCGCAAAGGTCCGCGCCGTACAGTAGCCGGCAAGAAGAAGTAAGGGGATAAACGATGGCTGCACCTAAAAAAGGAAAAGCTGCTAAGGCTCCCGTTGGCAAGAAACGCGTTCGCAAGAACGTTGCCAACGCTGTGGCTCATATCAAGGCTAGCTTTAACAACACAATCATTACCTTTACCGATGAAGCGGGTAACTCCATCTGCTGGGCAACCAGTGGTGGCGCTGGCTTCAAGGGTTCACGTAAGAGCACACCGTTCGCCGCTCAGGTTGCTGCAGAAGATGCTGCACGTAAGGCGATGGATCATGGCGTAAAGAACTGTTCAGTTCTGGTTCGTGGACCAGGCAACGGCCGCGAGTCTGCACTGCGTGCAATCTCTGCCGTTGGTATCAATGTTACATCGATTCGCGATGTTACCCCAATTCCACATAATGGATGCCGCCCGCCTAAGCGGCGCCGCGTTTAGGAGTATTATTCATGGCACGTTATCTGGAAGCCAAATGCCGCCTGTGCAGGCGTGAAGGCGAGAAGCTGTATCTTAAGGGTGGTAAATGCTACTCGGACAAGTGTCCGATCGAGCGTCGTCCATATGCACCTGGTATGCACGGTCAGAACCGTCGCTCCAAGGTCTCCGACTATGGTCTGCAGCTTCGCGAAAAACAGAAAGTTAAGCGTATCTACGGCCTGCAGGAAAAGCAGTTCCGCAGCTACTTCAAGGATGCTGACCGCATGCCTGGTGTAACAGGTCTGAACCTGCTGCAGCTGATCGAGTCCCGTCTGGACAATGTCGTCTATCGCATGGGGCTGGCTTCATCACGTACTGAGGCGCGTCAGATTGTTCGTCATAATCTGGTCAAGCTCAACGGACACGTTGCAAACATTCCTTCTATTCGTGTGCCTTTGGGTGCCCGCTTGGAGCTGGCTGACGCTGCCAAGGAGCACCTGCGTGTAAACGCTGCTGCTGAAGCTGCTGGTAGCCGTGGCACTGCTGAGTGGATGGACGTTGATCTTCCTAGCCGTCAGGGAACATTCCGTGAACTGCCAGCTCGCGATCAGCTTGATGCGGGTATCCGTGAGCAGCTGATTGTCGAACTTTATTCCAAGTAATCACTGAGGGCCGTCAGATGCAGTTGATCAATCCACGTAATATCACTATTGAAGAGAAAGTAGCCGGCCGTTCTGCCAAGATCGAGTTTGAGCCACTCGAGCGTGGTTATGGTACCACAATCGGTAACAGCCTGCGTCGCATGCTGCTCTCATCTCTTCCTGGAGCTGCCGTTACGTCCGTCATTTTTGATGGTGTGACTCACGAGTACGACACCATTAAGGGTGTTCGTGAAGATGTAATGGATATCATCCTGACTCTGAAAGAGCTCGATATCCGTATGGAAAGTGACGATACCGTTAACATTTCCCTCGACATCAAGGGTCCTGCCATTGTGACTGCTGCGGATATCCAGTGCCCTGCAGGTGTTATGGTTCTGAATCCTGAACTGGTGATTGCTCACCTGAATGACGATGGTCGACTGAAGTGCGAAGGAAAGGTGGAAAAGGGTCGTGGTTATGATCCGGCATCAGAGCGTGAAGTTGATGAACGTGCTGTCGGCTCACTGCTGATTGACGCCTCCTACTCTCCGATCCGCCGTGTTGCAACCCGTGTTGAGGGTGCCCGAGTTGGTCAGCGTACCGACTATGATAAGCTGATCATGGAGATTGAAACCAACGGATCATTGACGCCGGAAGAGGCGATCAATGCAGCAGCAGCTATTCTTGAGCAGCAGCTGGCTGTATTCGTTGACTTCTCTGCAATCGACAAGGCTGCACCTGCAGAAGCTGCAGACGACGGCCTTGATGATCTGCTTGCACAACCGATTGAGCACCTTGACCTTTCAGTACGTTCCATGAACTGCCTGAAGTCGGATGACGTGTTCCGCGTAGGTGACCTGGTTCAGCGCAGCGAGCAGGAGATGCTGCGCACACCGAACTTCGGCCGCAAATCGCTGAACGAGATCAAAGAAGTACTTGAAAACATGGGCCTTGAACTGGGAATGAAGCTGGAAAACTGGCCACCCCAGGATGCCAACGATTCGCTCGACAGCTGAATCGATCGATAGATTTAATAGAGGATACGAGAGATGAGACATCGTAAACATCATGGTTCTTTGGGCCTGCCTACCGGACATCGCCGTGCGCTGATGGCTAATCTGGCAACTGCACTGCTGACCCATGGCCGCATTGAAACAACTGAAGCCAAGGCGCGTGCCCTGCGTCCATATGCAGAGAAACTGATCACTCTGGCCAAGCGTGGCGATCTGCATGCCCGCCGTCAGGCGCTTTCAAAGCTGCGTTACCGTCCGATCGTTGATCGTCTTTTCGGTGATGTTGCGGCTGCCTGCTCCGACCGTGCCGGTGGTTATACCCGTATCGTGAAGACCGGCTTCCGCGCTGGTGATGCTTCCCCGATGGCTATCATCGAGCTGGTCGACACCATCGAAACTTCTACCGGTGAGGCTGCAGAAGCGTAAGCTTTCCCAGCCAAGCACTATCATAAAGGCTCCGCATTGCGGGGCCTTTTTATTTTATCCCCTGGATATCGGCTCGAATGTCTCATTCCGGTTGGTAACAGGTATCCGTTACAGTCCTTCTTGATTCTCCGCTACGAATATATCTGCCGCCACCGGCTGATACTCTCGCCGTTGCACTCTGACTATCTTTGAATGGCTATAACGGGTTGCTTGTCGACAAGGTGCAATACGATTGCTACAAGACTTAAACCTAACCCCGAACTGGTATGCTATAATACAGACATAGGGGTAGCGATGTCTTATCCGAGCAAACCTGAAGTACCTGATTTTCTGCGCAGCAAGTGGCAGAAGCTTACCGATATTCTGGCGAAATCTTCCGGTTTTCCTGCAGCATTGATTATGCGTGTCATTCCGCCTGAAATTGAGGTGTTTGTTTCAAGTAACTCAGCAGGCAATCCTTATGAATCTGGTGAGAGAGCCAGTCTGGATACAGGGCTCTACTGTGAAACGGTGATGGCCACCCATGAACAGCTGCATGTACCTGATGCCATGAAATCCCCTGAGTGGGATCATAATCCGGATATCAAGCTGGGAATGGTGTGTTATCTTGGATTGCCGATCGAATGGCCTGACGGGGAACCGTTTGGAACAGTGTGTATACTGGACAGGAAGGATAATCCCAAGGCCAGAGATAATGTGGAACTTATGGAGTTGCTTAAGGAGATCATCGAACTTGATCTGAGGCATCTGGCTGAGACTGAACGAGCCAGAAGAGAGGATTCACTTGGTCATATATTGGATAAACTAAAATATTTGGCTTATTTTAACGCTTCACCCTACGCAATTCTCGTGTACGACATGTCCGGTTATGTTGACTGTAATCCGGCCGCACTGAAATTACTGCAACTTAGTAATAAGAGTGAACTGATCGGTACGAATCCATCTGACTTTATGCCGGAACTGCAGCCAGATGGGAATCGTTCCGTTGATGTGATAGAGACAGCAAAAAAGCAAGCTATCGCCGAGGGAAGGTTCAGCGAAGAAATGAGCTTCCTAACCCGCCGTCACGTTGAGTTCGTTGCCCGTTTAGACCTTCTCTGGGTAAGCGTTATGAATTTCAACCTGCTGCTTTTCATTATTCACAGAGTCGACCGATAATGAATCAACAGGTTCCCACTAAAGCGTGTCTTTGTCGGTGGCAGCTGTTCAGTTAGCTGGTTGTTGAGTCATTATCCTCTGTTTGCGAATCCTTAAGGTGGGGAACGAGGAAAAGGCTCTGGGCGATAATGAACAGGAAGGTAAGTCCCATGAGGCCGAAGAGTTTGAAGTTTACCCATGTGTCAGTATCAAACGAGAAGGCAACATAGATATTCAGGGCTCCGAGAATGATAAAGAAGATCGCCCATGCTACATTCAGCTTCATCCAAACCATGCGCGGAAGGGATAAATTTCCGCCCATCATGCGCTCGATGATGGTTTTCTCCCCGATAAATTGCGAACCGATAAACACAACGGCGAATAGCCAGTTAATTGCAGTCGGTTTCCACTTGATGAAGAGATCGTCCTGAAGGGCGATGGTCAGGCCGCCGAAAAGCGCCACGAGTGCGAGCGTAATTACGTGAGCCTTTTCAAAGTGTCCCCTGATCACGCGGTGGCCAACGGTCTGGACGAAAGAGGCGGCAATCAGAACGCCGGTTGCGAGATAGATATCGTACATCTTGTAAGCGATGAAGAAGAGCAATACGGGTAAAAAATCGAAGAACATTTTCATATCGTTAATCCGACCACAGCCGGGCGCAGTTGCCAAGCCTGAGGTTGGCACTGAAGCTATTATCGGGAATAATTATGAACATGCTTTGTAACGGCCGTTTATTTAACAGGTTTATCATCGTGATGCTGTCACTGCTGCTTTCAGCATGTGCCACGAAGTCTGACCGACAGGTCGTAGAAGATTTGTGGAGCGTATGGGAAAAGAGCGAGGTGCTTTTCCAGACCTCATACCCAGATGCACCTCCGCTGGTGCTGGTACATGGCTGGAATGGCGGAGAGTTTACCTGGCCTGTTCCCGAGAAATTGCTTGAGCTGGAACAGAGGTTGGGCCGTGACATCATCCTGTTTACCTACCGCACGGGCTTTTTTGCCAACCGCTATCCTCCGCTTGAAGTGCTTGAGGAGCAGCTCGACCGCTATCTTGCCCCGTACCCAGAAGTCGATATCGTGGCCCATAGCATGGGCGGATTGCTGGTTCGACAATACCTGTCGCACCATGCCAGCCATCCGGTAAGGCGGGTGCTATTCCTTGCAACGCCGCACTTCGGCACAAACCTGGCTCAGGTGCTGGTCAGCGTCGGAGGCATGGCTCCCGAAGGGAATATTCAGGCGACTGAGATCAAGCCGGGAAGTGACTTTCTCTGGCAGCTGAACAGCCTGATGGGCAGTGAGCTCGATGGCGTTGAAGTGCTGAATCTCTATGCCGCCAAAGAGTCGCTGCTACAGGCCGACCTGGTGGTCTCCACCTCTTCGGCCTATCTCCCATGGGCGAGTAACCTTGAGATGAAGGGAGATCATCATACTCTGGCGAAGCAGTTTGATGAGAACCCCGTTGCTATCAGGTTTCTCTCTACGGGAGAGATTCCCCAGGCTCAGCCCATGCCTGACAGAAGAGATGTGTGGATGCGCTTCAAGGTCGGTGGCGAGGAGTCAAAGCTCACCGAGGCTAACTTCAAGTCCTATAATGCCCGCGGAATTCCCAACGAGAACTTTAGACTCTGCTGCAAACTGCGTTCAGGTCTCTACAGCAAGCCGGGGGAGAAAACCGCCATTATTGAAGAGCTTGAGTCAGGAAACTATTACGCATTTATGCGATATGGGGGGCTTGAACCGGTGCTGCTTTCAGCGGATGAGCTGATGAAAGGTTCTCTGCCGGTCACCCTGAAGCTGGTTGACCTTGACCCGAAACCGGCATCAATCGAAGACGAGCCTGCTAAAGACGAGACTCAGCCGACAGGAATGCCCTGACGCGCCAGCTCATCAGCACGTTCGTTTTCCGGGTGTCCTGAATGTCCCTTGACCCACTGCCAGGTTACTTCATGTTTGGCGGCCAGCGTATCCAGCTCCTGCCAGCGCTCAAGGTTTGAAACCGGCTTTTTACCGGCAGTTTTCCACCCCTTCTTTTTCCAGTTGTGGATCCACTCATTCATTCCCTGCACGACATACTTGGAGTCGGAGTGGATGGTGATGCGGCATGGCTTGGTAAGTGCTTTCAGCGCTTCTACTGCCGCCTGGAGCTCCATCTGCTGATTGGTGGTTGCCGCTTCGCCGCCCTTTAACTCTTTCTCATGCTTGCCCATGCGTAGCAAAACACCCCAGCCACCGGGTCCCGGATTGCCAGAACAGGCGCCATCAGTGTATGCCTCTACTACAGGTTTTCTCATGCGGCAATTATGGAGCTACAGGCTGCCGATACAATCATTTGCGCACCACTCGGAACATCGGGTCAAAGTGTTTGCAGGTCAGTAGAGCCTGGGGCCAGGCTACAACCTGCAGGTTACGCAACAGGCCCTTCCTGATGCAGGTAAACGGTACGGCTCGGGAAGGCAAACTCCAGTTCCATGCTTTCAAGCAGCTCCATGATCTGCATGTTCACCTCTTGGCGGACCTGCAGGTACTCCTCCCATACTTTGCTGGCGGAGAAGTAGTAGAGGAATATGGAGAGGGAGGAGTCGGCAAATTCGTCGAATTTCACCAGCATATACTCCTGATCAACACCCGGGTGATTCTTCAAAATCGTTTCGATGCCTTTGATAGCCTGATCCATCTGCTTAGGGGTGGTGCTGTAGGTCAGGCCAATGCGCATCTTGATGCGACGCACATGGCGGGCATCGATGTTATCGATCACCATATTGGCAAGCGATGAATTGGGGACATTGACCAGCGTCTTTTCAAACGTACGGATTTTGGTGGAGCGGAACCCCACCTCCTCAACCACACCCTCGAACTCTGATGCCTTGATCCAGTCGCCGACCGTAAAAGGGCGATCAACCAGAATCATGATTGAACCGAATACGTTGGCGATCGTATCCTTGGCGGCCATTGCGACAGCTATGCCACCGATACCGAGCGATGCGAGAAGGCCGGAGATCGAGTAACCCATGTTCTGAGCCACCATCAGCACGGCAGTCAGGACGAGGAAAATCTTCATCGTCTTTCCGATAAACGGCACCAGCTGATCGTCCAGTGAAGAGGCGGTCTCCTTGGCCCGCTCCGTGAAGTAGGCAGATAACCCGTCAACCAGACGCCAGACAAACCAGGAGCCAATGACAATGGAGACAACCCGGCCGACGTTATTGGCAAGTTCGACAAGCGGGAAGATTTCGGCCGGAGGGCTGAGCAGGTGAACGGCGACAAGAATGCCGATTACGAGAACCAGAAGGCTGACAGGGCGTTCAGCGGCATTTAAAAGGACATCATCCAGTTTGGTGGTGGTTTTCAGCGCAAGGCGCTGTGCCAGAACACGGAATGCCGAAAGTACAAGTCGTTGGCCGACAACAGTGATAAACAGAGCAACGGCAGTCAGCATCCAGCGAGACAATGGAATTTCCAGGAATGTGGTGGTGGTCAGCTCGATCCAGATATCTTGCATGCGCATCTCCTTCTAATCAGCAAGTGTAACTGAAAAAATGGCAGGCTCCACCGCAGGGAGGCAGAAGGATTGGTATGATTCATGAATGGTTCATAAACCTGATTTATCTTTGCGGGCATATTTTCCAGATCTGAAACCGTAACAGGAGTTAATATGAGATATATAATGCTGCTGGCTTTGATGATGTTGCCGGCGACGCTGTGGGCGGGCTCCATGAAACTGGATGGAACCGCTTCCGACATCAATTTTGTATCGGTTAAGAAGGAGAGTGTTGCCGAAGTGCACCATTTCACGGCTTTATCCGGCTCTATAGAAGGCAAGGCTGGCTTTCTTCTGATCGATCTCGCATCGATTGAATCCGGCATTGATATCCGCAATGAGCGAATGCGATCAATGCTGTTTGAGGTGGCCCGTTTCAGTTCGGCATCCATCAAAGCCGATCTGTCAGCCATTGCATACGACAATTTGAAGGCGGGTGAGCGTATCTCCGCTACGCTTCCATTGGCCCTGAACCTGCATGGTGTCAGGCAGACACTTGCTGCCGAAGTGGATGTGGTAAAGCTGGGGGATGAGCGGCTGCTGGTGGCCAGTCGTCAGCCGGTGATTGTGAAAGCGGGCGATTTTGAAATGGAGGGAGGCATTGAGGCGTTGCGTCAGGTGGCAAACCTTCCAGGCATTGCCCGTGTCGTGCCGGTCAACTTTCACCTGATTTTCACCCGATAGCGCTATGATGCCCGAGATTGACTCGGCAGGAGCGCTTTTCTATCCTGTAGATGTCCTTGGAACAGGAGAATGGTCATGAATATTCACCTTTTGCAGATGATGATCGATGATCACAAAGAGATGGTTGGTCTGATCGGGCGGCCGGTACGTTATCTTGATGAACAGTACGAAGTGACCGACCTGCTGCACGAAGAGGGGCTGCTAATTATCTCCGCTGATATTGCCTGCGATGTGCAGGAGGATAGTTTCGGTCGCGCGCGCCGTCTGGTACCGAGGCGACAGAATCTCAAGTTCCGGGATGCGGAAGGGCGTCCATCTGCGGTATGGGATGACCTTGCATTCCTTGACGGCCCGCTGATTCCCTGAATATCAATCACATTCTGATTACTATCATATAGGCCTTCTTCAGGCAGGCAGGGTATCGTCAACTCTGCTGATGGATTATGACAGCAAGCCCCGTTATCTTCTGGTAATCTGAACAGAACACGGCAGAGGGGCACCTGATTACTCAATGAGCGTTTTTCAACAGCTGTTCACCCGTAACATGCTCATCTGCATATTTACCGGTTTTGCCTCAGGCCTGCCGCTCTACCTGTTGATCAATCTGGTTCCCGCATGGCTGCGGAGTGAGCAGGTGGATTTGACCACCATCGGCCTGTTTGCACTGATCCAGTTCCCTTACACATGGAAGTTTATCTGGTCACCGCTGCTGGACCGCTATGTCGTGCCTGTGCTGGGGCGCCGCCGGGGCTGGATGCTGATCACCCAGACTCTTCTTCTGTTCGTGATTGCAGCCATGGGGGGATTCTCGCCACAGACAGATCTTTCGATGATCGCCCTCTTCTGTACCTTGTTGGCACTGCTTTCCGCCACACAGGATATCGCGCTCGATGCCTATAGGCGCGAGATCCTTGCCGATATCGAACTTGGACTCGGCAACTCGGTACACATCAATGCCTATCGGGTGGCGGGACTGGTGCCGGGGTCACTCTCCCTGATTCTTGCCGATCATCTGGCCTGGAGTACGGTGTTCATCATTACAGCACTGTTCATGTTGCCGGGCATGGTGATGAGCCTGCTGGTCAAGGAGCCGGATATTGCGGTGGTTCCTAAAACGCTGAAAGAGGCGGTCACCGAACCATTTTATGAGTTCATAGGTCGTGCCGGCTGGCAGAGTGCTGTGACAGTTCTTCTCTTTATCTTTTTATACAAACTCGGTGACAGCATGTGTACTGCACTTGCCACACCGTTTTATCTTGATATGGGATATTCGAAAACCGATATCGGCCTGATTGCCAAGAATGCAGGCCTCTGGCCCTCTGTTATCGGTGGGCTGTTGGGTGGCCTCTGGATGGTGAAAATCGGCATAAACCGGGCTCTCTGGGTTTTCGGCTTTGTACAGCTTGGCACGATCTTCGGCTTTGCCTGGCTCGCATCTCTGGGGGCTCAGGCCACAATCGGAGCGGTAGAGCTTACCAGTCTCGCTATAGTAATCGGTATGGAGGCGTTCGGTGTTGGCGTTGGCACAGCCGCGTTTGTGGCATTTATTGCCCGCTCCACCCATCCCGCTTACACGGCAACGCAGTTTGCCCTCTTCACGAGCCTCGCTGCCGTGCCACGCACTTTTATCAATGCCGGTGTAGGCTGGCTGGTAGAAACATTCGGCTGGACTGACTTCTTCCTGCTCTGCGCAGCTCTGGCAGTGCCCGGCATGTTGCTGCTGTTCAAGGTCGCCCCCTGGCATGGTGAAGGGAGGGTGCTGGCCAATGATTGAGCAGATATGGTCATCTGTGTCAGATTTGGCCGCAAGATGACAATGAAGATATCTTCTTTCTGGCTGATGCCGGTGCTTGCCCTGCTGTTGACGGCCTGTCCCTCCAAGAGGGTGGAGAAAGCACCTGAAAAAGTTGAACAGCAGCCTGCTTATATCAAAAGCGACTGGCGAACACTTCCTGAGTGGGGTCAGGTTGCACTGGTGTCTTCACTTGAGGCACTCAGGGCTGGGTGTGTATCACTGAAGCGCAGGGAACAGTGGCAGCAGATCTGCGCTGAGGCTGGGCTACTCGATATCGACAATAATGATGCAGTTCGCACCTTTTTCGAGAGTCATTTTACACCGTGGCAGCTGAAGAATGGCGATGGAAGCGATCATGGGTTGATCACCGGGTACTATGAGCCGCTGCTCTATGGCAGCCGCGAGAAAACCGGGCGTTTCCGGTTCCCTATTTATGGCGAGCCGGACGATCTGTTGATCATCGACCTTGCCGAACTCTATCCCGAGCTGAAGGGAAAGCGGCTTCGCGGCCGCGTAGAAGGTAAGCGCGTGGTGCCGTACCATGATCGCGCAGCCATCGACAGCGAGCATCCTCCGGCCGGTAAGGAGATTCTCTGGGTTGATGATGAGATAGGTCTTTTCTTTCTTCAGGTGCAGGGTTCCGGCCGCGTACAGATGCCGGATGGCTCTATCGTTAAGCTCGGTTATGCCAATCAGAACGGCCACCCCTACAACTCTATCGGCAAGCGACTGGTAGAGATGGGGGAGATGACTGTCCATCAGGCCTCGATGCAGCGCATTCGCCAGTGGGGTGTCGACAACCCTGCTCGATTGAAAGAGTTGCTCTATCACAATCCCAGTTATGTCTTTTTTCGCGAAATGCCGGAATCACTCAGTTCGGCAGTTGGCGCCATGGGTGTTCCGCTAACGGCCGGCTATAGCATGGCTGTCGATCGCCGCACCATTCCACTGGGCATGCCTGTATACCTTTCCACCACATGGCCTGGTTCGGATAAGCCGCTAAACCGGTTGATGCTGGCGCAGGATGTGGGTGGTGCGATCAAAGGCACAATCCGCGGCGACTTCTTCTGGGGCTTTGGCGAGGAGGCCGGTAAATATGCCGGCAGCATGAAGCAGCAGGGGCGCATGTGGGTCTTCTTTCCGAACGGCATCACCCCGACAATCAATACCGCTTCACGTTGAGTCCTTAACAGAAATGCTGGATATCCTCTACCGGGATGAGTGGCTTATTGCGATCAACAAGCCGGCCGGCCTTCTCGTACATCGCTCAATGATCGACAAACACGAAACCCGTTTTGCGATGCAGATGGTGCGCGATCAGATCGGCCAGCATGTCTGGCCGCTGCACCGGCTGGATAAACCCACCTCGGGTGTTCTTCTTTTTGCCCTGAATTCTGAAACAGCTCGCAAAGTGGGCGACTTGTTCTGTGCCGGAATGGTAAGTAAGGAGTATCTGGCGGTGGTCCGTGGCTATACGGAAGAGCAGGGCATCATCGACTATCCTCTGAAAGAGGAACTCGATAAAAAGAGTGATCAAAAAGCGGACTCCAATAAACCAGCGCAGGATGCAGTCACGCAATACTGCCGGCTGGCGACAGTGGAGCTGCCTAATGCCGTCGGGCGATACGATACAGCTCGCTATTCTCTGTTATCCATAACCCCCAAAACCGGCCGCAAGCACCAGATTCGCCGACACATGAAGCACATTTTCCATCCCATTGTCGGCGATACGACCCACGGCGACGGCAGGCAGAACACCTTTTTTCGCAACCACTTTAACTGCCGCCGCCTTCTTCTTGCTGCAACAAGTCTCAATTTCCCCCATCCCGAAACCGGTGAACAGATCACGATTCATGCTCCGCTGGAAGACAGCTTCTCAAATGTTGTCGATCTGTTGGGGTGGGGCAGGGCTTGTATTGCTCATCCCTATTGAGACCTGCGGAAGTATGTGGGAAGATAAGACGCGAAACATCCAGGTGCGCGAATCGCCAGCTTACAGCAGATTGAGGGAGTCATGAACGTAGAAGCAATCATGAGCAAAAATGTTGTCGTAGTCGATGCGTATGATTCGCTGAGAAAAGTCAAAATGATTTTTGACACTTCAAAATTCCATCACCTGCTCGTGGTTGAAAAAGAACGGTTGTTTGGCGTGATCTCTGACAGGGATCTGCTGAAGATCTTAAGTCCCGGGGTTGGAACTGCATTTGAATCGGCCGGAGATGCAGCCATACTCAATAAACGAGCGCACCTGATCATGAGCAGAAAGCCTGTTACTTTAGGGCCAGATGCGACGATTTATGATGCCATTGAAATTTTCAACAAGCACAACATCTCCTGTATACCTGTTGTTGATGGTGAGCGCAGGCCTGTTGGAATCATTAGCTGGCGAGATGTTTTAAGGACGCTTTAGGTAGCGACGCTGGCAGCCATATACGTTCTTGTCTTTGAATATTCGGTTTTGGGCTAAACGTTGTTTAACTAGTGACTCAAGAGGGCCTGTTTCAGGTTTTTGTCGGCGGGTTTTGAACCGAGCCAGACGGATATGAGGGCTTTCTGGAAATCGAATCCGGGAATCGTTCCTTTTGTTTCACCCTTGATCTGCGTGACGGTTGAGCCGTCCGAAAGAAAGTCGTAAGTGATCAGATCGCCCTTATGGGCGTCGGCAAAGAAGCTGTTGAACCGGTTCAGACGGTCGCGCAGAGCGGCCATCTCTTTCTCTGAGTGATGTTTCTCAAAGCCCCGGTTCCAGCCGTCAGTCATCTTTTCGGCCTCCACCTCGCCATAAATGAACTGCATTGAGATGCGTTTCGTGCTCTTGCTATCCAGGATTGCTTCGGCGCTCTTGCTCTTCTCTTCGAGGTAGAGCGCTGCAACATAGATATCGAAAAAGAATTTGGTGCGGATGCCGGCCCCGTTCAGCTGCAGGGTATTATTTTCTACCTGCACCGATTCAGGCACATTAACGCCGCCAATTTCGACAGCGGTAACGTGAAAGGGGATGGGGAGCAGGACGACAAACAGCAGCGGTATTGTTTTTTTCATGGCGACCTCCAAAAGTCACGACAGCTATTTAATCAGTACCAAACTCATGCAGCCAGCTGAAAGGGACGGATGCGTGCGTCAGTTCTGTGCGTCGGTTGTTGCGCCAGATCAGCCATGCGCGTGGTTTCGTTCTTTCCGCTGCATGGGCGGCCATGGCTGAGCCGTTACCGTCAGATGATCCGGACATATCGATATGCAGCTGGAAGGCGGGACGAACTCCCGGAGCTCCGCTGCCGAAGGCCAGATCGCCGAAGTCGATATGATCTTCGCCTCTATCAAGCAGTACCGGATAGCTGGAAAACCAGGCATAAAATTCCGTGCCGGGCAGCGCATCCCATCCTGCGACCGACTGCATCGCCGGTAACTCCTGCCACTCAATATGGTCCGGGCTGCTCATTGATGTTGAAATCATGCCATTGGCGAATGATTCGTCGACAAGAGTGCGGCTGCCGGAAAATCCGGGTTTCAGATTGACGGAGGCACGGGCGTAGCGATCCGGATAGATGGCGATCAGCTGCCAGTGGTACGGAGAGAATGCGAGTGGCATGGCGTTATAACTTGCCGCATCCGGATGCGCGTTGCGTGTCAGGTTGATCGCCTGTTGCTGGTTACTGTAGGTAAGTGCCAGATAGCCGCACATCAGCAGAAGACTGAGAATCCCCATTTTTCGCTTCTGCCCTTTCCAGATCAGCCCCAGCAGCAGCGGTATCAGTATCAGTGCGCTGAAGAAGGGGTCGATGATAAACACAAGGTCGAGGCTGGCGCGCCAGTCACTAAGGGGTGCCATGATCATCGTGCCGAAGGTGGTGATCAGGTCGAGGAAGATGTGCATTGATAGGGCCGCTCCTATCAACCAGGGCATAGAAGGGTTCTCCCTGATGCGCCGGGATGAGAGGGTGAAGATCAGCCAGGCCCAGAGTGGTATCAGCAGAATGGAGTGGGTCAGGCCTCTGTGGTGCAGCAGGTAGGTTGTCTCAGAGAAGAGGCGAAGCACGATGTCGGCATCCGGTGCCATGGTGAGAAGGATGAGGAAGATAAGCTGCAGTGGCGGCAGGTGATGTTTGGGGATGGCACGGGCAAGTGCTGCCCCGGAAATGGCGTGGGTTACCGGATCCATGCAGGGATGGCTTGCAAAAGTTCCTGCCAGTTCTTGCCTGGTGTAATCTGGCCGCCGCATACGGCATGGGCGGCACCGGTTACCTCGCAGAGCGTATTGGGTTCCCCCATCAGGGTCTGGCGTGCAAGGATGGCAAAACAGAGTGCTTCGACCGCCTGGGGTGGAATATCCTCCACGTCGGTTGTGGTCACCCGGGCAGGGGCAAGCTGCCTTTTCAGAAGGCTCATCAGATGCCCGTTTCTAACCCCGCCGCCGCAGACAAGCCATCTGGCCGGCTCTACCGGCATGTAGTTAAGGCTGTTCTCGATCGAATCTGCTGTGAATTGGCAGGCCGTTGCCATGCGATCGGCATCGGAGATGTCCGGCCAGCCAAGAATCAGGTTAACAATATCCTCACCAAACTCTTCACGGCCGGTGGATTTGGGAGGTTTACGCTGCAGGAATGGGTGTTGCATCAGCTTTTCAAGCAGTGGATCGCAGACTGTGCCGCTGGCGGCAAGCTCGCCGTTATGATCAAAGGCGCTGCGCCCCTCGCTGATCGTCAGCATCAGGCCGTCCATAATCATGTTTCCCGGCCCGGTGTCAAAACCGATCATGGTACCGTCCAGCCCCAGCCAGGTGACATTGGCGATGCCTCCAATATTGACCACGGCGATGTTTTTACGTTCATGGGCAAAGAGGTGGTGGTGAGAGAAAGGAACCAGCGGTGCACCTTCACCGCCTGCAGCAATATCACGGCTGCGGAAATCGGAGACGGTGGTGATGCCCGTTCGCTCGGCTACTGTGGCGGCACAACCGATCTGAACGGTATACGGGTATTCAGCACGCGGGTGGTGGCGGATGGTCTGCCCATGCAGGCCGATGACTGCGATATCCGCAGGTTTCAGCCCGACACCGTGTAGCGCGGCCAGCACCGTGTCGGCATAAGCGTGGCCGAGTGCGCGATCAAGTTCGCCCATGCGTTCGATCTCGTTCAGGCCGGGAGCCGCGAGCCGGAGAATCGGCTCGCGCAGTTTCTCCGGCATGGGGTACTCTGAGAACTGGATCAGTTCCATGCGACTACCCGGCAAATGATCCATGCGGGCAATTGCAATATCAATGCCGTCGGCAGAGGTGCCGGACATGATACCGATAAAGAGCTGATGGTCTGTTCTCATGGTTGCTGCTTTCAGGCTGCCGCAGATTCCCTCTTAAAATGCCTGAGCTTCAGGCGTGGCCGGGGCAGTCGTCTCAGGATCGGCGGCTGGAGCTTCGGCAGAAGGTGTTGCTGACTCAGCGGGGATTGCTTCTGTAGAGGCAGGTTCCTCTGCGGGAGTTTCGACTGCAGTTTCAGGGGCAGCTTCGGCAGCAGGCTCTTCAGCAGGGGCAGCTTCAGGTTCAGGGGCCGGAGTGGCTGCGGCCGATGTCAGGCCAGATAGAATCTTCTCAGCTTCAGCGATTGCCGCCTTCGCCTCATCCTTGGCCAGGCCACTGACCTCCTGGATGTTGAGCAGTGCCTTTTTCAGCTGGTTCTGGATCAGATTGTCGCGATTGCTTTCAACATCCTTGCCGAGCGCAGCGATCTGGTCACTTAACCCTTGCACGCTGCTTTCCAGACCGCTGATGCGAGTCTCGGCGTCGGGTACAGCCGGATTCTTACCAGCGACAATGGCGGCGTAAGCGGCGAGCAGGATGGCAACCACAGAGAGGTAGAGGGAGGTGTGTGGCCGGCAGGCGCCACTTGATTTGCAGGAGTCTTCGCTGGGTTTTTCCAGTTTTACTTCTGCTTCAGCGGTTTCAGTGATTTGTTCTTCGGTGCTTTTGGTGCTCATCTCAATCTCCTTTGGCATCTGCATATTATATATAATATGGGTTTCGTCTCAGTTTGGCGAAAACCCTCTTGCGCGATGATGTTAGAATAGCACGCACTCGGTCAGTTGCCAGCCCGATATCCACGAAGTGAAAAGATACGGCCTCTGCGGTAGCGGTGGCGTCTGGAATTTGCCATGATTCGCATCCGAATCATCAGAGGTGGGTATGAAAGTTCAGGAACAGATGGAATTGCTCAGTCGCGGTACGCTGGAGATTTTACCGGCCGGTGGTCTGGAGGAGAAGCTTAAGGCGGCCGCCAAAGAGGGGCGTCCGCTGCGCGTAAAAGCGGGCTTTGATCCGACTGCGCCAGACCTGCATCTGGGTCATACCGTTCTGATCGAGAAGCTGCGCCAGTTCCAGCATTGCGGCCATACCGTTGTGTTCCTGATCGGCGACTTTACCGGCACGATTGGTGATCCAACCGGCAAGAATGAAACCCGTCCGCCGTTGACCCATGATGAGGTGCTGCTTAATGCAGAAACCTACAAAGAACAGGTGTTCAAGATTCTCGACCCGAAACATACCGAGGTGCGCTTCAACTCCGAGTGGCTGGGAAATCTGACTGCCGCCGACCTGATCCGTATTGCAGGCAAGGCCACTGTCGCACGCATGCTGGAGCGTGATGATTTTGAGAAGCGTTATAAGGGCGGTCAGTCGATCGCTATCCATGAATTCCTCTATCCGCTTGTGCAGGGCTATGACTCGGTGGCACTTGATGCCGACGTCGAGCTGGGTGGCAACGACCAGAAATTCAACCTGTTGATGGGGCGGCAGTTGCAGGATGCTTACGGCAAGCCGCAGCAGGTAATATTGACCATGCCGCTGCTGGAAGGGCTGGATGGCGTCAACAAGATGTCTAAATCGCTGGACAACTATGTTGGTGTGGCGGAACCGGCCAAAGAGCA
The DNA here is from genome assembly GCF_002795825.1 of Mariprofundus ferrinatatus. Taxonomy (NCBI): domain Bacteria; kingdom Pseudomonadati; phylum Pseudomonadota; class Candidatius Mariprofundia; order Mariprofundales; family Mariprofundaceae; genus Mariprofundus; species Mariprofundus ferrinatatus. The sequence goes on along the minus strand of NZ_CP018800.1, from coordinate 1,920,672 downwards.
GTTCGGTAAGTTGATGAGTATCTCCGACGATCTGATGTATAAGTACTATGAGCTACTGACCGATATAGATCTTGATGAGGTTAAAGCAATGCATCCGATGGAGGCCAAGAAGCGGCTGGCTGCCACCATCGTGGAGCGGTTTCACGGTGAGGGAGCGGGGGAGACGGCTCGCAACGGTTTCGAGGCACAGTTCGCCCGCAATGAGATTCCGGACGATGTGCCGGATGTAACACTGGAATCCGAGAACGGGCTACTCTGGATTATCCGGGCATTGACGCAGTCAGGCATGACCTCCTCAAACGGCGAGGCGATCCGCATGGTCAAACAGAATGCCCTATCCATTGATGGCGAAAAGGTGGTTGATAAAGATTATCAGCTGAAGCCTGGCGGGCCCTACCTGCTCAAGCTCGGCAAGCGCAAATTCATCAACCTTACCGTCAGCTAATATCAGGCGGCTATAAGGTTGCCCTGCACCTGTTTATGTAACCATTGCGGTATTGGGTTCTGTTTTCCCGGGAAATGGTCTAATAGTAATGCGTGTCTATCCATGACTGAAGGGGAGGGGAGATGACTGTCTATGATGTCGCCGTGGTCGGAACCGGGCCTGCAGGCGCGACTGCAGCACGGGAACTTGCCCTGCAAGGTATTTCGGTCGCCCTGATAGAAAAGGAT